>CAMNRH010000001.1 GCA_946552115.1 uncultured Lachnospiraceae bacterium
TTTTTCAAAGTGGAATTTAATCTCGCAAAGTGGAATTCACTTTTTCAACTCACCAATTTCTCATATACATCTGATTTTTCAACAGCAAAATAAATTATATCCCGCCAATATACACAAAATGATACACAGCACCTCCACAAACGTATTCGGCAGTATCAGGGCAAGTATGATGCCCACTGCCACCCAGAACAATGCAAAACCGATAATCCGTTTCAGGCGGACCACCCTTTCGGAATGTTTTATCCTTATTTTATGCGTCCGCCCACATAAACATGACCGTTTTAAGCCTCATCCTCGTTTAAAATATCCATAACGTCATCCTCTGTTATACTGGAATCCTTTCCGGCAGAAAATTTATCTACCACATCCGGAACCATATCCAGAATCTTTGTAATTGTATCCTGATTCTTAACATTGACAAGCCTTGTCTGTCCGTTCTGGATTACGAGCACGGCACATGGCATCATTTTACCTCCGATACCTCCGGCGCCCTTATCCTTTTTATCCGTTCCCCATGCTCCCGCACCTACTGCAAAGGATACGTCTACAAGCGGAAGAATAATCGTCTCGCCGATATGAATCGCATCTCCTACGACTGTCTTGGATGTTACGACTCCTTCGATTCCCTTAAAAAGAGCCTCTACCGTTCCTTTAAAATTACTGTCTGCCATAGCTGGTTCCTCCTACTTTCTGTCATCATTCACATTTTTACCATTCAAAATTTTTCACGTCTCTGTATGTCTGCCGGACATTCCTGCTCCAAAACAGGTTCCAGAGCAGTATCAGAAAATGAAAAGCACATACGTTCCCCTTAGTATAAAGCTTCCCCTTTAAGATCCGTTTTTTAAAATCCGGGGTGAGTTCCACATGTTCTCCTATAAACGGATACAAAATACTGAGCCCTGCCAGCGTCTTTCCCGTTATGCAGGGGTCCTCAAAGCCAAAGCGCGCCTCAATAAAAAGCTTTTTGGGCCTGAGCCTCCTAAGAAGCTTAAACACCTCTTTCTTTCCTTTCTTAACAGCCCCTATATGCGTCTCATCTTTTAAAAAGCCCAGAATCTTATCCTTTTTTTCTTCCAGAGAATATACCTTATCACGAATACCGGAAAAAAGCTCCTGTATTTTTCGGAACAGGCCCTTTATCTTTTCAAGAATGCTTTGAGTGAAGCTCCTGATTTTTTGAAAAATGCCTGTCCTTTCTTCAGAAGCTTCCGGTGATTCTTTATCTTTTGCAGAAGCTTCATTGTCTCCGGATTCTGCCTGCGGAATTTCTTCCACGCTTTCTTCGCGTTCTTTCTCGCACGTCTCAGACTTTTCTGCGATTTCGCCGCCCGTTTCAGGTATTTCTTCCTTGCTTTCAGGAAGCTTTTCAGCTTCTTTAAATTCTGTTTTTTCATCATACGTCCCTTTCGTGTTACTTTCCTCATTATGACTTTCCTCCTTTATCTGTCCTCCGGTTTTTTTTATCCATAAAATCCTGATTCGCCATCTGAGTTTCTGCTCCTTATAATGTACATCCAAACGTATCAGTCTAAAAAGCCATGTAACGCAGACGCGTCCTTTCAGAGATTTTAAATCTCCTCCGCATTTTCCCACCGCCTCATATCTGACAGGCACAAAAAGAACAATACATGCCAGTAATATTACTATTCCCAATATTACAGCCAATATAATCCCTATTATTTTCAAGAATAAAAGTAGTATATGTAGCATCTTACCTTTCCTGCTCTTTTTTTAATATATAAGCGCGTATATCTGCACTCATAGTTTCATTATACACCTCTTTCGTCATTTCTTCCACTAATTCCAGCGCTTCCTCATAACCTTTTCCGATTCCTACCACAAAAAAATCTCTTTTCGGAAAATACGGCTTAATAAGCTGGGTACAGGAATAGATCTCCAGCTGGTTTTTTTCACTTTCCGGAAGCGTTATGATATGGATACCCGGCGAAAGCTTTCTTCTCTCAAGCCTTCGTATCACCTTATCCTTTTTCTTTTTCACACCATCGCCCAGATAAAGATACCGATAATATCTCATATCCCGCTCCTTTCACCTGTACGGCGCTGTCAGGCCGTCTTTCTCATAATCTTTTATCCGTAATAATATGCGTCAAAAACCTGCTTTGCCATATTTACCGCACTTGCAGTCCCGTCTGAAGACTCGATAATAACACTGATTACAAGTTCCGGATTGTCTACATTGGACATTCCAATAAACCACGAATGATCCTTCTCCTCATCAGAGCTGTACTCCGCCGTTCCTGTCTTGCCCGCTGCCGTGTAGCTCTGCCCGCTTAAGACAGATGCCGTTCCGTACTCTGCTACCGATGTCATATAATCCTTTAACTGTGCCGCTTCGGCAGAGGTCATAAGGTCTCTGTATTTCTTCGGCTTATTCTTCCTGATTTCCGCCCCTGTATCATTCGTTACAGAATCGACCAGATAAGGCTTCATCAGCGTACCGCCATTCGCAATTGCGGAAGTAATAAGCGCCATATGGTAAGGGCTTACCTGAGTTTGGCCCTGCCCCATTGCCGTCATCATACGGTCTCCGTCCAGGGCGCCCTTTTTCAGTCTGAATTCACTTTTACTGCAGGACAAATCGCAGGGAAGCCCGGAATCAAACAACAGCTCCTTTGCTGTATCCCTAAACTTTTCAATATCAAGCGACAGCCCAATATTACAAAAGGAGGTATTGCAGGAATGTGCAAGGCTGTCTCTGAAGTCCTCGTCGCCGTGTACATTTCCATTATAACAGCGAATTGTCGTATCTGCCACCGTAATTTCACCGCTGCAGGAATAAGCATAGCTGTCATAATCTTTGTTTTCCCGCATAAATTCCAGCGCCGTCACTACCTTAAAGGTAGAACCCGGCGCATACTGACCCTGCGTAGCGCGGTTTAAAAGAGCGCTGTTCTCCTCGTCGGTGCTCAGATAGTCCCAATTGTCCGCAACGCCCGCCGGGTCAAAATCAGGCTTCGACACCATTGCAAGAATTTTACCGGTACTTGGCTCCATGACGACAACCGCTCCCCTGTAACCGCCAAGCGCATCGTAGGCTGCCTCCTGAAGCCCGGCGTCAAGCGTAGTCACCACATTGTCCCCCATATTTTTTTTATCCTGAAATTCATTTTTTATCTTATTAAGAAAAAAGGAATTGGAGGTCAGCAAATCGATATTTGACAGAGCTTCTATTCCTGTCTTTCCCTGATCCACATATCCCACCACATGAGCAAACATATTGCCGTACGGATACTCTCTTGTCTCGGTTCCGTCCTCCGATACGTTCGTCTGTGCAAGAACATTTCCGTTTTTGTCGAGAATCTTTCCGCGCACAATCCGCTCAGCTATCGAATCCTGCCTTGCGTTATACGGGCTCCTCACAATCTCCGAGCCTTTCACAACGTTAAAATACGCAATATATCCCATCATACCGATAAAAAGAGCGACAAATACATAGGTTACTCTAGCGAATTCTTTGTTTCCGGCGCGTTTTTTCTTTGCTTTCCTCCGATCCTCGCGGTTTGCCTCTCTTCGCTCCCTGCGGGTCATATCCCGTTTCTCTTCTTTTCTTTTTATTTTCCTGTCTGCTTCTTTTTGCTCGTAGCCTTTCTTTCTTCCTTCTCTCAATATCTTCTTCCTCGTCTTCCCTTAATATATAAAGTCCCTGAATAATTGCAAACATAATAATGGTGCTGAGAAGTGAACTTCCCCCATAGCTGACAAGAGGAAGCGTCACACCCGTATGCGGGATAAACTTTGTCACGCCTCCGACGGTAAGAAATACCTGAAAAATATAGCAGGTCCCAAGCCCCAGCGCGACCAGCTTATAAAACAGCGTGTGAAGCTGCATGGCAATATTAAGAAACATCACATAGCAGCTTACACAGATCAGGATAATGCAGAGTGAAAAAATCAGCCCCATTTCCTCTGATATTGCCGAAAAAATAAGATCCGTTTCCACAACCGGAATTGTCTCCGGAGATCCCTGATAAAGCCCCATACCAAACCAGCTTCCCGTAGCAATGGCAAACAAAGACTGGGCAACCTGGTATCCTTCCCCTGTATATACCGCGAACGGGTCTTTCCATGCGACCACGCGTACACGCACATGATTAAATAAATAATAGGCCGCCACCGATGCCGCGCTTCCCGCGCCAAGTCCGGCGGCAATATAAAGAGGCTGCCTTGTGGCTACATACAGCATGACCAGATAAACTACAAAAATAATGAGCGCGGCCCCCAAATCCTTTGATACTACCAATATCAGCACATGAAATGCCGCAAGCGCCGTCGTAATCACAATATTTTTGAATTCCAGCGATTCCTTAAAGCTTGACGCCACAAAAAAGACAAATACAATCTTTACAAGCTCGGACGGCTGGATATTAATTCCTGCAATTTCAAAACCAAGCATCGCGCCGTTTGATACTCTTCCCACTACGACAACCGCCGCCAGTGAAACAATTCCTACAATCGCATAAAGCTTCCTCCATTCCGACAAAAGCTTAAACCGGCGGATAATGACCGGGATTACCAGACTGAACCCAATCGCTGCCGCCGCAATCACAAACTGCTTCACAGCCGTTCCGTAGTCAAGACGTGTCAGCATAATCATGCCGATACATAAAAGTATACACATATTATTAATGACAAGTCTTGATACATTCGGATAGATATTCGTATACAGAAGTATTGCGGCCCCAAACAGTACTACCTGCATCAGATAGAAAGCCAGGAGCTTAATATCCTCTTTCTCCAGATACATAACAAGATAAGCAACCATCTGCATCAGAAACATCAGCACATTTTGCTGTATCAAAAGCCCTCTCTTACGGTCAGGATCCTGATACCCAAAAATACTGAAGCATAGGAATGTATACATTGTTGCCAAAATTATCATAATGTATTTCGATAATTCTATAATAATATTTACCAATTTTCCACCTACTTTACTCCCCGTTTTATATGTCCCCTTGTATACCCGTTCCGGGGCATGGGAACCTTTTCATTTCTGAAAAAAGCTCTTTCGTACAGATCCAGTATACTCTGTACCTCCTCCTTTTTCTCTGTAACAAAACCAAGCCTTATGCCGGATAATCTCAAATCTCTCAGCTCCTCTGCCATGTCCGGCATAAGAAGCGGCTCACAATTATATATGACATTATAACAATATCTGCAGTTATTTTTCACGGCAAATTGTTTTCCGCACCGGTCGGTAATATATAAAAGGCCGTCCTGCCCGCTGCATTCTCCGGTCGTTTTTTTTATGCAGTTTGCCGTAATCATCACAGGCTGGAAGCCATACACAGGGAGGATACCTCCGCCGCCTAAGCTTTTAAGCTCATGAAGATTTAATTCTGCAGGACAGGTATAACGGAAAATTTCTTCCTGTCTTACTGCCTCTTTGGCAATTCGATTAAAGACATAGATTTGACTGTCTGAAATCACTTTCTTAGTATACCCTTTTTTTCGAAGCCACTCAAGACTCTCCCAGTTTCTGATAAGCACTCCGTCATACACAGACGATAAACGCCCGTAAAAGGTATCATAACAGGAAATCGCCCTTGTCCGGAAAATATAAGGCATTGCCGCATAAACAGCTTTGTCCCTGATCCGTGTGACAGCCGAAAGAACCGGCTCGCGAAACGCAAGCTCTGACTCCACATAAATAACATCCAAAGCCTCTGAAGCCGCCGCTAAAAAAAACTGTTCCTCCGTCTGAACAGATATTTCAAAGGACAGTCTGCCACACTTTTTCTCTTCAAAAGTCCCTGTCAAAAAATCCCGGGGGTGTGCCGGAGCCTCTCTTTTATATCCGGATAATATCTCCTCCCGAAGAGCGCTAAGTCCTTTCCGTCGAAGCGTATTAAGCGACTGCACCGGGAGAAATACATGCGCTCCCATCTCAAGCTCAAGCTTATCAAACACAAAGTCAGTATTTCCGGTTTTGCGAACCTGCTTTTCTATTCTTTCTTTTTTAAGCGGCGCTTTCTCGGCATTTTGTACGATTTCACCGGAAATCTCCCTACAGATACTCTTTCCCTTTCCTTTATATTCCAACCATAGTTTAACACACTTTCCTGCCGAAATTATTAACTTCCCATTAATTTTTTCTTTAATTTTATAATCTTCAGGTATGTATCCTCTTTCTTCGCAATTCCCCTTTCGTTCTTTCGGACGCTTTAAGGACAGCATTTCTTTCCCATTCTGCCTCTTATAATAACCGGATTCATAGCCTCTTCTTAAATAAGCGTTTTCTAACGTCCGTCTGTCTTTCTCCAAAACAAAGTATCCCTTTTCACCCTTTTCCAGATAAAGGTCCGTATATTTCCGGTACATACGGACAACCGTATACACATAGTCCGGCTGCTTCATGCGGCCTTCTATTTTAAAGGAATCAATCCCTGCATCCACAAGCTCCGGAATCATCTCAATCGTACATAAATCCTTAAGGCTCAGCAAATCCGCCGGCCGTTTTCCATGCACCGCATAGGGCAGACGGCAGGGCTGGGCGCACTGTCCCCTGTTTCCGCTTCTTCCGCCAATCATGCTGCTTAAAAGACATTGACCGGAATAACAGTAGCACATGGCTCCATGAACAAAGCATTCGAGCTCCAGATTCGTCTGCTCTTTCATTACACGAAGCTCTTCAAGCGAAAGCTCTCTTGCCGGAACAATTCTGTCCGCACCCTGCTTTTTAAAAAAAGCGGCTCCCAGTCCATTCGTTACGGATGCCTGCGTACTGACGTGTATGGAAAGATTCGGAAATTGCTTCTTAATATAACGAAGCACGCCAATATCCTGCACGATCACTGCATCAAGTCCCTGCATATAATACGGAAGAAGATAATGGTACAGGTTTTCCATTTCCTTATCCTTTATCAGCGTATTCACAGTCAGATAAATCTTTCGCCCATGCAGGTGCACATAATCAATCGCCTTAAGTAAAAGCTCCTCATCCGGATTGTCCGCATAGGCCCTTGCCCCATAAAGGCTCCCTCCCATATAAACGGCATCCGCCCCCGCGCACACTGCCGCTTCCATACTGGCAACAGAGCCGGCCGGTGCTAATATTTCTACTTTTCCCTGTATCATATACAAACCATTCCCCAAAAAAGGCTGCCTTATGAGCAGCCTCCTCTTTTCTTTATTTTCGTTTGTTTTTCATCTCTGTTTCCAACTGAACAATCTTCATCTGAAGCTCTCTGTTTTCCTCCTTAAGCTTGTCCAGCGCCTTATCCGCATTCTCAAGCTTAATCTGAACGGAAATCAGCTCATGCTTCAAATCATACATTTCCTTATCTTTCGCTTCAATATCGCTCTCCAGAGTTCCCCCCTGCTTTCTGGCCTTAAAGTAATCATCAGCAATATTAAGCGCAAGGAGAACACTTCTTGTCTCCGCACTCTGCTTGCGGTAACCCTCGCTGCTTGAGCATTCCTCAATCTTATGATTTAAGTATGTAGATACCTTCTGCAGGTAATCCTCACTCTCAAATCCGCTTAAGGTAAATACCTTTCCACCTATTAATACTTCCGTAAAATTTTTTGATGATGCCATAAAAGCCTCCCTCAAATTTTCTATTCTATGTTCTCATTATAAACGATACTTCCATAAAAACCAACTATTTTTCTTTATTTTCACAAGAAATTCCAAGATGCACATAGGCGGTATCCGTCACAATCCTTCCGCGGGGAGTCCTTTGTAAGAATCCGTTTTTTAAAAGATAAGGCTCATAAACATCCTCTATCGTCCCTGTATCCTCACTGACAGCAGCTGCTAGCGTATCAAGCCCCACCGGGCCTCCCCCGAATTTTTCAATAATTGTAAGAAGCAGATCCCTGTCTGTCTGGTCTAAGCCCTCCTTGTCCACATCGAGCAAATCCAGCGCATCATTCGCCACATCCCCGGTAATATAACCGTTGTATTTTACCTGTGCAAAATCACGAACGCGCTTTAACAGGCGGTTGGCAAGCCTCGGCGTTCCTCTGGAACGCCTTGCCAAAGCGCGGGCGCCCTCTTCGTCTATTCCCACACCAAGCACCTTTGCTGAGCGCAGAATAATCGTCTGAAGCTCTTCGATTGAATAAAATTCCAACCGGTGAACAACGCCGAACCTGTCCCGAAGCGGCGCTGTCAGCATACCGGCTCTTGTCGTCGCCCCTACCAGCGTAAATTTCGGAAGATCCAGCCGGATAGAGCGGGCGCTCGCTCCTTTTCCAATCATAATATCAATGGCATAATCCTCCATAGCGGGATACAGAACCTCCTCCACCTGCCGGTTCAGCCTGTGAATTTCATCTACAAAAAGAACGTCCCCCTCCTGCAGATTATTAAGGATTGCTGCCATCTCACCCGGCTTTTCAATTGCCGGTCCAGAAGTAATCTTAAGATGTACTTTCATCTCATTTGCAATAATTCCGGCAAGCGTCGTTTTTCCAAGTCCCGGCGGTCCGTAAAACAGCACATGGTCAAGCGCCTCTTTCCGTTCTTTTGCAGCTTCTATATAGATTTTTAAGGTTTCCTTCGCTTTCTCCTGTCCGACATAATCCGACAAAAGCTGCGGACGCAGCGTCCCCTCAAGCTTAATATCCTCTTCCAGATTTTCTGTTGTAATAATTCTCCTGCTCATAGCTTCCCCTCAGTCTGTTAAAGAGCCATATGCTTTAACGCATGCTTCAGCACCGTCTCCACTTTCATATCCTCTGTCATTTCAACCTGCTTCACAGCCCTTAAGGCCTCCGTACTCCCATAACCAAGCGCAACCAGCGCCTGCACAGCCTCGCTTCGTACCCCGCTGTCCTCCTTAACTGCCCTCCCTGCCGCTGAAAGCTTTGCGGATGCCGCATGCTCCAGAGCGTCCTCAATACTTAACCTGTCCCGAAGCTCAACAATCAGCTTCTCCGCTGTCCTTTTTCCAATACCCGGCGCGGCGGATATCGCTTTCACATCCCCCGATGCCACAGCAAATCTTAAATCATCCGGTGATAAGACCGAAAGAATGGACTGTCCGCCCTTAGGCCCGATTCCGCTCACACCAATCAGCAGCTTAAACACCTGAAGATCATCCCTCGTATGAAAACCAAAAAGCTGCATCATATCCTCTTTCACATTTAAATATGTATGAATCTTCACCTCGCTCCCTACAGGCGGCAGTAAGCTCATTGCATGAACCGACATATAAATTCCGTATCCCACGCCTCCCACATCTACAATTACCTTATCCTCTTCTACCGAGGCAAGCTTTCCTCTTATATACGCTATCATATTTCCTCCTAAAACTGTATGTTCACAAGCCGGTTCAGCATATGGCCTGCTAAAATCCCGATTAAAAGTCCCGTAGCGCTTCCGGCAATCAAAAGCACCGGAACATAATAAAACACATGAAACGTCTCCACAACAAACGCGGCAACGGCAAGCTGGCCGATATTATGGCATACGCCGCCTGCAATACTGATTCCCATAATGCTGTAGCCGTCTCTTTTCTTTAAAAACGCCATAACCGTAAGACTCAAAAGTCCTCCGGCAAGGCTGTAAAGAATACTAAAATAATTACCGAATATCAATCCTGACAATAAAACTCTCACAACGGAAAGAAGATACGCCTCTTTGAGCTTCATCTTATATAGGGCAATTACAATAATCAGATTTGCAAGACCAAGCTTGACGCCCGGGATGCCAAAAGATATCGGTATCAGCGTCTCTACATAACTGAAAATCAGCGCTAATGCCGTAAATACTCCAAAATATGCTACCCTGTTCTTCAATGACCCCTCCTAGTTCGTCACAGCGTCAAACTCTCCGTTTTCGCTGCTTTCCACCTCCACAATGACCTTGTTCGGAAGGCAGATAATACTCTCTCCATTCTTAGAGACCGCCTTTTGATTGACACACAGCTTATCCGGGCAATCCGCCGCTTCCATATCCGCTTTTCCGTTTTTAATAATCAAACGATTCGTGCCCCCGTTAATCTCAATCTCCTGATCCTCTCCCAGGCTGTAGCTTCCCTCAATCACGCCGTTCACCTTAACGGTAACGGAACCCGCACCTTTCGTTCCTATCATCTCGTGTAAGTAATAAGCAAGAAAAGCAACTGCAAAAATAACAATAATCAAAAGTATATCTTTTTTCTTCCATTCCATTTTCATGTCTGTTTACCTCTCTGTCCTCTATTTTAACACAACTAATCCGCTCCTGCAATCACATGTTCGATTGCATATCTTACTTTTTGTGATATAATAATTGATATATAGACTGTAATGTAAAAAACAGAGGTATCTTAGTATGAAATACAAAAAGCTAACCGCTCTCATCTGCGCCGCCGCTTTATTTCTTCCCGGCTGCTCCGGCCATTTGCCGGATAAAAAAGAGCTTACCTACACCGACACCTTATTTGATACGGTTGTTAGTATTCAAATTCTGGATCCTGTAGAACCGGATGTGTTAGACGGCTGCAAAAAATTATGTCAGGGCTATGACAGGCTTTTTTCCAAAACAGATGAAGACAGCGATATTTATAAAATCAACAATGCCAAAGGCGCCGCCGTGGAGGTCTCGGAGGACACTCTGACTTTAATTAAAAAAGGAATTTATTATTGTGAATTATCCAGAGGCTTATTTGATATCACCATTGGAACCGTATCAAATCTCTGGGATTTCAAAGCCGAATCCCCCTCTGTTCCCTCCTCAAAATCCATTGCCTCTGCTGTCAGGCATGTAGATTATAAAAAAATCGTTATAGACGGCAATACGGTGCGGCTTGAAGATTCAAAGGCAGTTCTTGACGTCGGCGCTATTGCAAAAGGTTATATTGCCGATCGTATTAAGGATTATTTAAAAGAGCAGGGCGTAAGGCACGCCGTGATCAATCTTGGCGGAAATGTACTGACGCTCGGCACAAAAACAGACGGCTCCAAATATAACATCGGAATACAAAAGCCTTTTGATGAAACCGGCGCTCCTGTCACCTCTGTAAAAATTGAGGATCAATCCGTTGTGACCACCGGAATCTATGAGCGGTATTTTGAAAAAGACGGCAAAATATATCATCATATTCTATCTCCGACAAAGGGACGTCCGTGTAAAAATTCCTTATACAGCGTCACAATTATTACCGACTCCTCCCTGACTGCCGACGCGCTCAGTACCGTCTGCTTCCTTATGGGCTACAAAAAGGGAATGCAGCTGGTAAACCAGCTTGACAATGTAGACGCGGTATTCATCACGAACAAAGGAGAGCTTCACTATTCTGATAATTTTATGAAATGACACATAAAAATCCCTGCAGCCGATGAGACTGCAGGGATTTCATATGTTTTTTAGTAATAATAGTATCCGCTCCCTGCCGCCATAGCCATTACGACAATAACCATAATCACTGACAGCACCGCGCCGATTCCTATAAAAATCAGCTCTGCGCGGCAAAAGTTCCGTCTGTTTACATTTCCGTTCTTTCCAAATGCCCATACACAGCACATAATTATATTGACGCAGGGAATCGACATAAGAAGCAGGGTCAGAATCCACTCGCCCATTGACAGCGGCGAATTATCCATTCCATCCTCATATCCCTGATTGTACCCGGTATTGCTTCCGACATTATAATTGTAATTATCCTGATACTGCTGCTGATAAGACGTATTTCCGTAATTCTGGCTCTGTCCCGTCTGCTGATAACCGCCTCCGCCGCCATAATAGGACTGCGTATAGCCCGAATTCATTCCGGCATCCGGATCCGTGTACTGCCGGCTCTCACTTCCTGAATCCGATGCATTCGTATTTTGTTCCTGCTGCGCCGTCTGCTCAGACTGCTCATTTGGTATATTATCAAAGTTATTTTCCATCTGTAATTCCTCCTCATCTATTCATGGCTGTTAACATTTTATCATAATGCTTCCGCAAATGCAATAACCCTCTGAAGCACATTATCCTTATAATAGCTCATCGGCGGCTCTCCGGGAAAATACCGATACATCCTCCATCCATAGAAAATCAGCATTGCAATTAAGGTCACAATCATGCACCGCCTTAAAACCGGCATCTTTTGCTTCCCGAAGAAATATCTGTTTATACAGAACAGGAAAATAAACACAATAAAAGCATAAATAAAGGGATGGATTTTCCACGCACCCGCAAAATCCAGAGAAAGCACGGCAAAACCCGCCCTCGTAAGTCCGCACCCGGGACATGGAAATCCGGTAAGCACTACCAATGGACACATACTATGAAAGATCCTTTTAAAAAACACAAAACAGGCAATGATGATTACCATCGCCCATTTTGCTGATTTAATATCTGTTAACAGACGCTCAAATACCTTTACAGGCATCTGTCCGAAGCTCTTCTCTTTTTTCATTGCTCTACGAAATGATTTTCTTCGGACATTTCTCAGCACACGCGCCGCAGCCCGTACATTTTTCCGGATCAATATGCGCAATATTATCAATGACTTTCACTGCGTCTGCCTCGCAGACTCTCTCGCACATCTTACAGCCGATACATCCGACAGAGCACACTTTCATAACATCCTTGCCCTTATCTCTGGAGCTGCACTGCACCAGATGCTTTTGTGAATAAGGGACAAGCTCAATCAGCTTCTTCGGACATGCCGCAATACATTTGCCGCAGGCCTTACACTCCTCTTTATCCACAACAGCGATACCATTTACAATATGAATCGCGTCAAACGGACATGCCTTCACACAGGTTCCCTCGCCGAGACATCCGTAATTACAGGCCTTTGGACCGCCGTTTTGCATCATGTTTACCATAATACAATCTCCAAGTCCATGATATTCATAATCCTGTCCTGCCTTTTCACAGGTTCCTGCACACTTTACAAAGGCTACCTGGCGCGCTTTCGCCCCTGCCTCTACGCCCATAATAGAGCCTATCTTTTCTGCTACCGGAGCTCCTCCGACCGGACATCCTCCGATTTCAGCCTCTCCCTTTACGATGGCCGCGGCAAGGCCCGAACAGCCCGCATAACCGCATCCTCCGCAGTTATTCCCCGGAAGAACGCCTAAAATAGCCTCCTCCCGCTCGTCAACCTCTACTGCAAACTTCTTTCCTGCCACTCCGAGGAACACGCCAATGAATAATCCGGTTCCGCCTACGACTAAAGCAGCAATCATAATACCTGTTATACTCATAGTCCGCTCCCTCCTATATCAGTCCAGAGAATCCAAAGAACGCAATAGACATCAGCGCGGCCGTAACCAGCACAATCGGCGTCCCCTGAAATGACTCTGAGATATCATTATATTCAATCTTCTCACGGATCCCTGCCATAATAACAATTGCAATGGCAAATCCTACTGAAGTACCAATTCCATTTACAACACCTGTAAGAATCCCGTAATCTTTCTGTACATTTGTAAGCGCAACGCCAAGTACCGCACAGTTTGTCGTAATCAGAGGCAGATATACGCCGAGCGCATTGTAAAGAGACGGCATTGATTTCTTAAGAAACATCTCCACAAACTGTACCAGCGCGGCGATTACAAGAATAAATACAATCGTCTGCAAATAGGAAATATGAAGCGGTACCAATATAAACTTATAAATCAGGCTTGTAATAAATGATGCTATTGTAATAACGAAAATAACCGCTCCGCCCATACCGGAGGCCGTCTCTACCTTTTTGGAAACACCGAGAAACGGGCAGATTCCTAAAAACTGGCTGAGTACAACGTTATTTACAATCGCTGAGCCAATGGCGATAATTAATAATTCTTTCATCTATGTACCCCTCCTATTCTTTTTCATTCCCTGTCGGGAATACCTTACCGTTACAGCCGCCGCAGGATGCGCAGCCCTCTCCGCATCCGGACGCTTCAGTTACCTTTTTTCCTTTCCTTGCCGCGCGAAGCTTTACTTTATTCTGCAGCGCCGTAAGGCCGGCCAGTACAAGGAACGCTCCCGGCGCCAATATGAAAATGGTCACCGGTACATATCCCGCCTGCCCTGTTGCTGTATCCGCAAGCGGAAGCAGCTGATAACCGAAGATTTTACCGGAACCGATAAGCTCCCGCACAAGACCGATTGCCGTAAGGCCTACCGTAAAGCCAAGTCCCATGCCGATACCATCAAAAATTGACAGCACAACCGGATTTTTAGACGCATAGCTCTCGGCCCGCCCAAGAATAATACAGTTTACAACAATCAGCGGAATATATAATCCGAGCGCGTCATAAAGGCTCGGTACAAATCCTTCCAGAAGAAACTGTACAATTGTTACAAAGGATGCCACGACTACGATAAACGCCGGCATTCTGACGGAATCCGGAATAATTTTCCGCAGCATGGAAATCAACATATTTGACAACACCAGCACGACTGTCGTAGACAAACCCATACCCACGCCGTTTACGGCAGATGTTGTTACCGCCAGCGTCGGACACATACCTAACATCAGAACGAAGGTAGGATTTTCCTTAATCAGACCGTTATATACTCTTTCCGTACATCCATTCATTGAAACTACCTCCCTCTACATAAACACACTTTGAAAGTAAGCAAGAGCCGCATTAACCGCTCCGGTCACTGCCCTTGACGTAATCGTTGCTCCGCTTAACGCGTCAATCAGCTCTCCGTCGCCGCCGTCTTTGGAAACAACAAACTTTTCCGCCTGCTTTCCCTGATACTGCTCATAAAACGCCGGCTCGGTTGCTCTCATGCCAAGACCCGCCGTCTCACTTATAGACAAGATGGAAACTCCGTTTACCGTACCGTCCGCAGTAATTCCGACTGTAATCTGGATATCGCCGCCGTAGCCCTCCTTATCGGTCGTAGTAATCACGTATCCATCCTCGCCCGCCTTACAGACCTCATCGACAGAGCCCTTAATTCCCAAATCGCCGATTACCTGAGCCGCGGCTTTTTCATCCACATCAACCGCCTCGAAGCTATTAAGCTCCGTTTCCGGAAACACTGCCTGCCACGCCTCTTTCTTTGCCGTCTCCTGTGCCTGCGCAATCGGCTCCTTCGTAATCTCATATACAAATCCAAGCCCAATCCCGGCTACAAGAGTAATTACCGTAAGAATTATTGTATTTTTTATAATTTTATTCATTATTTCTCGCCTCCTTTACCAAATGGCTTCGGAAGCGTAACCCTTTCAATCAGAGGAACTAACAGGTTACTGATAATAATCGCATAGGACACTCCCTCCGCAGAGCCTCCGAACAGACGGAAAAGTCCGGTCAGAACGCCAAGCAGAACGCCGTACACCAGCTGTCCCTTTTTTGTAATCGGCGACGTTACATAATCCGTTGCCATGAACCATGCACCCAGCATAATACCTCCTCCGCACAGGTGCGCGGTAATATACTGCGGATCAAAAAATCCTATATCTGGATTCTGGAAATGTCCGAAAATACCTACAAAGACTGCAAATGTAACAATATATGTACCCGGTATCCGCAAATCAATCACTCCCATAAGAATCAGGAAGATCGCTCCGATAATAATCGCAATTACCGAAGTCTCGCCGATTGTTCCCGGTATGGTCCCTATAAGCATGCTCATCGTATCCACAGGCTCTCCGCCCTTTAAAAGCGCAAGCGGAGTCGGTCCCGATACACCGTCGTAAATAAATGTTGTCATCTGGCCTGTAAAGGAAATAAGAAGAAAGCATCTGGCCCCGAGCGCCGGATTCATAAAATTCTGTCCCAATCCCCCAAACAACTGCTTTACAATCAAAATACCAAACACGCTTCCCAAAGCGCCCATCCACCACGGCGCGCTGGCCGGCATATTAAGCCCTAAAAGCAAGCCGGTAACAACCGCGCTGAAATCATTAATTGTAACCTTTTTATGCATAAATTTCTGATAAATATATTCTGTCAATACCGCCGATGCGGTTGTGCTGATTAACATAATAAGCGCCGGCAGCTTAAAATTATACACGCCGAAAGCCGCCGCCGGCAAAAGCGCTACCGCTACCATAAGCATAATATTGCCGGAAGTTGTCTTCGAACGTATATGCGGTGACGACGACATCTTTAATTTGTTTTCACTCAACACGATTCACCTCTTTCTCTCATTCGTTATTTTTTCTTGCGGTTCGCAAGTGCAATCTTTCTCATAGAACCAATCGCCTGCTTAAGCGGCCGTTTTGCCGGACATACATAGCTGCAGGAGCCGCATTCCATACATTCCAAGCCTTCGTGCTTCGTAAACGTCTCCTCGTCATGGTGCTCCGCATAATCCGCAAGTCTCGACGGAATCAGACGGCTCGGACAGGCGTCCACACAGCGTCCGCAGTTAATACATGCCGTAGGCTCATATTCCGCCACCTCATCCTTTGTAAAGCCAAGAATTGAGGAAGAGGTCTTCGTTACCGGTACGTCCAGCGTAAACATGGAAAATCCCATCATTGGACCGCCGGAAATCATCTTTTCCGGCTCTGTTTTAAAGCCGCCCGCCGCCTCAACAAGCTCCGCCTGATTCATCCCGAAAGGCGCCTTAAAGTTTCCGGGGGCGTTCACTGCATTTCCGCTTACCGTCACAACACGCTCCATCGAAGGCTTTCCTTCCGTTACCGCACGGTTAATCGTAATCAGCGTTTCCACATTATCCACTACACAGCCGGCATCCGCCGGAAGCATTGCCGAATTAATTGCCCGCCCTGTAGCGGCATATATCAGCTGGCGCTCGCCGCCCTGCGGATACTTCGTCTTAAGGGCCAGTACCTCCATACGCGGTTCATCCTTTGTAAGCTCCTTTAATTTCGCAATACAATCCGGTTTATTGTCCTCCACGCCAAAGATTCCCTTTGCGTTGTCAAAAAGTCTGAGGACAGCTCTCATACCGCCGACTAATTTCTCCGGGCTCTCTATCATGCGCCGGTAGTCCGCTGTAATATAGGGCTCGCATTCCGCACAATTCGCAATAACATAATCAATCTTATCCGGCTCCTTCGGAGAAAGCTTTACTCTCGTCGGGAAACCCGCTCCTCCCATACCGACAACCCCGGCCTCGCCGATTGCATTCAGAATTTCCTCTTTTGTCATTTCATCCAGAGGCTTTACTGCCGGATAGGTTACTTCCTCATATTCCCCGTCGTTTTCAACTACAATACAGTTTACTTTCGCCCCTGTCGGGTTAAAACGGGGTTCAATCGCCTTTACGGTTCCCGAGACGGACGCATAAACAGGCGCGGACACGAATCCTCCGGCCTCTGCAATCTTCTGCCCCTTAAGAACACGATCTCCAACCGCCACAATCGGACTGGCGGGCGCTCCGATATGCTGGGAAACCGGATAAACCAAATCCCCTTTCGGCTGCACACTGACAATCGCTTTGTCCTTTGCCAGGCTTTTGCCGTCATCCGGGTGGACGCCGCCCTTAAATGTTAACAATGCCATTCCCTTATCCTTCCTTCCTTTTCTCTTTAATATAACTATACAGGAAAATGCCCGTTTTATCCAGTACGCGCCGGCAATTCCTTGTATATTTCGGAAAACATCTTGATGTTTTTTTAACAGATAAAAGATAGAGGCATACCTGCCTCTATCTTTTATCTGTCCGTCTATTTATCTGAACAAATGTAAAACTAATCCTCTTCCTGCGCACCCTGTTCCACACTTTCCTCTAAAGCTGCCTCCAACGCTTTCATACTGAGGCTGATTTTCTTCTCCGCTTCATTTAAATCCACAATCTTAGCCGTAATCTCCTGTCCTACAGACAAAACATCCGACGGCTTGTCCACATGAGCTCTGGAAATCTGTGATACATGAAGCAATGCGTCAACACCGGGCGCCAGCTCAACAAACGCGCCAAAATCAGTCATTCTTGCGACCTTTCCGGTAATCTCTCTTCCTACGGCATAATCCACGGAAGCATTTGCCCACGGATTCGTCTCCGGAAACTTAAGACTTAACGCAATCTTGGTATCATGAATATCCTTGATGAGTACCGTTACTTCCTCGCCAACCTTAAATACTTTCTTCGGATTTTCAACACGTCCCCAGGACATCTCTGAAATATGAAGCAGGCCGTCAACTCCGCCGAGGTCGATAAATGCGCCGAAATCCGTCACATTCTTCACAACACCCTCTACCTTATCGCCGATATTCAGCCTTTCAAACAGCTCTCTCTGCTTTTCCGCCCTCTCTGCGACAAGAAGCTGCCTTCTGTCTCCAATCACACGGTTCCTTCTCGGATTGAATTCACTGATAACAAATTCAATCTCCTGATCCTGATATTTGCTTAAATCCTTTTCATAAATATCCGATACAAGGCTTGCCGGGATAAACACCCGCGCCTCCTCAACGACTACGCTTAAACCGCCTCCGAGAATCTGTGTCACCGGAGCCTTAAGAACCTCGTGGTTCTCATACGCTTCCTTAAGCCTCTCATTGCCTTTCTCAGCGGCCAGCCTCTTATAAGTCAAAAGCACCTGACCCTCTCCGTCATTCACCTTTAAGACTTTTACGGTCATGGCATCCCCCACGGACACCATCGTTGTAAGGTCTGCTCCCGAATCATTGGTGTATTCGTTTTTTGTGATGATACCGTCTGCTTTGTAACCTATATTTAAAACAATCTCATCGGGCTTTACATCAATAACAGTACCGTCCACAACTTCTCCGTTTCTTATTGTCTTAAAAGACTCCTCCAGCATCTGCTCAAATGTTAATTCTGACATTGTCTTGAACCTCCTCAATTATATTGTTGGGCGTGGATGCCCCTGCTGTAATACCTACTGTTTCCACGGACCTTAATTGATTCATATCCAAATCGTCAAGTGTCTGTATATAGTACGTATCCGCACATGCATTTCTGCAGATTTCAAATAACTTCCGGGTATTGGAACTCCTCCTGTCGCCAATCACAATCATCGCCTCTACCCGCTCCGCAACACTGCGCGCCTCTTCCTGACGTTCTTTCGTAGCGCTGCAAATCGTATTTAAAACAATTATATCATACCTCTTTTCCGAGATAATTTCAACTAATTCTTTGAATTTATTGTAATTAAATGTCGTTTGGGACACGATACATACTTTTTGATTTTCATTCTCGATTTTAAATACCTGGGCCTCCGCCTCGTTTTGGATGACCGTAACATCCGCTCCCGCCCATCCCCTGATTCCCTCTACCTCGGGATGAGAACCGTCTCCGATAATCACAATATGAGAGCCCTTTTTGCTTTCATCAAAAACAATGTGATGAATTTTTTTCACAAACGGGCAGGTGGCATCTATATAGGAAATTCCTTTTTCCTCCAGCATATCGCAGACGGCCTTTGGTACCCCGTGTGAACGGATAATCACAATGCCCTCTCTTACATCCGCAAGCTCCTGTACGGAGCTTAAAACCGTAACCCCATGCCTTTCCATATCCCTGATAACCTCTTCGTTATGAATAATCGGCCCGAATGTATAGATTTTTTCTCCCTTATGCTCCTCTGCCTGCCTGTACACCGTATCTACCGCCCGCTTTACACCAAAGCAAAACCCGGCTGTCTTCGCCAATAAAACTTTCAAGCTGCTCCTTCTTTCCTACTTTATTTCCGCGGGGTATCTACTTGCATAACGAAAGGATTGCGTCCGCAACCTCTTCAATGGTCATATCCGAGCTGTCGACGAGAACGGCGTCCTCCGCCTGCTTCAGCGGAGCAAGTTCTCTTGTAGAATCCTGCTCGTCACGCTCGCGGATATCACGCTCTATCGTTGCCAAATCACACTCAATCCCCTTTTGCATCAGCTCGTCGTATCTCCGCTTCGCGCGCCTTTCGGCGCTGGCCGTAAGAAACACTTTGACGTCTGCATCCGGCAGTACGCAGGTTCCGATGTCACGGCCGTCCATAACAACATCCTGCTCTTTCGCAAGATTTTTCTGAAGCTCTAAAAGCTTTGCACGGACCTCCTGAATCGACGACGTCTGCGACGCCATGCGTCCCACCTCCTCGCTCCGAAGCCTTTCCGTAATATTTTTTTCATTCAGATAAACCTGCTGTATCCCATTTTCATAGCATATCTTTACTTCAGCCTCCTTCAAAGCCTCAATAATTCCCGCTCTGTCCCCGGGGTTGATTCCCCTGTCAAGAAAATGAACCGCAAGTCCCCGGTACATGGCTCCGGTATCCACATAAATATATCCTTTCCTCTTTGCCACCAGCCTGGCAATCGTACTTTTCCCGGCGCCTGCCGGCCCGTCAATCGCTACATTATATCCCATAATGCCCCTCCTTCTTATATTACTATATGATTCCCCGCCGCATAAGCCGTAGACCATGCAATCTGCAGGTTAAAACCTCCTGTCAGCGCGTCCAGATCCAGCACCTCTCCGATAAAATAAACCTTTTTTACAAGCCTTGATTCCATTGTTCCGGGGTCGATCTCTTTCGTCCTTATGCCGCCTTTTGTAATAACCGCCTCATTATAATCCCGAAGCCCTGTAAGTGTCAGCGGAAAATGCTTCATAAGCTTTACAAATCGTATCCGTTCCTCCCTCGAAATCATATGGACCCTTTTCTCCGGATCAATGCCGCTTAACTCTATCATAACCGGAATCAATTTTGCCGGGAACAGCTTCCCGACCGAATTTTTAAACTGTTTCTTCTGATTTTCCTCAAATTCCCTTAATACCCGCTTATCAAGCGTTTCCAAATCAAGCGCCGGTTTCAAATCAATTTCCAGCTTAAGCTCCTTTTGGGAAAGCCTTTTTCCAATATAGCTGCTGGCGCTGAGCATCAGCGGACCGCTCACGCCATAATGCGTAAAAAGCAGCTCTCCGAATTCCTGATACAGCCTTTTCTTTCCGTCAAAAACCGCCGCCTCCACATTGCGCAGAGATAAGCCCATAAGCTCCTGTACCCACGGCTCCTTCACTTCCATCGGAACAAGCGACGGTATACATGGCGTTATCTGATGCCCCATCCTTTCGGCAAACTGATAACCATCGCCGGTGGAACCGGTTGTCGGATAGGAAAGGCCTCCTGTCGCCACAATACACGCGTCGCCTTTTATTTCTTTTCCGTCAGAAAGAAAAAGCCGGTCAAAGCAGGCGTCTTTCGTCTCGATTCTCTTTACCTCCGAATGAAGATAAATCCTTACGCCCAGCCGATTAAGCTCCCGATTAAGCCCCCGGATTACATCCGAGGAATGATCCGACACCGGAAACACTCTGTCTCCCCGTTCAATTTTCGTCCTGACGCCTATCTCCTCAAAAAATCCGATTAAATCCTGATTTGTACAGCCATAAAAGCTGCTGTAAAGAAAACGGCTGTTACTTACAACCGAAGAAAACAAAGTATCCATATCGCAGGCATTTGTAAGATTACACCGCCCCTTCCCGGTAATAAACAGCTTTTTTCCAAGCTTTTCATTTTTTTCATATATAGAAACATGATGTCCGTTTCTTGCCGCCCAAATAGCCGCAAACATGCCGGAGGCGCCTCCCCCGACTACAAGAACCTTACCCATCCTTATCCCTCTTTGTCCAGTGATATATCTGAAAGCTCTACCTTATCGCCAATCCTGTTCAGCTCATCCTTACTATACACCTGATATTCGTCCCAAATCCCCTCCAGCGTCTCAAGCATTGTAATCACCTCACTTTGTTTTCTCATACACAGTGCAACTACAAGCGCATTCACCACACTGAGCGGGGCCACAAGAGAATCAACAATCGAGGCCATATCGCTTCTTGCAATCAGATTACAGGAGGAATACAGCGTCATAGGGGAATGAATGCTGTCTGTAAGCGTAATCACCTTTGCTTTCCGGTTGCTGGCAAACTCCAGCGCCTTTAATGCACGCATGGAATACCGCGGAAAGCTGATTCCAATAATCACATCCTCACCGCCAATCCGAATCAGCTGCTCGAAGATCTCACTGGAGCTGTTCGTGTGCACCGATATGACATTTTCGCAGATAAGATTCAGATAAAATGCCAGGAAATCCGCCAGCGGCGCACAGCTTCGAATCCCGACAATATAAATCTTCCTTGCCTTTAATATCGTATCCACCGCCAGCTCAAACGCCTCATGGTCGATCCCGTTCATCGTAAGCCTGATTTTCTCAATATCCGACTGAAGCACCGTGGAAAGAATTTCCCCCTGGCTGATGCGCCCGTAGGTCACCTCCATCCGCTGAATGGAATTCAGCTCTGTCCGGACAAGCTCGCCCAGCGCTTTCTGAAATTCCGGATAACCCTCATATCCAAGAGCCATCGCAAACCTTACAACGGTAGACTCACTGACGCCCACTTCTTCACCCATCCTGGCTGCCGTAAGAAAAGCCGCCTTATCATAATTTTCACGGATAAAATCCGCCAGCTTCTTCTGGCCCTTGCTGAATTTTCTATAACCGCTCTCCAGCTTTATAAATAACTCATTTTTCGTTCCCATGCCGTGACCTGACCTTTTTTCATTTAAAAAGGATTTCATCCTCAAAATCCCATCCTATTTTATCACAAATAAGAGCATTTGCAAATTCTTTTTGAAAGAAAGAGAGCTTTACTGAAGCAGATTTCTCTATCATAAATCCTGTCTGTCAATGCCTGTTTTAAAATATATTTTCCCCAAAACCTACAATAAAAACACCTTGCGGCGAAAATGAAATCTTGCAGCAAGGTGTTTGCAGAGACAAACCCATTCTATGAACATCTATGTTTCTTTTTATTTCAGCTTAAGCTTTACAACCGCTTTTTTATTGCTCCCATCCGTTGCCATTGCGGTTATCGTAACTGTTTTTTTCTTTCCGGCTTTCTTTGTCTTTACCTTGCCTGTACTGCTTACGGCTGCATATTTCTTATTGCTGCTGGTCCATTTCAGCGTTTTGTTAGCTTTCTTTGCGTTTGAAGCGGTAACCTTTGCCTTTAATTTTAACGTCTTCCCGGCTTTCAGGGTTCTCGTCTTTTTCCCGGAAATTACTACCTTTTTCACATATCCTTTCATGGCGGTGATTTTATAGGCCGCTTTCTTTCCGCTTCCGTCTGTCGCCGCCGCCGTAATCGTAACTGTTTTTCCTCCGGAATTTTTCTTTAATGTAACCGTACCCTTGCTGCTCACCGTCGCTGCCTTTGTATTGCTTGATTTCCAGGAAAGGGTTCGATTGGCGCCTTTGGACGCCGTTACTTTCGCCGCCAGCTTCACTTTCCGCCCGGCGGCGATTTTTTTAGAATCGCCGGACAGCGTTACTTTCTTTACAATGCCTTTCATAGAAGTGAGCTTATAGCTTGCTTTCTTCCCGCTTCCGTCGGCTGCCGTCGCTGTGATGGTAACCGTCTTTCCCCCGGAATTTTTCTTTAAGGTGACGACGCCCTTGCTGTCTACTGTGGCAACCTTTGTATTGCCTGATTTCCAGGTCACCTTTTTATTGGAGGCGTTGGACGGAGAAACCTTCGCGGTAAGTTTAATTTTCTTTCCGGCGGCAATTTTTCTGGAATTTCCAGTGATTGTAATTTGGGAAACCCCGACCGTTGTTTTCGGTGTTTCCGGTATTTCCCCTTCATTGCCGCTGCTGTTTCCGCTTCCGATTTTTATTTCATCCACCGCTCCGTCGGAACACACCGTCCCCGCAGGACTCCACTGATTCGATGAAAGATTCAGATTCAAAGCGGCACGCATGCCGCCGCGCTCTTCTTGCACATAGACATCTCTGCCGATATCGCCACCGCTACTCATATACATGACAAGAGAAGAACTACCACCCGGCGATCGAAGCAACCAATTGCAATTTCCCTTGTAAGTATTACTTGTATCACTATATGCTCCCATCGCTTTCGCATAGGTACTGCTTTTACATCTGCGGGCTTCATCATATATACTTCTATCTGATACAAAACCATGTGATACCGCGCTGGAACCGTACACTTCCGATTCCGACAGGAAAAACACCTTATCTGTTGTATCATTTCCGCCTGTCGTTCCAAAAGAGATACTATTTGCATTTACCACATCCGTACTCACAATCGCCGACTGCTCCCCGGAATTAAACGCGCTTCCAATAAAATTCTTTCCGCTGTAATCGGTTCTCTGCTGGTTGAAAGCGGCTCCATAGCCGTTCAGCCAGCTCCGGATCGTACTGGTTTCCCATGTGACAGATTCACTTACTGTATGATACTTTTGATCGTCCAGCGCAAGATCTGACAGGAGCAGCGCCTGGCTTCCGTTTATTTTCAATACCCGCCATTTAATCGGCTCATATTTGAAATAATGCCAGGTTGTCGAATCAGACCAGTTATAATAACCATCTGTAACAGGGACTGAACAAGTCGCATCCTTTTCTTGTATCCTGCGATAACGGTTCCCATCAACTATAATATCATTATTACCATCCCATTCTTTGACATTCTGTAATGTATGATAGATGGCATCCGAGCTTTCCACCTCGCTCTGGGGATAGCTCCCGAACCACACGCAGTCCCAGGTGACTTTTTGCTTTGCAGTCATACCAGAATTTGCCTCTATCTTTGGGTCGGATAACCCGGCTGTCGACGCCCGGGCGCTCAGCTTCCGCTCGGTCTCCTTAGAAAGCTCCGCTTCTCCGCTCTGTCCGTCTTCCCGCCCCTCTTGCTGGTTCTCCGCTTCCTGTACTTCTGATTCCCCGGAAAGCTCCGACAAGCTCTCTGCTTCCAGTTTCTCTGACGCTCCGACCGCCTCCTGGCCTGTCTCTTCTGACGTTCCCGGCTCTTCTGTTTCGTTTGTTCCTGCTTCTTTCGTCAGATTCTCCGACGAAATCTCCTCTTTCGGAACTGTTTCTGTCTGCTCCACCTGACTTTTCGTCTCTGCGTCCGCCTCCCCGGCGTTTGCTGTAAGGCCTGTGCATAGACCAGCGCACAGCGCAGCCGTCAGAAGCAGTGCCGTTATTTTACGTGTCCTTGGTTTTCTCATCGTCCGACCTCCGTGATCTCTTAAAATTTCCTTAAATTTCATTATAATAATAAAAGGATTGTTTTGCAATTGTATATTAAAATATCCGGACGATACCCGCTTATTCTTTTGCTTCATGCTATTTGTAAAATTTGGTTAATCATATTCACTAAAAAAGAAGCCGCCCTATAAGACAGGCAACTCCTTATCTTCATTTTACTTACATCATTGGGAATATCTGCAAGAAAAACCCGACCGCCGTATTCTGCAGCGTCCGGGTTCTTCCACCATTCTTTTTTATCGTTCTACACCGGATAACTCCCGTTTTCCGTATCCGCCATCGTCTGATCCACTTTCGTCTCCTGCGCCTCGCGGTATTTGAAGAAATCCGTCGCAACCTGCGGGAACAGCGCATAGGACAATACGTCCTCGTCCTGCTTCATCCACTGCGCGCATTCTTTCCTGAGGGTATCCAGCTCATCCGGAATCAGATCCGCCGGACGGCAGGTGATAACCTCCGGATTTTCGCCGAGAACCTTTTTCTTCACTTCTTCGTCAAAGGGTTTTACCGTCTCGCCGTATTTTCCGCTTAAGATATCCTTTGTCTCTTTCGTCGCCATCTTGTAGCGCTCGCCCATAAGAACGTTAAATACGGCCTGGGTTCCCACAATCTGGGAGGACGGGGTTACAAGCGGCGGCTCGCCTAAGTCTTTTCTTACTCTCGGCACTTCCTCAAGAACATCGTAGAATTTATCCTCCGCTCCCTGCTCCTTAAGCTGGGAGGTCAGGTTGGAAAGCATGCCGCCCGGCACCTGGTAAAGGAGCGTCTTGATATTCACACCCATATTCTTCGGATTTAACAGGCCGCTCTCCAGCGCTTCGTCGCGGATCGGACGGAAATAATCTGCAATTTCGGAAAGCAGGTTTTGGTCAAAGCCCGTATCGTACGGCGTGCCCTTAAAGGTCTCCACCATAACCTCAGTGGCCGGCTGGGAGGTCCCAAGCGCAAACGGGGACATCGCCGTGTCAATAACGTCAACCCCTGCCTCAACCGCTTTCAGGTACGTCATGGAAGCGACACCGGACGTATAATGCGTATGGAGCTGAATCGGAATGTCTACCGCATCCTTAAGCGCGCCCACAAGCTCCGTCGCCCGGTACGGAACGAGAAGCCCCGCCATATCCTTGATACAGATGGAATTTGCGCCCATATCCTCAATTTTCTTTGCTACCTCTACCCAGTATTCCAGCGTGTAGGCGTCGCCCAGCGTATAGGAAAGCGCCACCTGGGCCTCTCCCTTTTCCTTATTGGCCGCCGTAACCGCCGTCTGCAGGTTTCTCAAATCATTTAAGCAGTCAAAAATACGGATAATATCAATGCCGTTTGCCACGGATTTTTGTACAAAATACTCTACTACATCGTCCGCATACGGACGGTAGCCTAAAATATTCTGTCCCCGGAACAGCATCTGAAGCCTGGTGTTCTTAAAACCGTCCCGGAATTTCCGAAGTCTCTCCCACGGGTCTTCCTTAAGGAACCGAAGGGACGCGTCAAACGTAGCGCCGCCCCAGCACTCTACAGAATGATATCCCACCTGGTCCATCTTATCCACAATCGGAAGCATCTGCTCGGTCGTCATACGTGTGGCAATCAGGGACTGATGCGCGTCACGCAAAACAGTTTCTGTTATTTTAATTGGTTTCTTTTCAATTTCTGCCATCGTCTAATTCCTCCATCTATTTATTTTACATCACACCAAAAATCGCCATAAAGGTTCCGGCCGCAACCGCCGTACCGATAACTCCGGCTACATTCGGCCCCATCGCGTGCATTAAAAGGAAGTTGGTCGGATCCGCCTCCGCGCCCACCTTCTGCGATACGCGGGCAGCCATCGGAACTGCGGATACTCCTGCAGAACCAATCAGCGGATTTACCTTGCCGTGGGTAGCGACACACATCAGCTTTCCGAAAAGCACACCTGCCGCCGTACCAAAGGCAAAGGCCACCAGACCGAGAATGACAATCTTAATCGTATCCCAGTTAAGGAACGCCTCCGCGCTGGTGGTTGCTCCTACAGACGTACCAAGCAGGATAACGACAATGTACATCAGTGCGTTGGACGCCGTATCAACCAGCTGCCTTACCACTCCGGATTCGCGGAACAGGTTTCCAAGCATCAGCATGCCCACAAGCGGCGCTGTCGTAGGAAGAATCGTACATACCACGATCGTGACAATAATCGGGAACAGAATCCTCTCAAGCTTTGATACCGGCCTTAGCTGCTCCATCTTAATCTTACGCTCCTTCTCGGTCGTAAGAAGCTTCATAATCGGCGGCTGGATAATCGGCACCAGAGACATATAAGAGTATGCCGCTACCGCGATTGGGCCTAGAATCGCCGTCTGCTGCAGCTTCCCCGCAAGGAAAATAGAGGTAGGTCCGTCCGCGCCTCCGATAATGGAAATCGCCGCGGCCGCCTTATCGGAAAAGCCCATCGCCATAGCTCCGAGATAAGCCGCGAAAATACCAAACTGTGCCGCCGCACCGAGGAGGAAGCTCTTCGGATTGGCAATCAGCGGTCCGAAATCTGTCATTGCCCCGACGCCGAGGAAAATCAGCGACGGCAGGATTGCCCACTCGTCTAACAGATAAAAGTAATAAAGCAATCCGCCTGCTCCGTTGGCAGAGTCCTCGATATGCATCATAATATCCGGATAAATATTCACAAGAAGCATACCAAACGCAATCGGTACAAGAAGCAGAGGTTCGAATCCAAATTTAATTGCTAAAAACAGGAAAAAACATGCCACGGCAATCATAATCAGATTGCCCCATGTGAGACTGAAAAAAGCTGTCTGCTGCACGAGGTTTCCCAATGTTGACGTTATATATTCCATTTCTTAACCTCCAGTCGTATAAGTGTATGAGAGACAATTAATTTAATGTCGCTAATACTGCCCCGGATTCAATTGCGTCGCCGACAGCCGCGTCAATACTTGCAACCGTTCCGTCCTCCGGCGCTACAACCGGGATCTCCATCTTCATTGCCTCAATAATCACTACAGTATCGCCTTTCTTTACACTCTGTCCGACGCTCGCTTCAATCTTAAATACCTTTCCTGCCGCTCCTGCTTTTACCGGAATAGAGCCCGCGCCTGCCGGAGCCGCCGGTTTTGCCGGAACCGCCGGTTTTACAGGCGCCGCTTTCGGAGCCGCCGCTCTTGCCGCTGCCGGAGCGCTGCCGGCTAACGCCTCTTCAACCGTTACGTCATATACATTTCCGTTTACTGTAATCGTATAATTTTTCATCTTCTAATATCCTCCTCAATCTAAATTATGCTTTCCATTTATTTGACGGACGCCGTCTGATACTGCGCACAACAAAGCCGTCCGTGCCTGTGCCTTCATAGGATGCAATCGCCGCCGAAATAACCGCGATTAATTCCAAATCGTCTGTCTCCTCCTCTGCTTCCGCCGGAACCGGCGCGGCCGCCGGGGCCTCGGACACAGAGACCTCTTTCGGTTTCCTGAAAGCCGCCTCAATCTTCGGAATAAATCCAAACAAAGAAATAATCAGGGAAATAAATATCAGTACCGCAAATACGGTACCCATTCCGAGAAGCGTGTTAAGCCCTGACTTAGTAAGAATCTCGGACATCGTATTCTCCGCGTTTACCGTTACACTTTCCAAAAACGATTTCTCATCAAAGGAAAATACAACCTCGGCATTTTTATTTTCATACTTCACAGGCATGGACACATCCACCCCGTCCGCATCCGCCTCATAGGTAAAATCGCCGTGGCTTACATATGCCCCGCATTCATCAATCCCTGCCCTCCAGCTTTCCACCGCACTGGTCAGGCTTTCCGGCGTCACCTGAAGACCTGTTGACATAATCTGATAATTCTGTGCAAATTCTGAATAGCTCTTCCACTGCTCCAAAGTGACGTCGTCCACCGAATTGCAGTATTCTATCAGAAATTCTACTGTCTGCCCGACAAGCGCTTCATCGTAGGTCACCGGCTCGTCCGTTTTCGCACAGCCGGTAAAACATAGAAGCGTAAGCATCAGGCAGAGCAATAAGCTAATTTTTCTTTTCACTTTGCCTCACCTCTCTATACTGTCCCATGCTTTTTCAAAGGACGCTCTTCTCTCTTTGTGAACAGCATCTCAAATGCTCCGATGATATATTTTCTTGTCTCTGCAGGCTCGATAATCGTATCCACATACCCTCTTCTGGCCGCGGAAAGCGGGCTTGACTGAAGTTCCTTATATTCCGCCGCCTTTTCCTTAATCGTATCCGCATCCTGATCCGCGTACATAATTTTAGCCGCAAGATTTGCATCCATCATACCAATCTCAGCCGCCGGCCATGCATACACCATATCCGCCCCGATTGCCTTGCTGTTCATCGCAACATATGCGCTTCCAAAGGCTTTCCCGATAATGACATTCACCTTCGGCACCGTAGCATTGGCAAAGGTATAGGTAAGCTTCGCAGCCGCCTTTGCAAGTCCCTTTTCCGAACATTTTGACGCCGCAAATCCGGATACGTTCGTAAGGGTAAGCACCGGAATTTGAAACGCATCGCAGAATTCTACAAACTCCGCCGCTTTTCTCGCTCCGCCTACAGATAAGGAGCCGTCAAATTCATCGACAGCTTCACCGTTTTCATCGTATACCTTTGAGCGGTTTGCAGCCGCGCCCACCGTCACGCCGTTTAAGCGGATAAAGCCCGTTACCATATCCTTTGCATAATGCTTCTTTGTCTCGAAGAAAACGCCGCTGTCAGAAATCTCAGCAAGGGCAATGGCCGTATCCTCCGCCGCATGTTCAAGATCTGCACAGACCCGGTTCAAATCGTCCGTACATTCACCGTAAGCCGCCTCTTCCTCATTGTTGCACGGCAACATACATACAAGGGCGCGTATATTTTCAAAAATCTCTTCCTCTGTTCCTATATCGTCTACAAGGCCCGCTTTTTCGCTCTGGAACTGTGCCGTAGAGGTATCGCATCTGGAAATTTCATTTCCCGGTATCGCATTTGGGGAATTTACAAATAATCTCGCCTTTGTCCTCTCCATAAATGTGAAATCCGAAAGTGCGGGCACAACGGACAAACCGCCGCCGCATGTTCCGAAAATTGCCGTAATCTGCGGAATCACACCGGATGCAAGAGACTGCTTCATATACAAAGAACCAAACGCCTCAAGCGCATCGGTAGCCTCCTGAAGTCTCAGTCCCGCACAGTCAACAAGCCCAATCACAGGCGCTCCCATTTTCATCGCCATATCATAAATATTTGCAATCTTTTTCGCGTGCATCTCGCCGATTGCTCCGTTTAATACAGAAGCATCCTGGCTGTATACATACACCAAATTTCCGTCAATGACTCCGTATCCGGTAATGACACCGTCCGCCGGGGTATCCTTTTCCTGCAGGTTGAAATCTGTGGCCCTGGCAGTAACCGCGCCGCCAATCTCAACAAAGCTTCCTGCGTCAAGCATCGCTGCTATACGACTGCAGGCTGCATTTTCCGTTGCTATGTTGCCCATATTGTAGCCCTCCATTTTTCTTACATATTTTAAAAGTAAAACCAATTTATGCCTATTATATTATAGCCCCTTTTCGAAAGGACTGCAACAATTTTTCTATATTTTTTGTTAATCTCTTCACATAACAAAAAAGTCCGGAAAATGATATTTTATTATCACTTTTGGACTTTTCACATTCACACTGTCATAACTTCTTTATTTTATTTTTTGCTTTCGGACACCTTTCCAGCAAAAAGCCTTTCAGGTCTTCTATATCTGCATCTATAAGAGCCTCTTTCGGAAAACCAATTACAGCCCTTATATTTCTTTCCGTTTTTATAACGATACCAAAGGCCCGGTCTGACTCCAGTAATTTTATCACCCGATCATATTCGAATGCACGGGTCTTTATTTTGGTCACACTGTCAAAATGGTCCTCATAAAAATCCAGCTGCGAAGTAATATTTTTTCCGTTCTTTTCTTTTCTGTGCCTGTACATTAACTCTGCGTCTCCCGCCGCCGTCGCCCGCACCGCGCGTCTCCAAACCGTGCGGTTTATAATCATGGCCGCAATAGAAAGCGCCGCCCACGCGGCAAAAAACTTCACAAAAAAGAACAGCAGACCGGACAATGTCCCGCCGCCCGGATGACCGTAAATAAACATAAATACAAGCACAAGAATTCCCAGTGCCGCACAGACAAACCGCATTGTAATCTCACTGTTATCCGCATCGAACAGCTCGCAGACAGGTTCCAGCGTTTCTATAGATTCTTTGTATTTTACACGGTATTTATACGCCATGTGATTTCCTTTCTTTATAAAACAATTTTATAATTTTCAGAACATTTTTGCTATGCAAAAAAGCGAGGGCATCGCTTCAAAGCCAGACACAGCCATTTCACGACACCCCTGCTTATGTAAGCATGAAAGTAATTTAAGCTTATTCTCCTTCAACCATTCTGTCAACTTTGCCGGAGAAAACAAGCATAATCAAACCACAAGCAATAATCACAACCGCAACTCCGCCGTAGCCCTTGATGAAATCAATCTTGGAAAGCCAGTTGTAAAGCATTGCGCTTCCCTGTGAAGCGAAGAAGATTGCAAGCGGCCATACGCCAAGCAGTGTTCCCAAAAGCTTCTTCGGAGAATATTTACTAATAAACGCATTTCCCAGAGGCGAGAAGATAACCTCGCCGACAGTCATAAATACTGCTGCAAGCACGATAATCCAGATACCTACCGGATCCTTTGTTCCGGAACCGCAGAGAACTGCCGCAAGTACCATTGTTGCCGGAGTAAGGCCAAGGATAATGATTCCAAGAGCCGTCTTCTTAAACATACCGATATCGCCCTGCGGTCTTTGTCTCATCTTCGCCCAGATTCCTGCAAATACCGGACAGAGAATAATACAAAGCAATCCGTTCATAGAATCAAACCAGGCCGTCGGCATTGTAAAGGAGCCGATATTCCAGTTCGCCCATCCAAGGCCGGCCTCGCTTGTAGGACCGAATTCGAAGTATACCGGATTGTACACCATATACCAGATGAGCCAGAAAATACCGGAGAATATTGTTACAATGATGATAGCGGCTACACGGTTTTTCTCAAGCTTCGTAAGCGGAGCCGTATCTTTTTCAGCCTTGTTGATATCTTCCACACGGTTATCTACAAGGAACGGCTTCTTTCCGGCGTCGCCGAAGAATTTCATTCCGAAGATCCACCATGCACAGTCAACAAACAGCGCGATTGCACAGGCAAGGAACATCACACGGTATCCGGCCGCGCCTGCAAGAAGCGACAGGAATGTCGTTCCGCTGAAAGAACCGATATTTACGAAAGAATACTGAAGACTGAATACGGTATCCAGCTCATCCGCGTCAGCTAACGGGAACAGACGTCCGTTGATACCGGATACATTTCCTTTAAAGAAACCTGTTCCGACAGCAACAAGGATCACGCAGGCCCAAAGCATTCCAAGCCCGTTTGCTTTCCACGCACAGAGATAACCGGCTCCCATCATGATCTCCCCAAGAGGAACAAGAAGACGGGGACTTGCCCAGCGGTCCGCAATATATCCGCCGATAACCGGTGTGATATAAGTAAACGCTACCAGATTGGCCGACATAGTCGCCGCTACAGACTTATCAAGTCCAAGTCCTCCGTTTATCGCTTCTGCCGCGATAAAGATCGTAAGTCCCCATTTAGCGGCATAATATGCAAGTCTCTCAAATGTAAATGACAAACAGCATACATAAAAGCCAAACGGAAACCCTTTTTTTGTTTTTCCCATGAGTTTCACCCTCCAAATTATAAATTTTGCTTTCATTTCGTTAAAAGCAACAAATAAAAGCATTTGACATTATGATGTTATCACAAGATAACCAAAAATACAATACAAACTTTTAAGAAAAACTTAAGTATTCCCATTGTTAATTTTATAATTATTTTATAAACAGTGCCAATATCCCGCAATTTATGCTAAAATAGCAGCAGAATGATTATCATGTAAGGAGGTTTTCTATCTATGAACGCAGCAGAAAGAATTGCAAAATTACGTGCGCTTATGACGGAAAGAGGCATAGACGCTTACATTGTCCCGACAGCCGACTTCCACCAGAGCGAATATGTGGGGGAGCATTTCAAGGCCCGCAAATTCATCACCGGCTTTTCCGGCTCCTACGGAACCGCGGTTATTACAAAGGACGACGGCGGCCTGTGGACAGACGGAAGGTATTTCTTCCAGGCTGAAAATGAGCTTAAGGGAAGCGGGGTCAGACTGATGAAAATGTTCGTGGGCGATACCCCGTCTATTCCCGAATACTTACGGTCACAGCTTCCGGCAGGCGGTGTCGTCGGCTTTGACGGCCGTGTTGTCTCTATGGGGGAAGGGCAGGAATATGAAGAAGCATTCTGCTCCAAAAATATCAAGATTAACTATTCCGAAGATCTGATTGACGCGATATGGGAAGACCGCCCGGCGCTGTCGACAAAACCTGCTTTTTTCCTGGAGGACAAATATTCCGGCGAAAGCGTCTCCTCCAAGCTTGCGCGCGTGCGTAAAGTCATGGAAGAACGCGGCGCGGATACCCATATCGTCGCCTCCCTGGACGATATCTGCTGGCTTTTCAATATCCGGGGCGACGATATTGATTTCTTTCCGCTTCTTCTTTCCTACGCGGTAATCACGCCGGAAGCTGTCGAATTATACGTCGACGATTCCAAGCTTGATGGCCGCATCCATGGGGAATTAGAGAAAAACCAGGTAAATATCCATCCCTATAACGATATTTATGAGGATATTAAGAATTTACATAAGGACAGCCTGGTTATGATTGACCCCATGAAGATGAACTATGCCCTCTACAGAAACATTCCCTGTAAAATTATCGAGACGCCAAACCCGACCATCCTTATGAAAGCCATGAAAAACCCGACGGAGCTTGAAAACATCAGAAAGGCCCATATCAAAGACGGCGTCGCTGTCACAAAATTCATGTACTGGATAAAAACACGCTATGATAAGGAAACGATTACCGAATTAAGTTCAGCGGACAAGCTCACCTCTTTACGCGCCGCACAGGAGGGCTATATCCGCGACAGCTTCGAACCCTTATGCGCCTTTGCCGACCACGCGGCAATGATGCATTATTCTCCGAGCGCGGAATCCGATGTAACGCTTCAATCCGGCGCATTTTTCTTAAACGATACCGGCGGCGGTTATTTCGAGGGTTCCACAGATATTACAAGAACCTTTGTATTAGGCTCTGTGGATCCGCAGATGAAGAAATATTTCACTGCCGTTGTCCGCGCTATGATGCGCCTGTCCCGGGCAAACTTCCTCTACGGCTGTTACGGCTATAACCTTGACGTCCTGGCACGCGGCCCCATCTGGGATCTTAATTTGGATTATCAATGCGGCACCGGACACGGCGTCGGCTATCTCGGCAATATCCATGAAGCGCCGACCGGTTTCCGCTGGTATGTTGTTCCGAGTAAGAATGAGCATCATCAGCTGGAGGAGGGCATGGTAATTACTGACGAACCGGGAATTTATGAGGACGGCAAATTTGGAATCCGGATTGAAAATGAATTCATTGTGAAAAAAGGCGTTCAGAACAAATACGGACAGTTTATGCATTTTGAAACCATCACTTTTGCTCCCATAGATTTAGACGGAATTGCCCCGGAGGAAATGAGCCGGGACGAACGGGAATGGCTGAACCAATACCACAAAGACGTATATGAAAAAATCGGCCCCTATCTGACAGAGGAAGAAAGAGTATGGCTCAAAGAATATACAAGAGAAATTTAAGTTTTATATGCATTGCGTTTATGCGATACCGCAAATAAACAACCGGGTTACAGGACAGGTACTGACGCTGACCATCCTGTAACCCGGTTGTTATCTGTTTATTTGGATAAACAACATATTAAATTATCATTTACATATACATATTGTGTGTCCCTACATAGCGGATCCCGTTCTCAAATACCCGTTTTCCATCCATCGTTACAAGCTTCACGTCATTCAGACATCTGATATCCTCACTGAGATCCCCGCCTACAACAAGAATATCCGCATCCAGCCCCTCCTTGATAAGTCCTCTCTTATCTTCTACGCCGAGCACCTTTGCCGGATTTTCTGTCGCAGTCTGAATAGCCTGCACCGGGGAAATCCCATATTCCACCATATACGCAAGCTCTCCTGGAAGCGGCAGGAACGGAGACTGATACATCACCATATCCGTTCCCGCAATCACTGTCACTCCGGTATCATAAAATTCCTTAAAATGCTCTCTGTACGCCTGATAGGCCGGCTCAAAATACTGATAATCTTTCATTTCCTTCTGCATGACCGGGTCATTTACCGGCGCTCCGGCATGCTTTTCAAGGTTTTCCTTACAAATATCATAAAGCAGCGTGTAGGCCATAATGGTCGGCGTCCATGCAATCCCTTTTTCCGCCATCTGCTTTGCGTGGTCAGGCGTCATAAAGGTCGCATGCTCAATCGTATCAAAGCCGGCGTCAATGCACATCTGAATACCCGGGTTCGTCCCCGCATGCACCCCGCATTTAATTCCTCTCCTGTGGCATTCGTCCACCGCCGCGTCAAGCTCCTCCTGCGTAAGCTCCGGAGTATGGGAGCGGTGTGTCGTAAGCACCTTGACCCATTCCGCCCCGTCACGGACCTGCCTGCGGATTTCCTTTCTGACCTCCCAGGGGCCGTCCACCTGCTCGACCTCCTCCCATGCATGCCCGCCGCTCATACAGATGCCAGTATCTGTATGCGTTATTTTCGGAATAACGACAAATCCCTTTTCCGCGGCCAGCTTCAGATTCTTACATACGCCGTGGGCCGATGACATATCCCGGACAGAGGTAATCCCCCGTTCGAAAGCTGCCTGTGCGTGCTGCAGCGCATAGAGCATAATAAGCTGCGGCCCGTAATTAAAGCTGTCAGGCTGGGAATACCAGTAGCCAAGATGGGCATGCATATCACAGAGCCCCGGCAGAATTGTGGCATCCCCATACTCTTTCACTTCCTTATCCGGAAACTCTCTTATAAGCTCCTCTTTCACTCCGATTTTTTTAATCCTGCCATCGCTCCCTGTCGCGACGGCTTTATCCGTCAGCACAGTCTTCCCGTCTCCGGTTACAAGATACCTGGCGCAAATAATCATCTCGTTTCCCCCTACTTCTGATTTCTGAACTGCATCGGCGTCATATCGTAAGCCTTTTTAAACAGGCGGTTAAAATGCTCCACATTTTGATAACCGACCGTAAGCGCTATATTTTCCACGGTCATACTGCTGCTCTTAAGAAGCGCTCTCGCTTTTTTCATTCGGATTTTTTTCACAAGATCCCCGAATGTCATTCCGGACTTTTCTCTGATATATTTGGAAATATAGGGCTTTGACAAGAAGAAATGCTCCGCCAGATCATCCAGTGTAATATCAATATAATTTGCCTGAATATAATTCATAATTTCAATCATTCTCGCATCCTTGCATCCGTCCGCGCTGCCGATTTCCTCAATCTTATTGACCGCAACCGTCAGCGCCTCAATCGAAGATTTAATAATATCCGCGTCAATCCCGACGCCCCAGAAAGTCCGGCCCTTGCAGACGATACCTACATAGGACGCCGCCTTTGCAGACGAACCCTTAGAAAGCGTATGCTCCTCATAATACCGAAGCTCATAGCTGATATTAAAATACTGCTTAATCGCGTTGCTGACCGCATCCAGACGTCCGTTTCCAATCGCGGTAATCACCCGGCTGTCCCCGCCGTGATTAATCGTCGCCTCCGCGGTAATGCCGTCAATCTGTTTGAAATGACATTCGTCAATATGGAATACCGGCTTAGTATTAATATAATTATCAGAGAAAATCTGATACACCCAATCCGGATTCAGCTCCTTATGGGCCTTATCGGATACATCTTTTACAAGATATCCGACTTCCTCCCTCATCTCCTGCGGAAGATTAATGCCATGGCTCTGCTTTAAAATATAATTTACGCCGCCCTTACCGGACTGGCTGTTAATGCGGATAACGTCCGAATCATATTTCCGCCCTACATCCTGCGGGTCAATCGGGAGATACGGAACCGTCCATTTATCACAGCTTCTTTCCTCTCTCCAGTTCATTCCCTTTGCAATCGCGTCCTGATGGGAACCGGAAAATGCGGTAAACACCAAATCGCCGCCATAGGGCTGACGCTCATATACGTGCATTCTCGTCAAACGCTCATAAGTTTCACGGATTTCCGACATATTGGAGAAATCAAGCCCCGGATCGATCCCGTGGGAATACATATTCATTCCCAACGTAATAATATCTACATTTCCGGTACGTTCTCCGTTTCCGAAAAGAGTTCCCTCAATCCGGTCGGCTCCCGCAAGGATACCAAGCTCTGCCGTCGCCACGCCGCAGCCTCTGTCATTATGCGGATGCAGACAGAGAATGACATTGCCCCGGTAATTCAGATGCTTATGCACATACTCTAACTGAGTTGCAAATACATGCGGCATCGCATTTTCCACCGTCGTCGGAATATTGATAATTGCCTTGTTATCCGCTGTCGGTTTCCATACGTCAAGCACCGCGTTACATACCTCCACCGCATAGTCAACCTCCGTTCCCGGAAAGCTTTCCGGACTATACTGGAATGTGAAATTCCCGTCTGTCTCAGACGCAAGTTTAAGCAAAAGCTCTGCACCGTCAACGGCAATCTGCTTAATCTGCTCCTTACTCTTTTTAAATACCTGCTCACGCTGCGCCACGGAAGTTGAGTTATAAAGGTGGACAACCGCATGGGGGGCGCCTTTCACCGCCTCAAAGGTTTTCTTAATAATATGCTCTCTCGCCTGTGTCAGCACCTGCACCGTCACATCATCGGGAATCATATCTTTCTCAATCAGCGTCCTCATAAACTGATATTCCGTCTCAGACGCCGCCGGAAACCCAACCTCTATCTCTTTAAAGCCAATCTTCACAAGAAGCTGAAAAAATTCCAGCTTCTCCTCAAGGCTCATAGGCTCAATCAACGCCTGATTCCCGTCCCTTAAATCAACGCTGCACCAGATCGGCGGTTTATCAATATAGTCTTTCTTCACCCAGTCATATGTCGCCTCCGGCGGCATAAAATAAGCTCTCTCATATTTCTGACAATTTTTCATGCTACCATCCTCTCCTGTCAAACAAAAAAATTAAATATCATCAAATTTATTGTCTTATTTTAAGACTGTACTTATAGTAGCATACAACTTCAGAAAATAAAAGTGGTAAAATTAATCATTTTTATTGATGTTTTTTAATCAATTCGCCTCCAGTGAACGCTTCTTTGTTATCGTTACTTTCTCTTCATAGCATTCAAACAACGCGTCCATTTTCTCTTTTTCCATCTTCGGAGTAATGAGGCTTACGGCCGGAACGATAATAAGCCCCGCTATCATCGCGATTGCGCCCGCGTTAATCGGAGACGCGATATAGTGCAGGAACATATTGGAAACGGTAATTCCGATTCCGGCTGCAAAGCTTGCCCATACGGCTGCTTTCGTTACACCCTTCCAGTAAAGCCCGTACATAAACGGAGCCAGAAACGCCCCTGCAAGCGCGCCCCATGAAATCCCCATAAGCTGTGCGATGAAAGTCGGCGGGTCAAGGGCAATCACCAGTGACAATACAATGAAAAATACAACCAGCGCCTGCATAACCTTTACCTGCTTTTTCTCGCTCATATCCCGAATGATATTATCTTTCAGGAAATCAAGCGTCAATGTGGAGCTTGACGTAAGAACAAGTGATGCCAGCGTTGACATGGAGGCGGATAATACAAGCACCACCACAACGCCAATCAAAATATCCGGAAGTGTCGAAAGCATATACGGTACGATTCCGTCAAATGCCATGTTCCCCGCCTCATCATAAAGGGATGGATTCTCAAACAGTCTTCCGAACCCTCCGAGGAAATAACATCCGCCGGAAATAACAACTGCAAATAAGGTTGAAATCACAGTCCCTGTATTAATGGATTTTTCATCCTTGATTGCATAGAACTTGCCTACCATCTGCGGAAGCCCCCATGTGCCGAGCGAGGTAAGAATTACAACACCCAGAAGATTTAACGGGTCCGGCCCGAAAAAGGAGGTAAAGGCTCCCGGCTGTCCCATCGTCACCGGCACATCGCTTGGAATCTCCGCCATTTTTCGGATAGCCTCAATGAATCCGCCCTGCCCGGAAAGGACCGCGCCGATAACTGCCACAATGCCGCCCAGCATAATAATTCCCTGAATAAAATCGTTAATCGCCGTCGCCATGTATCCGCCCAGAATCACATAAATCGCGGTGAACACCGCCATTCCGATTACGCAGTATGTATAAGGAATGTTAAACGCCATTCCGAAAAGCCTTGATAAGCCGTTATATACCGACGCCGTATACGGCACAAGGAAAACAAACACAATCGCTGAGGCGGCTATTTTAAGCGCTTTGCTTTCATATCTGGAGCCGAAGAAATCCGGCATTGTTTTTGAATTCAGATGCTGCGTCATAACCTTTGTCCGCCGTCCGAGCACTACCCATGCCATCAGACTTCCGATCACCGCGTTTCCGATACCGATCCATGTACTTGCAAGACCGTACTTCCATCCGAACTGGCCTGCATATCCGACAAATACAACCGCTGAAAAATAAGAAGTCCCATAAGCAAACGCGGTAAGCCACGGCCCTACCGAACGGCCCCCCAGCACATATCCGTCCACACTTGTCGCATGTTTTCTGGAATAAAGCCCTACGGACACCATTACCGCAAAGAATACTACCAGCAAAATCAATTTGATAATCATAACTGTCCCTCAACTTTCTCATATTCTCTCACTTTAAAACGCTACGCTTTAAACCGTTGCGCTTTAAAGCAATAAAGTAATCTTGGAACAGAATACCACATGTCGTAAAACATGTCAATACTTAACCGCTGCCTTATTTTTCTTAGCAAACTTACTTCATTCTCTCAACTCTGTCCTGTACGGTCTTATTAAAATTCTGCACCTTCCGGCTGTAGGTTTCCGTCATATATTTCGAATGAAGCATGAAATCCGCTGTCGCCAGGTTATTGGCAATCGGAATATCATACACCACCGCAATGCGGAGAAGCGCTTTCACATCCGGGTCATGAGGCTGCGCTTCTAACGGGTCCCATAAAAAAATCATAAAATCAATCTGTCCTTCGACAATCTTTGCCCCAATCTGCTGGTCGCCGCCAAGCGGGCCGCTGTTGTAGCCCTTTACCGGAAGCCCGGTCTTCTCCGCAATCAGCCGTGCCGTCGTCCCTGTCCCGCACAGGAAATGGCTCTTTAATATATCCTTGTTTTTGTCGCACCACTCAACCAGCTCTTTCTTTTTCCCGTCATGGGCAACTAACGCGATATGCTTCGCTTTTTCAATTTCAAATGTCACATAACTGTCATTCATAATCTCTTTCCCTCCTAATCCTCTGTCTTTTCGACAATCTCACCCTGTCTTTTATAAATATGATTTGCCGGAACAAACCCGCGCACAGAAGACAAGGGATAGATATTCGTATGGCTTCCCACAACACTTCCCGGATTTAATACCGTGCCGCAGCCCACCTCAACTTCATCTCCCAGCATTGCTCCGAACTTCTTCATCCCTGTCTCAATGTTGCCTTCCGGAGTCTTTACAACAACCAGCTTTTTATCCGATTTTACATTGGAGGTAATGGAACCTGCACCCATGTGGGCCTTATAGCCTAAAATGGAATCCCCGACATAATTATAGTGGGGAACCTGCACCTTATTAAAAAGGATCACATTTTTAAGCTCCGTAGAATTCCCTACTACCGCTCCCTCCCCTACTATCGCATTTCCGCGGATAAACGCGCACTGTCTCACCTCGGCATTCCTGCCGATAATAGCCGGTCCGTTAATATATGCGGACTCGAACACTTTCGCCGATTTTGCAATCCACACATTTTCCCCGCGCTTTTCATATTCCTCCTCCGGAAGCGTCTCACCGAGCTTTAAAATAAAGCCGCTGATTTTCGGAAGCACCTCCCACGGATAGGTAACTCCCTCAAAAATATCCTTTGCAATCGTTTCGTCCAGAGTATATAACTCCTGCACTGTTAATTCTTTCATAAAAATACCTCCGTTATGATTTATTTCGGCCGCCCATTTCCTCCCGTCGGCGTTTTTTTGTAAAATTTCGCCGTCCGGTCATAGCATGCCTTAAGCTGACACTGATTTGAAAGTCCTTTCACACTCGCCGTCCTGCTCTCAATAAAGCTTCTGAGCTTCCCCATATACTCCTCCGGCGTAATTTCTCCGTCCGCCACATAGGTAAGTCCCTTCTCCCAGCTCGCAGTAAGCTCCGGATTTAAGAGTGATTTAATGGAATGTTCAACAACGTCATATATCATTTCGCCCAGCATGGCAGGCGTAACAATCTGCGTCTTTTTATTTAGCGCAAGATACTGATTGTGAAAAAGCTTTTTTAATATCTCTCCTCTCGTAGCGCTGGTTCCGATTCCGCTTCCCTTAATCTGTGCCCGCAATTCCTCATCCTCAATCAGCTGTCCGGCATTTTCCATTGCCAGAATGAGAGAGCCGGAATTATAGCGCTTCGGCGGCGAGGTTTTTCCTTCTTTTATCTCAAGCGATTGAACCGGGAGTACCGTTCCCTTTTTCAATGTCCGAATTTTTTCAAAACATGCACTGTCCGTTTCTTTGCCGTCTTTCTTTTCCGGCATACCAGACACCTTAAGGTACCCCTCCTCCGCCAATATTTTAAAGCCGGCAAAAAAGGATTCACCCCTGATTTTTGTTATAATTGCCACCTTTTGATATACGGCAGGCGGATAGAAAATACTTAAAAATCTCCTTGCAATCACATCATAGACAGACCTCGAGATTCCCGGCAGGCCGCCCAGCGCATGCAGTCCCTGTCCGGTCGGAATGACCGCGTAATGGTCCGTAATTTGCTTATCATTTACATACCTTGTCCCAGGAAGACCTTTATGGCTTCCAAAACCGGCAATTTCTTTCAGATAGGGAACCGCGGGTTCATATTTCATAAGACCGTTTAAGTTTTTATGTATCTCCTTTGCGACCGCTGAGGACAGTACTCTGGCGTCCGTTCTCGGATAGGTTACAAGCTTTTTCTCATAAAGCTCCTGCACAATACGGAGCGTTTCATCAGGACTGATTTTAAACCGTTTTGAGCATTCATTCTGAAGCTCTGCCAGATTGAACAAAAGCGGAGGATTTTTCTTTTCTTTTTTCTTTTCCACAGATTGTACCGTACACTGGACCGGCGTTTCTGCTTTCAAAAAATGTACCAGCTCTTTCGCCTTTTCTTCCTGCTTAAATCCATTTTCTTTATACAAATCAAAGGCCTCAAACCATCCGGAGCCTTTCACTGCCCGCCATTCGCTCTCAAAGGTCTGTCCTTTCTCTCCGGAATGACTCAGAACTCTGTAAAAGGGTGTCTCCACAAACTCCCGGATTTCCCGCTCTCTCCTGACAACCATTCCAAGTACGCAGGTCATCACGCGTCCTACCGAAATGACAGAATACTTTGTACCTAAATAATTCGAAATGCCGTTCCCGTATTTTAAAGTCAAAAGCCTGGAAAAATTGATTCCCATCAGATAATCCTCTTTTGCCCTGAGATAAGCGGAAGCCGAAAGATTATCATACTCTTTCAAATCTTTCGCCTCCCGGATTCCTCTTAAGATCTCTTCCTCCGTCTGAGAATCAATCCATACCCGCTTTCTTTCTTTTCCTTTTACCCCTGCCTGCTGTTCTACAAGCCGATAAATATATTCACCCTCCCGCCCGGAGTCTGTGCATACATAGATGGTATCTACATCCTTTCTTGTGAGAAGCCCTGCCACAATCCGGTACTGCTTTGCCACAGCCGGGATAACCTCATACTTGAATTCTCCGGGAATAAACGGAAGCGTCTCAAGACTCCAGCGCTTAAATGATGCGTCATATTCTTCCGGATAGCTCATCGTTATCAGATGCCCTACACACCACGTTACAATCGAATTCTCCGCCTCCAGATAACCGTCCTGCCTCCTTGTATTCAGCTTCAAAGCTTTCGCAAACTCCTGCGCCACACTGGGCTTTTCCGCAATATAGAGCGATTTCCCCATATATCTTTATAACCCCTGTCTCTCTGTCCTTTTAAGCCTTTCTCTCAATTCTTTAAAATTCGGAAGCCCCTGAAGCTTTCTTAAAAAGCTCCTCTCCTGCGCAGGCGCCTCCGGCCTCGCATGTAGAGCCTCCTCCATAAACGCCGCCTGCGAATCAATATAAGGCTCTTTCTGCTCTTTTTTTCTGTACTTTCCATTGCTCTGAAGCACCCGTGCTTTTACATTATCACTCAGCATTACCCTCAGATAATGATTAATCTGTTTTTTAATCTCCTCACGAAGCACCGGAGCCACAACCTCCACACGTTTTTCTGTATTTCTTGTCATCATATCCGCAGAACCGATATAAAGCTTCTGCTCCGATCCCGTACCAAAGCTGAAAATGCGGGAATGCTCCAGATACCGTCCGACGATACTCGTCACCCGTACATTGTCCGTAAAGCCCGGTATCCCCGGGAGCAGGCAGCAGATTCCTCTGACAAGCAAATCAATTTTTACTCCTGCCATAGACGCTTCTGATACCTTTCGGATAAAATCCACATCCGTAAGAGAATTCATCTTCATAATAATGCGTCCGTTTGTCCCCTTTCGAATCTCCTCATCCATAAGATACAGCACTTTCTGCTTAAGTCCTGTGGGCGCTACAATCAGATGGTTATAATCGCCGGCCAGATTCCCAATCGACATATTTTTAAAGAATTCCGAAGCATCTCTTCCAATTGCAGGATCGGCCGTCATCAGTGATAAATCCGTGTACATAGCCGCCGTCTTTTCATTGTAATTTCCGGTTCCTATCTGCGTAATATATTGTATTTCATTCCGGTTCCTGTAGGTAATCAGACAGATTTTAGAGTGGACCTTATAATCCTCAAATCCGTAAATCACCCGGCATCCGGCTTCCTCCAGCCTCTCTGACCAGCCAATATTATTCTGCTCGTCAAATCTGGCTCGGAGCTCAATCAGCACCGTAACTTCTTTCCCGTTTTCCGCCGCCGCACAGAGATATTCTACCAGTCTTGCTTTTTTTGCGAGACGGTAAATCGTTATCTTAATCGTCATAACATTCGGGTCTGCTGACGCTTCCTTAATCAGCTTAAGGAAAGGATTCATACTCTCAAAGGGATAAAAGAGCAGAATATCCCTCCGTTTAATCTGCTTCATAAGACTTCCCTCATGCACACGCGGTGAACTCTGCGGTGAAAAGGACGGATATGCCAGCGGGCGCTTCATTGCCTCCGACAGCTCCCCGCTGATTGTAAAGATATAATCCAGCTTCATCGGTATTTTCGTACGGAAAATCTGATTGGGCCTTATTTTAAAACGGTCGCAGAAATACTTCTCATTTTCCTGTGACAGCTTTTCCGCAATTTCCAGACGTACGACCGACATTCTGCGGCGTTTATGAAGCGTCTGACGCATCAGATAACGGAAATCGTCATTTACCTCCAACGCTTCATCATCGGGAGCCACGTCGGCATTGCGCGTCACGCAGATATAATTCTGTTCCGAAACCTCATATTGTGGAAAGACAAGGTTTAAATATTCCACAATAACCTTTTCCATACGGATATAGCGGATATCATGGCCCGGAAGATACAGGACGTCAGATACAAACTGCGGCACCGGCACAATGCCGAACATGGATTTGTCCTTCAGCTTTAAAGTCGCCGTTACATATATTTCTTTATTCAGCAGATGAGGAAAGGGATGATTTGCATCCACAATCTGCGGTGAAAGGATGGGTAGAATCTGGTCCTTAAAATATTTCTTCACATATTTCTTTTCCTGCTGCTCAAGCTCCTTAAAATCAAGCCCGCACACCCCGTAAGGATGAAGCTGTTTTTTAATCTCCGCATAGGTCTTATCACGCTCCTTATAAAGAGGCGCCACTGTCTTAAAAATCTGGTCGAGCTGCTCATGCGGCGTCATTCCGGAACGGCTGTCCCTTGTATTCGCATCTGTATGCGCCATATCAAAAAGACTGCCCACACGAATCATAAAAAATTCGTCCAGATTACTTGTAAAAATTGCGACAAATTTCATCCGCTCCAACAGCGGCACGGAGGAATCCTGCGCCTCCTCCAGTACCCGCTGATTAAATTTCAGCCATGACAGTTCCCTGTTTTGTGTATAATTCAAGATGTTTTTATCCATAATCATTCCCTCATCTTATATCATATCTTTTCTATTTCGCCCAAATATATCCTTTCGCGGTCAAAGCCTCCGCACACAGTACGGCTCCGCCTGCCGCGCCCCGCACGGTATTATGGGACAGCCCCACGAATTTGTAATCAAATATGGTATCCTCTCTCAGGCGCCCGATGGAAATTCCCATACCGTTTTCATAGTCCACATCCAAACTCACCTGCGGACGGTTATCCTCTTTAAGGTACCGGATAAACTGCTTCGGAGCGCTCGGAAGCTTTTCCTCCTGCGGAAATCCTTTAAATTCCATCAGCTTCTGAATCAGCTCCTCTTTTGCCGGCTTCCTTTCAAAATTGATAAACACTGCCGCCGTATGTCCGTCTAACACCGGCACCCGGATACACTGACAGGTAATTTTCGGAAGCTCTGCTTTCACAATCTGGCCGTTTTCTATATGTCCCAATACACGAAGCGGCTCCTGCTCGCTCTTTTCTTCCTCTCCGCCGATATACGGGATAATATTTTCCACCATCTCCGGCCAGTCCTTAAAGGTCTTTCCCGCCCCTGAAATTGCCTGATAGGTCGTTGCCGCAACCTCCTTAGGCCCGAACTCTTTCCACGCCGCAAGGCACGGCGCATAGCTCTGAATCGAGCAGTTAGGCTTTACCGCAATAAACCCTCTTTTCGTGCCAAGCCTCTTTTTTTGAGCATGGATGACATCAAAATGCCCCGAATTAATCTCCGGTATTACCATCGGTACATCCGGCGTCCACCTGTGGGCGCCGTTATTCGATACAACCGGTGTCTCCGTCCTGGCATAGGCCTCCTCAATTGCACGGATCTCATCCTTCGTCATATCAACTGCACTAAAAACAAAATCAACGGAAGCGGCAACCTTCTCCACCTCATTTACATTTAATACCACTAATTTTTTTACGGCCTCAGGCATCGGTTTCTTCATCTTCCAACGCCCGCCTACTGCTTCCTCATAAGTCTTTCCGGCAGATCTTAAGCTGGCCGCCACTGCCGACACCTCAAACCACGGATGGTTCTCTAAAAGAGAAATAAATCTCTGTCCCACCATTCCTGTCGCACCTAATATTCCTACTCGCAATTTCTTATCCATTTTCACGTCTCCTCCCTTTTTGATCCCTTACCGGTAATTTTATGCCGTCTCATACTCTTCCATATATTTCCTGTACACCTCCAGCACTTTCTCCATCGCTTCAGGTCCCGGTGCACCCGTCGTTGTCCGCCTGCTCACACAGACGCCAAGACTTATAGCATCATAAATATCCTCCTCAAATACCGGAGAGATCCGCTTGTATTCTTCCAACGGCAGCTCGTCTAACGCAATCCTCCTCTCAATACAGGTGAGGACAAGCTGTCCCACAATCCCATGCGCATCCCGGAACGGCACGCCGCGGTTTACCAGATAATCAGCCGCATCTGTCGCATTCGTAAAGCCCTGCTTTGCGCTTTCTTTCATCCGTTCTTTCCGAAACTGCATGGTACGGAGCATTCCTGCAAAAAGGGTAATGCATCCCTTAACGCTGTCTATCGCGTCAAAGGTCCATTCCTTATCCTCCTGCATATCTTTATTATATGCAAGCGGAATTCCTTTCATTGTCACAAGAAGCGCATTCAGCGAGCCGTATACACGTCCGGTTTTTCCTCTTACAAGCTCCGCGATATCCGGATTCTTTTTCTGAGGCATAATACTGCTTCCGGTACTGTAAGCGTCGTCAAGCTCAACAAACTGATACTCATTGGAATTCCATATAATCACTTCCTCTGAAAAACGGCTCAGATGCATCATAATCATAGAAAGCGCCGACAAAAATTCAATCAGATAATCCCTGTCCGACACGCCGTCTATACTATTTAAAGACGGGCCGTCAAAGCCGAGCAGCTTCGCCGTATATTCCCGGTCAAGGGGATAAGTCGTCCCCGCCAGCGCGCCGCTTCCTAACGGACAGGTATTCATCCTTTTATAAATGTCCCTGAGACGCTCATGGTCTCTCTTAAACATCTCAAAATAAGCGCCCATATGATGAGCAAGGGTAATCGGCTGTGCCTTTTGAAGATGGGTAAAGCCCGGCATATAAGTTTCAAGATGCTCTTCTATAATTCCAAGAACCGCGTAAAGCAGCTCTTCAATCAGCCGGTCAACAATTAAAAGCTCATCCCGTATGTAAAGCTTCATGTCAAGCGCCACCTGATCATTCCTGCTTCTTCCGGTATGGAGTTTTTTGCCCGCGCTTCCGATTCTTTCTATCAGGACCGCCTCTACAAAGCTGTGGATATCCTCATACTTATCTGTAATCTTAAGGCGGCCTTCCTCTACATCCTCCATAATTCCGGTAAGGCCGGCAATAATTTTTTCTTTTTCCGTATCATTTATAATTCCTTTTCTGGCAAGCATCATGACATGGGCAATACTTCCCTTAATATCCTGAGCATAGAACCTCTTATCAAATGATATTGAAGCATTAAACCTATATACTAACCGGTCTGTTTCTTTCGTGAAACGTCCTCCCCAAAGCTGTGCCATATGCATCCATCCTTTCTCAAAAAATATGTCATTCATTTTATCACATTGCATATGAAAATGGAATATGATTTCTTTCATTTTGTCTGTATTAAGCTCTGCAGCTATTTCGAAGCCAAATAGGAAAATTCGCAGCCGCAGTAGTTCTGGCGGTACAGGCCATACTCTTTCGACAATTCTACAGAACGCCTGTACCCGTTCTTTTTCTTAAAATCAGACTGCAGATACGCAACCCCGTACTGTTCTCCCAGTCTTACCCCGATTTCATTAAGTCTGTCGGCATTCTTTAACGGGCTGATGCTGAGTGTTGTTGTAAAGTAATCAAAAGCACCCTTTTTTGCAAGCTCCGCCGATTCCCTGAGACGAAGCTCATAGCACTTAAGGCAGCGCTCTCCCCCCTCCTTTAAATGCTCCAATCCTTTCGCAATTTCATAAAATCTTTCCCTGTCGTAATTACCTGCCATAAAGCACACTGGATGCTTTACTTTCATATCACTAATCAATGTCTGCTGCTCCAGAATCCGTTTTGTATATTCACTCTCCGGATATATATTGGGATTGTAATAAAACACCGTAATCTCAAAACAATCGCTTAAGTACTCCAGCACATAGCTGCTGCACGGCGCACAGCAGCTATGAAGCAAAAGCTTCGGCACCCGCTCCTCCTTTTTCAGTTTTTCAATTAATTTATCCAACTCCCTCTGGTAATTCATAACCTTTCTCCTTCATGTATACTCTCCTGAAAATTATAACTTTTCCTCCTGCATCTGACAAGAGGAAAACGCGCACGAAAAATACAGATTCTACATAATATATGATATAATGCTAACTTTTTACCGGAGGTTTTCTATGGAGCAAGTATTAGAACTTAAGAATATCCATTATGCCTATCATAACCTCGAAGGAGAAACTCCTGCCCTTTCGGACATCTCTTTCGCTCTCGGAAAAGGAGAATTCGTCGCTATCGTCGGCCCGTCCGGATGCGGCAAATCAACGCTTTTATCTATTATTGCCGGACTTCTTGTCCCGGAAAAGGGATTGATTAAAATTAATGGAAAATACCTGCGAGAAAGTACGACAAACGTCGGCTATATGCTGCAGCATGACGAATTATTTGAATGGCGGACCGTATACAACAATGTCATTCTCGGTCTTGAGGTGCAGCACATGCTCACTGCCAGAACACGGGAAAAAGCCCACGAGCTTCTTGATTTTTACGGACTCAAGCAGTTCGAGCGTGCCCGGCCGTCCGAACTCTCCGGAGGTATGCGCCAGCGTGCCGCCCTCATCCGTACACTTGTACTCGACCCGGATTTACTTCTTCTGGATGAGCCTTTTTCCGCGCTGGATTATCAGACGCGCCTGAATGTAGGCGACGACATCGGCCAGATTATCCGAAAAGAGAAAAAATCAGCGATTCTTGTCACCCACGATCTCTCCGAGGCCATCTCCCTTGCAGACCGGGTAATCGTACTTTCCGGCCGTCCGGCGACGATACGCCAGACAATTCCCCTGATTTTTGATCCCCCTCAGGAAACCCCTCTTGCCAGACGGAATGCGCCGGAATTTAAAACCTATTTTAATTTAATATGGAAGGAGTTGAATACGGATGAATAACCTTTCAAAAGAACAGCAGAAATATCTCCTCTGCCAGCGAAAGCATAAACGTATCGTTCGAATCTCCCGGATTCTGATTCTTCTGAGCTTCCTGTTTCTCTGGGAGTTTACTGCAAATGTAGGAATCATTGATTCTTTCATCTTCAGCAGTCCGTCAAAGATTGCTCTATGCTTCTGGAGTATGGTTCTGGATAAAAGCATTTTTCTTCATATTGGCATTACTCTTTATGAGACAATTATCAGCTTCTTTCTTGTAATTGCCATCAGTGTTCTGGTGGCGGTTGCCCTCTGGTTCAGCGTCAGGCTCTCAGAAATACTGGATCCCTATCTGGTCGTGCTGAACAGTCTTCCAAAATCAGCGCTGGCGCCGCTTCTAATCGTATGGCTCGGCGCCACCAAAACGACAATTATTGTCGCAGGGATGTCGGTCGCCGTTTTTGGAAGCATCTTAAGTCTCTATACAAGCTTTACTACGGTGGATCCCGGAAAAGTGAAGCTGATTTATACCCTTCAGGGCAAAAAGTATCAGGCACTTACAAAGGTTGTGCTTCCAAGCTCTGTACCGGCCATTATCAGCAATATGAAGGTCAACATCGGCCTTTGTCTTGTAGGGGTTATTATCGGAGAATTTCTCGCCGCGAGAAACGGGCTTGGATATCTGATTATATACTCAAGCCAGGTGTTTAAAATGGATTGGCTGCTTATGAGCATTGTCCTCCTCTGCATTATGGCAACCGCACTTTACTCACTGATAAACCTTTTAGAGAAATGGTGTCTGCACCGCTTCTAAAATTGGTACCGAATCTTCCCCTGCTTTCATCGAAAGCATAAAACAGGAGATGCAAAGCACCTCCTGAATACATAATCTTTTAAACAATTCACTTTCCTGCAATTTTATTTTATCATCATACCCATAATGTAAAGGTCATAATATTTCCCGTTCAAAAGTGTCTGGTTCTTACAACAGCCCTCTACGACAAAGCCGAATTTCAAATAAAGAGAAACAGCCATCGTATTATCTGTTCTCGTATCCAGACGAATCCGTGTCGTCACTCCATTTCCTTTGCACCAGTCAATCAGCATCTGAATCAGCTTACTTCCGATTCCCTGTCCCTGATATTTTTTAGCCACAACAATTCCAAGCTCGCCCTCATGGCGGGATTTTATTTTATGACTGGAATTAATCGTTGCAATTCCGACAATTTCCTCTCCGTCAAGCGCCAGAAGCATCGTATTATTGACATTATCCTTAAGTCCCTTTATATCCTCCTCCTGTCCCTTTACGTCCAACGGATACTCGTCCTTTTCAAAGCTTAAAAAACTTGTCTCCCCGCCCACATAATTGTAAAAGTCCACAATATTTTTTGCATCCTCTGCCACCGGATTGCGGTATGTAATTTCCCTCACAGCAAACTCCTCCTTTAAATAAAATCTCTATATGTCATCCTATCACATTTTTAGAGCAAATAAAACAAGCTCCTTTCGAATTCTTCAAAAAAACTCTTGCAAATTTTTAAAAATCCGATATAATAGTATTTGTGACTGCTGTCGTTATACTATGCTGGAATAGCTCAGTCGGTAGAGCACTTCACTCGTAATGAAGGGGTCGTCGGTTCAAGTCCGATTTCCAGCTGTTAATTGGGGACGGGGTTTTTTTAGAAAAACCCCGTCCCCAATTTATTTTACCCTGTCCCTTTTGCCATATGCACTTTCATCTGCGGATAGGCAATCTCGATTCCCTCCTCATCAAATGCAAGCTTTATCTCCTCCAAAAGTCTCCACTGTGTCGGCCAAAACTCCTCATTATTGACCCATCCTCTCGCACCGATTACAACTGCGTGGTCTGCAAGCTCGTCTACGAACACGGCTATTTCTTTCTCTTTTATTACGCAGACATCCTCATTAAGAAGCTTTTCTATCACTGCCTTTGCTTTCCGCAAATCCGCCTCGTACGTAATGCCTATCTTTATATTCAGTCTCCGCTCCGGCTGCGCCGTCATATTTGTCAGACTGTTATTGGTCAAAATTCCGTTGGGAATTACAATTGTCTTGTTATCAATGGTGCTGAGCTTTGTATAAAATATCTGAATCTCTTTTACTGTTCCCTCATTATGGTTCGTATCCTCTACAATATAGTCCCCCACTTCAAACGGCTTCAAAATCAGGATAAGCACGCCGCCTGCAAAGTTCGAAAGACTCCCCTGAAGCGCAAGGCCGATCGCCACTCCGCCGGATGCAATCAGCGCCGCAACCGAAGCTGCGTCAACGCCGAACTTTGTGGCTATTGTAAAAATAAGCAGAAAATATAATCCAAACCTGAGAAGCGAATCTACGAACTGTTCCACACCCTTATCCGCCCGCGAACGCGTCAGAGAACGCTTCACAATCTTTCGTATCCATTTGATTGCAATCCGTCCGATGCAGAAAAAAAGAACAGCAAAAAGAACCTTGATTCCGAATCCAATCAGGTCCGGAATATGCTCCTGCAAATACGCCGTCACTCTTCCGGCCTCCTGAACCGCATCTCCGGCCGTCTCGACCGCAGCAGCAGCAGCTTTCTCTACAACCGCTGATTCCGCTGTCAATACCATAAGCACTACCTCCCTATTTTTCTAATGCAAGAAACGCGCTCAAATTCCCCCTCCTGTCTCCGGAAGCTCTGTGAGAAAACAGAATTTCCGGATTACAGTGCGTGCACAAATTTGTCACCGCCATATGATCCTCCGTAATACCCGCCTCCAGCAGCACCTGTCTGTTTGCCTCCCAGAGATTCAATTGGTACTTTCCGTTTTCTTTTTTGTAAAAAAGCCTGGGAAACAGTTCCTCTGAAAACGCAGATTTAAAATGACGGATTACATCCCCGCCGACCTCGTAACAATCCTGACAGATCGAGGGGCCTACGGCCGCAAGAATATTCTCCGGTTTCGCTCCGTATACTTCCGCCATCTTCTCTACGGTTACCTTTCCCATCTTTCCCACCGTACCGCGCCACCCGGAATGGCTAAGTCCAATAACCCTCTTTACAGGATCCAGAAAATATAAGGGAACACAATCCGCATAAAAAGTCACAAGGCAGATTCCCGGCACATCGGTTATCATCCCGTCTGTCTGTGCAAAATGCTTTCCCTTATCCGAGGCTTCCACAACCGCCACATTCGTCGTGTGCGTCTGATGTGTATAAGTAAAATCCCCCTCACAAACTCCGATTGCCTGCGCAATCAATTCACGGTTCTTCGCCACATGCTCCGGCGAATCCCCTCTTGTTGTACTGATATTCATGGAGGACCAGCAGCCGGTGCTGACACCTCCCAGCCTCGTCGAAAACCCGTGCTTTACGATTTTCGTTTTCTCAAAAAGAGGAAACGAAAGATAGGGCACGCCGTTCCTTTCTCTTTCCGCAAAAATATGCTCATCATTTTTATAATGTAATCCCAGTCCCATTTTTATTCCCCGTTCTCACTGTCTTCTTAATATATGCAGTCAAATGCATTTTTTATCAGCGTAATTTCCCCTCCCGTAATTCCGACAACATCAAAACGGCAGGAAACATCCGTAAGCCCTTTCTGCATAAGATAATACGACGCACACTGGGAAAGAATCCGCTGCTTTTTCCTGTTCACCGCCTCCAGCGGATGTCCCCTCTTCGAACTGCTCCGATACTTTACTTCACAAAATACCAGATATTCCCCATCCCTCGCAACTATATCTATTTCACCCTTTTTGCAGCGGTAATTATATTCCACCAGCTCATATCCAAGCCTTTTCAGATATTCTCCCGCCTGCCGCTCATATTCGGCTCCGACTTCCCGGCGATTACAGCTCATTGCGCTTTCCTCTGCTCTCTACACAAAGTTTTTAATAAATGTCTCACGGTGTATTTCCGTCGGTCCAAGCGCCTTGAGCGCCTCAATATGCACTTTCGTTCCGTATCCCTTATTGGATGCAAAGCCGTATCCCGGAAAACACTCCTCATACTTTACCATCATACGGTCTCTTGTCACCTTTGCGACAATACTCGCCGCCGCAATGGAAATACTCTTTGCGTCTCCTTTTATAATCGGTACCTGCGGAATCTCTACTTCCGGAATCGTCACGGCATCATTAAGCAAAAGCTCCGGTTTTACCGCAAGATTCTTAATTGCCTGCCGCATCGCCTCATATGTCGCCTGCAGAATATTTATTTCATCAATACGCCCGGGACCAACCGTTCCGATTCCGACTGCGACTGCATGCTCCATAATCTCTCCATACAGCGCCTCCCGCTTTTTTTCCGAAAGCTTTTTTGAATCGTTCAGATAAAGAATGGGGCAATCCCTGGAAAGAATAACCGCGCCCGCTACCACGGGACCTGCAAGGGGCCCTCTGCCGGCCTCGTCTATTCCGCACACATAAGAATAATCCTGATATCTTTCCTCATACACGCTCATGGCTTTCAGCCGCGACAGTTCTTTGTCAAGCTTTTCCCGCGCTTTTCTTTGCTTTTCTTCCTCACGCTTACCCATCTTTTAAAATACTCCCTGATAAAGCTTAATCCCCGGCAGCCTCTTCATCTGATACCGTATGTTTAATAACCCCCATATGGTCGAACGGATACAGACGAATCCATGCTTTTCCCATGATGTCTTTCCGTTTTACTAATCCCACACTCGGGTCACGGCTGTCTGAGCTGTGGTTCCTGTTATCTCCAAGTACAAAATAATCATCCTCGCCGAGCGTAATCGGCTCCTCCGCCAGCTCTGCATCCTCCATAACCTCCGCACCGTATATATCGCTCTCCAAAAGCTCACCGTCTATGTAGACAAACCCATCTATCACCTGAACCGTCTCTCCCGGCAGCCCGATAATCCGCTTAATATAGTATACCTGTTCTTCATGCAGATAAGGAAATACAACGATATCATACCGTTTCGGCTCCCGAAAACGATAGGATATCTTATCTACCAGCAAATGATCCCCGTCACTGAGCGTTGTTTCCATCGACGAGCCCTCCACTCTCGTGCGCTGTCCGACATAGGTAATAATTACATAAGTGAGGGCGATAATAATTACAAAATAAAAAATCCAGCCTGCGAGCTCTCGAAGTATACTCTTTGACTCCTCTTTCTCTTCGTAACGATTAGACATCAAAATCATGCCTCCTCTTTTTTATCCTTATAGTTTATCATAGTTCCTCCGGATATTCCAGTGTCAGCCTTCCAAGCCTTCCGCTCCGGAAATCTTCCAGTAAAAGAACTGCGGCCTTATCCGTATCAAGCTCGTTTCCCCTCACAAGACAATGGCGGCTCTCAGCAATCCCGTCAAGCATCACATAGGCATCCTTTGACGGCTCTATCTGATATTTTTCCTCCAAAATCCCCGGATAATTTTGATTCAGAAAACGAATAAGCTCTAAAGCAATCTCCCCGGCATTCAAAAGCTCATCCTTAATAGAGCCGATATATGCAAGGCGGAGCCCCACTGTCTGATCTTCAAATTTAGGCCAGAGAATTCCCGGCGTATCCAAAAGCTCCACCTGTTTATTCAGGCGAATCCACTGCTTTCCTTTTGTCACTCCCGGCTTATTTCCGGTTTTTGCGCACGCCTTGCCTGCCAGCGTATTAATAAAAGTAGACTTTCCTACATTCGGGATTCCTGCAACCATTGCCCGCACCGGACGGTTCAAAATGCCCCGTCTGCGGTCGCGCTCCATTTTTTCCTTACAGGCTTCCGTAATGACGTTCTGAACCGCTTTCAGTCCTCCGCTCTTTCTGGAATTCATCTTTACGGCAAAAAATCCTTTTTCCTCAAAATAGCGAAGCCATGCGTCGTTCCATTTCTCCTCCGCCAAATCCGCTTTATTAAGAAGAATCAGCCTCACTTTATTTTTTCCCAGCTCGTCGATATCCGGATTTCTGCTGGAAAGCGGAACTCTTGCATCCACAAGCTCAATGACCAAATCTATTAATTTTATATTCTCCTGCATCATACGTCTGGCCTTTGTCATATGACCCGGATACCACTGAAAATGCATTTTTACCTGCTCCTTATAAATCCAAAATCCTGACGGGGAGAGAGGACAAACCACGCCTTGCCGTAAATGTATTCCCGCTTCACATTTCCCACATCCGCGTCCCTGCTGTCCTCGCTGTTTTCCCTGTCGTCTCCAAGCACAAAATATTCGTCCTCATCAAGCTTTATCTTTTCCGAGGCACGTCCCACTCTGTCAAGCTTTGTTGTCTGATATGTTTCTTCCAGCTTCCCGCCGTTAATATATATTCCGTTTTCAATAATTTCCACCGTCTCTCCCGGCAGGCCGACCACCCGTTTTATATAATAATGGGAATTCTCGTTTCCTTTAGGCCTGAATACAATCACATCCCCCCGCTTCGGCCTCCTTGCATTGTATACGACGCGGTTTACCAGCACAATATCTCCGTTTTTAAGTGCCGGACTCATAGAATCACCAATCATACTTACCCTTTGTCCAAGATTCCACACCAGAATGAAAGCAAGCAGGCAAATAACGGCAATTCGGGATACCCTTATTACAATCGCCGGGACGTACGAAAAAATATGACGCAAAACTCCCTGTACCTTCCGCAGAAAATGCATCTGTCTTTTTCTTTCCCATCGTCTGGAAAGGGGCTTTCTTCGTCTCTGTTTTCTGATTCTCCTAACTCTTCTCATAAAACTTCACCTGCTTCACAGTCCTGTATAGAGAAAAAGGACAACTACAGCTGCTGTACTTGTCCCTTTTTGCCATGCTTATTTTACTAACTCTTTTACCTTAGCTCTCTTACCTACACGGTCTCTTAAGTAGTAAAGCTTCGCTCTTCTAATCTTACCTCTTCTTACTACCTCAACCTTTTCTACATTCGGTGAGTGAAGCGGCCATGTCTTTTCCACGCCAACGCCGTTTGAAAACTTTCTGACGGTAAATGTCGTTCTCGCACTTCCTCCCTGCTTCTTGATAACCGTGCCTTCAAACACCTGAATTCTCTCACGGTTTCCCTCTTTAATCTTTCCGTATACCTTTACAGTATCACCTACGCGAAACTGCGGTTCCTCCGCTTTCAGCTGTGCGGCCTCAATATTTTTAATAATATCGTTCATAGTTGTGCGACCTCCTTTATTCAATTGGATGTTCTTAATACATTCGTGTACCAGAGGACCATCTCATTTTTTCTCACAACATACTGTAGTTTATCACACTTAAGTCCGGATAGCAAGCTATTTATAAATATTTTCATCAAATTCTCCGTTTGACTGATAATTCGATATCCTTTCCGCCAGCTCCCTTTCCTCCTCCGTAAGTTCTGCCTTTTTAAGCAAATCCGGGCGAAGCGCCGCCGTGCGGACAACCGACTGTCTTCGTCTCCATTTCTCCACGTTGGCATGATGCCCGGAAAGAAGCACCTCGGGCACCCTTTTATCATGCCATACCTCGGGCCTTGAATACTGCGGATACTCTAAGAGATTATCCTGAAAGCTTTCAAATTCCGCGGACACGTCATTATGAAGCACTCCCGGAACCAGCCTCGCTATGGCATCCACCATAAGCATGGCCGGAAGTTCTCCGCCTGTCAGTACATAATCGCCGACCGATACATAATCCGTCACAATCTCCTCAAGCACTCTCTCGTCAATTCCCTCATAATGGCCGCATAAAAGCACAAGCTCCTCTTCCTTTGCCAGCTCCTCTGCCATCGTTTGGTTAAAGGTTTTTCCCTGGGGCGACAAATAAACAAGCCGCGGTCTTTTCCCCGTTTTCAGCTTTTCCTTCACCGCCTCATATGCCTGGTACACCGGCTCCGCCTGCATCAGCATCCCGGCTCCGCCGCCATAGGGATAATCATCTACGCTGTTATGCTTATTAAACGCATAATCCCGGATATTGACTGCCTCAACAGACAGGAGACCGTTTTTTACGGCGCGCCCGATAATACTTGTATGAAGTCCCCCCATCACCATATCCGGAAACAGTGTCATAATGTAAAACTGCATCATGAAATCAGTCCCTCCATCAGATGAACTTTCATTTTCTGATTTTCAACATCCACATCCAGAATACAATCCTTAATTGCCGGAAGCAGCACTTCTCCATGTGCCTCGCTGTGAACCACGTACACATCGTTCGCTCCCGTTTCAATTACATCCTTAAGTCTTCCGAGCTTTTCCCCGTTTTCGGTTATCACCTCCATGCCAAGCATATCGGCAATAAAATACTCATCTTCCTCAAGCGGTACGGCATGCTCCCTGTCAACAAGCAGCGGGCAACGTTTATATTTCTCAATATCGTTCATATTATCTATCCCTTTAAATTTCAGAATTACAAACTGCCTGAAAAATTTAACGCTCTGGATTTCCAGTGTCAGAAGCTCCCCTCCCGTATCAAGAAACACACTTCTAAGCTCCCGGAAACGCGCGCTGTCGTCTGTTGTCGGAAATACCTTTACCTCCCCCCGCACGCCATGAGTAGAGGTAATCACTCCGATTTTAAGTAATTGCTCCATAAATTTAAAATCTCCACTAAAAAACATCCACCGGACGTTTTTATCGCATACCTGGCAACATAAAAAGCAGACTGCCATCCGGAGTCTGCTTTTAGTTATCCACAATCAGACACTGTTAATCCATAATATCTACAATGACTTTTTTGTCTTCCTTTGCAGCTGCCGCCTTTACAACCGAGCGTATTGCTTTCGCAATCCGGCCCTGCTTTCCAATCACCTTACCCATATCGGAATCAGCGACACGCACCTCAAGAATGGTTGTTTTCTTTTCCATGCGCTCATTTACTACAACACTGTCCGGATTATCAACCAAAGCCTTTGTAATTACTTCAACTAACTCTTTCATCTTCTCTGCACCTCCGAAGTCTCTGCTTATTTTTCAATGCCTGCCGCTTTGAAAATCTTGCTTACAACTTCTGTCGGCTGTGCGCCATTGTTTAACCACTTCTTTGCAGCTTCCTCATCTACGGAAATTGCGCTTGGCTCCAGATTCGGGTCATAGGTACCAATCTCTGCGATACACTTGCCGTCTCTCGGCGATCTGGAATCAGCCACAACGATTCTATAGAAAGGAGCTTTTTTCTGTCCCATTCTTCTTAATCTGATTTTTACTGCCATATCTTTCACCTCCATAAAATAATAGATAAAAATAAAATTTATATACAGTGCTTTACGCACAATATATCTCTTTCATAGAAAATTCTCACACGAATTTTCAGGCAATCCTAAAAGGGCATTCGGAATTTTCCTTTCTTTCCACCCTTTCCGAACTGCTTCATCAGCTTTTTCATCTCGCCGAACTGCTTGACCATTCGGTTTACCTCGCTGATGTCAACTCCCGCGCCTCTTGCAATACGATGTTTTCTTGACGGATTCAGTATATCAGGATTGCGCCGTTCCCTAAGCGTCATCGAATAAATCATTGCCTCCATGCGTGCCATATTTTTTTCTGCCTGACTGGTCTGCTCGTCGCTTAAGCCTTTCATCTTACCCATGCCGCCCATACCGCCAAGTCCCGGCAGCATACTCATAATACTTCCGAGACCGCCCATATTCTTCATCTGCTTCATGCTCTCAAGGTAGTCCTCAAAGTCAAACTGAGCTTTCTTCATCTTCTGGGACATCTGACGCGCTTTTTCTTCGTCGATCTCTGCCTCCGCCTTTTCAATCAAAGTGAGCACGTCTCCCATTCCGAGAATGCGGGAAGCCATTCTGTCCGGATAAAACTGCTCCAAATCCGAAAGCTTCTCACCCATACCGACATACAAAATCGGCTTTCCGGTCACCGCCTTGACAGACAGCGCGGCACCGCCTCTCGTATCCCCGTCCAGCTTTGTGACAATCACACCGTCAACGCCGACCTTTTCATTGAAATCCTTTGCCACATTTACAGCGTCCTGCCCGGTCATGGCATCAATGACAAGAATCGTCTGATGAACCTCCACCGTATCCTTAATTTCCTGAAGCTCCGCCATCATATCCTCATCAATGTGGAGACGTCCCGCCGTATCGAGAATAACAGGAGTATTTCCATTCTTTCTCGCATGCTCAAGCGCTGCCTTTGCAATATCTGACGGCTTATGCTTATCTCCCATAGAAAAGACTTCCACACCCTGCTTTTCTGCGTTTACCTCAAGCTGCTTAATCGCCGCCGGACGATAAACGTCGCAGGCTGCTAAAAGAGGCTTTTTGCCTTTCAGCTTATATTTTCCGGCCAGCTTCGCAGTCGTGGTCGTCTTACCTGCACCCTGAAGACCTGCCATCAAAATCACTGTGACGGCGCTTCCCGGCTGGAGCTTAATCTCCGTTGTCTCCGAGCCCATCAGACTCACAAGCTCCTCATTGACAATTTTAATCACCATCTGTCCGGGATTCAGGCCGTTCATCACATCCTGTCCGATAGCCCTCTCCTGGACATTTTTAATAAAATCCTTTACCACCTTAAAATTAACATCAGCCGCAAGAAGCGCCCGTTTTATTTCTTTCAGAGCTTCTTTTACATCCTCTTCCGTAAGACGCCCCTTACTTCTTAAGTTTTTAAAAATATTTTGTAGTTTTTCCGTCAAGCTGTCAAATGCCATACTACAACTCCTCTATAATCTCTCCGGATATTTTCCGAACCTCCTGAAGCAGCGCTCCATCTTTGTCACTTTCATATCCGTCTAATAAATCGTCTATCCGCTCCACTTTCTTTTTCACCGACATAAATCTCTCCACAAGATGAAGCTTCTCTTCATATCCCGCAAGCGCCAGATTACACCGCTTAATGATATCGTGAACACCCTGACGGCTGATACCCGCCTCTTTCGCAATCTCCCCGAGCGACAGGTCGTCCAGAACAAACTGTCCGTATATCTCTTTCTGATGTCCGGTCAGGAGCTCGCCGTAAAAATCATATAATAATGCCTGCTTTAATATCTCGTTCACATCAATCACCTGTGCTATCATACAACAAAAGGAAAGAGGTGTCAAGTATTTTTTCTTGACACCTCTTTTTCATACCATCAGCCGATCCATTCTTAACATTCCCCAGCCCGTCTCCGCACTTTTGCCCGGAATTCTTTCACAGCTTTGCCGGAGCTTAAGCTTCACCTCTACATTGCTCATATCCGGATACTTTGACAAAAGCAGGGCGACCGCTCCGGAAACCACCGGAGTCGCCATCGAAGACCCGCTTTTTACCGTATAGGGCTTTCGCGCCTGATAAGAAACATTATTGCAGGAGATAATCTGATAACCCGGCGCTACCAAATCAGGCTTTACAATGCATTCCCCTGTCGGCCCGTTTCCGGAGCAGCCGGGATCCGCCCCGTCCTTAACCGCTCCTACAGTAATCACTTTCCTGCTTGTTCCCGGCACTGCAATCGTACCTTTTTTGGGACCGTAATTCCCTGCCGAAACAACAACCGTAAGTCCCATATCCCAAAGCGCTTCTACCGCCTTAAGAAGCCGTTCCTCTTTCTCGCCGTCAATCCCTGCCTTTGCCCCGACCGAAATATTGACAACCCGAAGTCCCAGCTTCCTTTCATACTCTCTTATCCACTGAATTCCGTCTAATATATGTCCGACATCTCCCTCCCCTCTTTCATTCAACACTTTTACGATACATAGGCGTGCTCCCGGCGCCATCCCGGTCAGAATACCTTTTGACGCTTTTCCGTCTCCGGCCAGTATTCCCGCTACATGTGTTCCGTGTCCACTGTCGTCGTACAGCGTCTTTTTTCCATTCACACAATCCTTAAACGCCAGGATCCGACCTTTAAAATCCGGATGCGGCGCTATCCCCGTATCCAGAACCGCTACTCCCACATTTTCCCCTCTATAGCCATAATTTCTTATATCCCCGCACCAATAGCCTATCGCTTTTTTCACTCTGTCCATTACATAGCCTCCAAAACTGTTTCTTCAATTAAGATATTCATAAAATTAGAAATTGATTTCTTCTATATTTTGGGGTATGATAATTGTGTTCGTCAGGGGACAATTCATATAAGGGGAGAATATATGGAAACAAAAAACTATTACGACATTTTAGGCGTATCTGTAAAAGCGTCTGCCGATGAGATCACATCTGCCAAAAACGCACTTGCGAAAAAATACCATCCCGATGCCAATATGCAGGACGGAATTGACACGACTGAACAGATGCAGGAAATATTAGAAGCATATGCCATCCTTTCAGACCCTGCAAAGCGTGCAGAATATGACCGGGATATTTCCGGCAGAAAGCCGGTCATGCAGACCTATGATTTAAAGCACGCCGAAGCCGAAGAGAAAGAAGCCGAATCCGGCTTTGTTGTTTACTGGAAAGCCTCCAACCAGCTCTATGATATTATCACCGAAAGCGATGAGCTCATCCGGCAGAAAGATGCCACCAGCCGCCTTGCCCAGCTTGCCGTACAGGCGCTTCCCTGCATCCTGTTATTGAGGGAGGCCCGGATTCCCGAACGTTACTGGCTTCCGGATATTATGAACTGGCTTTTGTTTGCATCCTATAAAAACCGCAATTATACAACCGCTTACCTTCTGACACTCTATGACGAGCATACAAAAAGGGATATGACTATGATGGACGGACTGAAGCTGAAAAACCGTTCGCACAAATATGAGCACTCCGTAAAAAGACTTATGAAATATTAGGATTTTCTTCTCACACATCCCGGAATCACACATATTATGTAGTGTAAATAACCTATATGGAGGAATTTAGTATGAGTGATTTAAGTGCTACAAACTGTGGATGTGGCTGTGATTCAGCAATGGGAAGAGGCGGAGACTGCTGTGGTTTCGGCGGAAATAACAGCTGCCTGTGGATTATCCTGTTACTCATCTTCTGCGGCGGATGCGGCGGCGGAATGAGAAGCGGTTGCGGAAACGACAGCTGCCTGTGGATTATCCTTCTTCTTATCTTCTGCGGCGGATGCGGCTTCGGCGACGGATGCGGCTGCGACTGCTAATCTCATTTAACATCTAAGCAAATAAAAGGGCGGAGCAATCACTCCGTCCTTCTTAACGCTTTCTTATATTCTTCCATATAAATATTTCTTTCCTCCAGCTTTCTTTCATCCTCTTCACTTCTTTTTTTCAGCATGCAGTCTTCATCCACCTCATACACCGCGTTGCCGTCAATAATTAATTTTCTGTTCATTTTCAGGACTCCTTTATCATATATTTTACATAATTAGAGTATGAACATTTCTCATAAATTCCATTCCTTTTACATATATATTTACAACGTTAATTTAAAGGAGTGCTTATGGAACAAAAACCACCGCGTCTGATGACCCCTTTCGACAACCTGGTAACGCCGCCGAATCTTTATACCCTGAAGCTGCTTCTTCCATACACTCCTCTTTCTATGCAGCGTATGCTCGGCATTTATATTAAATTTCTGGAGCTTCATCATACGTTCGAGCACTTTTACGGTTTTGGGAATCCCGATTCCTCCAGGATATTTGACACTCTCAAGGATTATATGAAACCAGAGGAAAAAGAAATGATGGAACAAATGGAGATGATGATGAATATGATGGAAATGACACAAAACCAGCCGGATATGTCCGATATGTCAAATCTGTTCGGCGGCATGTTCGGCGATATGTCCTGGCAGTCCGATACAGAGAAAGGAGATGACACAGATGAATGAATGGCTGAACCACCCCCTGATGAAAGATATGGATCCTATCAAGCTTGAGCTGATAAAAAACGCGGCAAAGCGCACCGAAGGAAAAAGCGGAAAATCACTTGCTCCTATCATGATGTCCCTGATTACCGGAGCACAGAAAAACGGCATCCGCTTTACGCCGGATGAAATGTCAATGGTCATTTCTATTTTAAAGGAAGGAAAATCAAAAGAAGAGCAGGCACAGATTGAAAATATGGTGAATATGGTCATGTCCTATGCGAAACGAAAATAAGGCGGGTTTTTACCCGTCTTAGTGTGATTTTCTTATCAATTTCTCAAAATAAGCCGATATATTTATGGAAATGTCATGATTTTATTACGGACATAGAAACACAAAAAAGGAGATAAAAACCATGATAAACTACATACGAAATTTAAGAATCCGATTAAAGCTCTATATTTTGGTAGGCGTAGCACTGTTTGGCATGCTAATCATCGGCGGAATGTCTTTCTCTCTTATGGGAAAACTGAATGAAAAAACAAATGATATTTCAACAAGCTGGCTTCCCAGCATAGATACTGGAAGAGACATGGCTGCTACTATTTCTAATATCCGCTTAAATGAGCTGGGCTATCTCACCGCCATTTCCGATGAAACGGCTGACGCAAGCCTCCAGTACCTCCAAAAGGAAAAAGAGGAAATGGATACTCTTTTAGAAAAATACGGAAGCTTAATTGATAAAGAGGAAAAGTCGTTTTACAATGCCGCGCTGTCTTTCTGGGAGCAGTACAGTCGGGCAGATGAAGAATTGATGTCATTGGCGACGCAGGGACGAAAGACCGAAGCCCGCGCCATCCTTGAGGGCGAATGTACAGAGCTTTATAATTCTCTCAACGGTGCTTTTAACGATATCATTACCTATAATACAGAGGGCAGTGACACAGAAACCGCTGAAAGCGCGTCTCTTTACAAAACAGCGATTATCCTTTTGGCGGCAATTATTATCGCCATTATCCTGATTGGCGTCTTTTTCTCATTTGTAATTATACGCCTCATCAAGCAGCCCATTTCTGAAATTGAAAACGCGGCTGTAAAGATGGCGCAGGGGGATTTAGATATTGAAATTTCCTATACCTCAAAGGACGAGCTCGGCGTTCTTTCTTCACAGATGCGCGAGCTGGTTCACAAGCTTCAGGTAATTATTGATGATGAAAATAAATTCCTCGCAAAGATGGCGGCCGGAGATTTTACCGTAGATTCTGTATGTCAGGAGGAATACACCGGAAGCTTTCAGCCCCTGCTTGTTTCTTTCCGTACCATCGCATCAAAGCTTAATGATACCCTGCTCCAAATAAGCGCAAGCAGCACACAGGTCGCAAACGGATCCGAACAGGTATCAAGCGGCGCGCAGGCACTTTCTCAGGGTGCAACCGAACAGGCGAGCTCGGTACAGGAGCTTGCTGCTACAATCAATGAAATCTCCGATAAGGTGAAGCAAAATGCAGATAATGCACAGCAGGCAAATGCAATGGCCTCTTCCGTAAGCGATGAAATGAACACAAGCAACCAGAAGATGCAGGATATGATACAGGCAATGACCCATATCAGTACCAGCTCCAATGAAATCGGAAAAATCATCAAAACAATTGAAGATATTGCATTTCAAACCAATATTCTCGCCCTGAATGCCGCGGTAGAAGCCGCACGCGCGGGCACCGCCGGAAAAGGCTTTGCAGTGGTAGCTGACGAGGTCCGTAATCTGGCAAGCAAAAGTGCCGAGGCGTCAAAAAATACCTCTGCACTGATAGAAAATTCTCTGCAAGCTGTAGAAAACGGGACGCAGATTGCTGACGAAACAGCGCAGTCTCTTCTTCAGGCGGTAAATGACGTCCGTGAAATGACCGGTGTTATCAGTCAGATATCAGAAGCCAGCAAGAATCAGTCCGCCGCCATTTCCCAGATTACCATGGGAATTGACCAGATTTCCAGCGTCGTTCAGACCAACTCTGCCACCGCACAGGAAAGTGCGGCCGCAAGCGAAGAATTATCCAGCCAGTCGCAGCTTATGAAAAATCTGGTCGGAAAATTCAAATTAAAAACCGGTGTCTCCGGCAGATAACTATGAAAGAAAATAAATATTAGAAATGATTCGTATCAGAAATAGCCGAAAAATTTCCCTCATAAAAAATTTTTCGGCTATTTCTGACGGTCAGCCAAACGGGCTTCCTTACGTTTTCTTGCTCTCTCCCACTTTGCTTTCTCTTCTTCTGTCTCTAATAGAAGGCCCGGAACCGGAGTCGGCCTGTCCTTTTCATCCAGTGCAACCATTGTAAAATATGCATGATTAATATGCGTTCTTTCACCGTCAAGCGCCTCCACAAAGCTGTCCACCTCTACCTCCATAGAGGTTCGCCCTACGTAAGTCATCTTTCCTATAATGACAATAACATCCTTTTGATAAGCTCCTTTCAAAAATCTCAGGTTATCAACTGAAACTGTAATTACATTCTTATGCGTATGACGCTTTGCTGTCAGTGCGGCCACCTCATCAATCCACTGCATCAGAATTCCTCCGAACAAACGGCCTGCAGCATTCAAATGATTCGGTCTTACGATATGGACGGTTTCTACAACTGATTCTGCTACCTTTCTGCTTTCCATTTTTTAATTCTCCTCATCTACCTGATTTCTATAGAATTATACCACAAAGTTTGTTATACTAAAACTGATTTCACTTAAGAGGAGTAAATACGATGAGAAATATCTTATTTGTAATAGAATACGACGGAAGCCGTTATCAGGGACTTACCCGTCAGGGAAAATCCGATTCTTCCAATACTGTTTCCGGAAAGATTATGGATGTACTGCAGAAAATGACCGGAGAAATGAACATCGAAATCCATTATGGATGCCGGACAGAGCCCGGCGTACACGCCTATGCGCAGGTCGCAAATTTTAAAACAGAATCAGATATGGATGTCGCTGATATGAAGCGCTATCTGAACCGGTATCTTCCGATGGATATTGCCGTTATCAGTGTCCGTGAGGCGGCGACGCGCTTTCACGCTCAGCTTGCCGCCACCGCAAAAACCTACGTATACCGTATGTCAATTTCCGATGTCCCAAGCATCTTCAACCGCAAGCATACCTATCATTGCTTCAAGGTTCCGAACCAGAAAGCCATGCAGGACGCCGCCGCTCTCTTTATCGGTGTCCATGATTTTAAAAACCTTTCCGACTCAAAAACCTCCAAATCCACTGTACGTGAGGTTTACGGTATTGACATCTACAGCAACGAAGAGGAAATGCAGATTCTCATTGATGCCGATGATTTCCTCTATAATATGGCAAGAATAATTATCGGAACATTGTTGGACATCGGCTTCGGAGTTCGGGAAAAAGAAGAGATTCCGGAAATCTTTAACGGAACTCTGGAGCCGAGCCCGGCTTGCGACCCAAAAGGCCTGTATCTGCAGGAAATTTCTTATTAATTCAATTGGGGACGGGGTTTTTTTAGAAAAACCCCGTCCCCAATTGAATTTACCCTGTCCCTTTTTCTATTTTCTCCAGCGTATCCTGCTCTATCATTTCTCTGAGCCTTTGAAGATACGGAAATGCCTTTGCCTGCTCCTGCCCATAGGTAAGCTGCAATTCATATTCCAGCGGAAGCCATGTTTCAATGGACGACTCGTTATGCTGAATCACCGCTTCCATTTTATCAAGCGCATGCACCAGCTTTGTCTCAGGTGTGATATTTTCCTCCAGCTCCTGAAACAGGCTCAAAATCTCCGCTTCATATTCTTTCGGAAGCATCGCGGCTATTTTTTGTATTCCCTGTTTTTCCGCTTCCCTGTGTCTCTGCTGTTTCTCGAAGCTTGGAACATCTCCCGTTTCTGCCTCCCCGAGGTCATGGAACAGGCACAGCCTCATTACCCGTTCCATATCAAGCTCCGGAAATTCATCCTTTACAAGCCATGCGAATATGCACAGCCTGTATGTATGCTCCGCAACGCTTTCTCTCCTGCCGCTTGAAGTCCAGGAATGTCTTGTATTGCATTTTAGCTTTTCCGCAATATGCATAAAATTAAGCAGCACTCTTACATCCATCGTCAATATCCTTTTCTGTCTCTTATCCTTCCATAATTTTCACATAAAATCTGCGATTTCTCGGCCCGTCGAATTCACAAAAATATAAATCCTGCCAAATACCGAGAACCAGCTCGCCCCCGCTTAAAATCATTGTCTGGGATGGACCGAAACAGCTTGTTTTTATATGTGCATGGGAATTTCCCTCTGCATGAAGATACCCCGCGTGATGAGTTGGAAACGTCTCCTCCATTTCCATTAAAATGTCATGTACAACATCCGGATCTGCATTTTCATTAATGGTAAAGCCCGCCGTTGTGTGCGGGGAAAATACAAGCACAATGCCATCCTTAATCCCGCTCTTTACAATATCTTCCCGCACCATGTTCGTCACCCTGGACATTTGCTGTGCGCCTCTTGTTGAAATGTGATGTTCAAATAAATTCATAACGTTTCTCCTTATTTTTCCAAATACTTCATAAGCCCGTCATACTCCCGCTTCATCAGAGAGTATCCGTGCTCATAAAAATTCATCAGCATGTCGTAATCCTTTTCAAGCCTTGATACAGCAGGTATCAACGGCCTTAAAACGTAAATTCTTCCTTCCTTTTCAAGACGCTCTATCTGCTCCATCTGCCAGTTATATTTTGCATTGCGCCGGATGGTCGTCCTTACAAGCTCCGGATAGGAACGATACGCTCTCCGGTATAACTTTGCCATTCCTTTTGTTACCGGCTTTTTACGGTATCCCGGATTTCTCGTAAGTATCACCACGATTTTTTCATTTCCTTTTTTCAGCGCGCGTCCGACAGGAACCGAATCGGCAAGACCTCCGTCCAGATACAGAGACTCGTCAATCCTTACCATCGGTGACACCAGAGGCATACTGCTGGATGCCCGGCACAGCTTCATAAGCCGCTCCCTGTCGCCGGTCTCCGTCATATATTCCGCTCTCCCCGTCCCACAATTTGTCGTTACAATCTCGCACTCCATATCAGAAGCAAAATACGTATCAAAATCAAACGGAAATATTTCATTTGGGTATTTATCAAATACCATATCCATATCCAAAATACTTTTTTCCCTCACAAATTTGGTAAATCCATAATAATAGCTGTACTCTTTCTCCTTATGAATCATACAGTCCCTTGTTCTTCCAATCTGCCTTGACACATAATCCACACCGTTGCAGGAGCCTGCCGACACCCCGATTACATGGGACAGATATACATCCCTTTCCATCAGATAATCCAGCGCCCCGGATGTAAAAACGCCTCTCGTCGCACCGCCCTCCAGTACTATCGTTGCTTTTACCATCGCTTTTCAATCCCCTTTCCAATACAAATCTATCCATCAAAGGATTTGAATGTATTCTAGCACAAATAAATATACAGAGCAAGGGTTGCCATTTCCTTGCATATTTGATAAGATAAGCCTTGAAACGCTTTGAAAACAAAGAAATATAAGGAGTCTGAATATATGATTAGTACAAATAACATTACATTGCGCGTTGGAAAAAAAGCGCTTTTTGAGGATGTTAATATTAAATTCACGGAAGGAAACTGCTATGGTCTTATCGGCGCTAACGGCGCCGGAAAATCTACTTTCTTAAAAATCCTTTCCGGCCGGCTGGAACCGACAAACGGCGAGGTTATCATCACTCCCGGAGAACGTCTGTCTTTCCTTCAGCAGGACCATTTCAAATACGATGAGTATCCCGTTCTTGACACGGTTATGCTGGGGAACAAACGGTTATATGATATTATGAAAGAAAAGGAGGCTATTTACGCCAAAGAAAACTTTACCGATGAGGACGGAATAAAGGCAAGTGAGCTGGAGGCGGAATTCTCCGCTATGAACGGGTGGAAAGCAGAATCTGACGCGTCGGCTCTTTTAAACGGACTTGGAATCGAGACGGAGCTTCACAATGAAATAATGAAAAATTTAAACGGCCCGGAAAAGGTAAAGGTGCTTCTTGCCCAGGCACTGTTCGGCAACCCTGATATTCTTCTTCTTGACGAGCCGACCAACCATCTGGACCTCGACGCGATTGCCTGGCTTGAGGAATTCTTAATCGGCTTTAATAATACCGTGATTGTCGTATCCCACGACCGTTATTTTTTAAATAAGGTATGTACACAGATTGCGGACATTGACTATGGAAAAATTAAGCTGTACGCCGGAAATTATGATTTCTGGTATGAATCCAGCCAGCTTTTAATCCGGCAGATGAAAGAGGCAAATAAGAAAAAGGAAGAAAAGATTAAAGAGCTTCAGGAATTCATCTCACGTTTCAGTGCCAACGCCTCCAAATCCAGACAGGCGACCTCAAGAAAACGTGCTTTGGAAAAAATCCAGCTGGATGATATTCAGCCCTCAAGCCGTAAATATCCTTATATCCATTTTCAGCCGAACCGCTCTATCGGAAATGAAGTACTCACGGTAGAAAACTTAAGCAAAACGATTGACGGTGAAAAAATTCTTGATAATATCTCTTTCACTTTAAACCATGATGATAAGGTAGCTTTCGTAGGAAGCAATGAGCTTGCCAAAACTATCCTTTTCCAGATTCTCATGGGAGAAATGGAACCGGACGAGGGGTGCTACAAATGGGGAATCACTACCTCACAGGCGTATTTCCCGCAGGATAACGGCTCAGAATTCGACAACGACAATACTATCGTTGAATGGCTGACACAATACTCTGAGGAAAAGGATGTCACCTATGTACGCGGCTTTTTAGGACGTATGCTCTTTGGCGGAGACGACGGCGTAAAACGGGTCCGTGTTCTCTCCGGCGGCGAAAAGGTTCGATGCATGCTGTCCAAAATGATGATTTCCGGCGCAAATGTTCTGCTCTTTGACGAGCCTACAAACCACCTGGATATGGAATCCATCACCGCACTCAATAACGGAATGGCAAAATTCCCCGGGGTAATTCTTTTCACCTCAAGAGACCACCAGATTGTACAGACAACCGCGAACCGGATTATGGAAATCGTACCGGGCGGAAAGCTCATTGACAAAATTACAACTTATGATGAATATTTGGAAAACGATGAAATGGCCAGAAAACGCCAGACCTATAGTATACAGCGCGAAGATGATTAATCAATCGGGGACGGGGGAAAATTAATTTTCCCCCGTCCCCGATTGATTTTACCCTGTCCCCATTTACCGGATTTTCTCCGGAAATCCTACTTTTTTCTGTACCTTCCGAAGCGTTTTATTTGCAAAATAGCTTGCTTTCTCCGCATTGTTTTTTATCACGCCGTCAATATACGCCTTATCCTTTTCAAGACGAGCCACCTCATCCTGCAGAGGCTTTAATACAGATACAACCGCCTCTCCCACTGCAAGCTTAAAATCGCCGTAGCCCTTACCGTCAAATTCCCGGACAACCTCCTCCGGCTTTCTACCCGTACAGGCGCTGTAAATATCAATCAGATTCTTTACTCCCGGCTGTTCATCCCTGTATAGAATCTGTGCCTCGGAATCCGTTACTGCCCGTTTGCATTTTCTCATAATCGTATCCGTGTCGTCCATAAGATAAATGCTTGCATTTGGATTTTCATCAGATTTAGACATCTTCTTTGACGGGTCCTGAAGACTCATAATCTTGGCGCCTACTTTTCCGATATATGCCTCCGGAATGGTAAATACATTTCCATATATGTTATTGAATCTTTCCGCAATATCCCTCGTAAGCTCCAGATGCTGCATCTGGTCAACGCCAACCGGAACTACATCCGCCTGATAGAGCAGAATATCCGCCGCCATCAACACCGGATATGTAAATAGCCCGGCGTTAATATTATCCGCATGCTTTGCAGATTTATCCTTGAACTGAGTCATACGGCTCAGCTCACCCATATAGGTAAAACAATTAAGAATCCACGCAAGCTCGGCATGTCCTGATACATGAGACTGATAATAAATACAGTTTTTCTCCGGATCAAGACCCGCCGCAATATATAAGGTAAGAAGCGCCCTTGCGCGCTTTCTTAAAACTGCCGGATCCTGGCGCACAGTAATTGAATGCATATCCACAACACTGTAAAAGCACTCATATTCATCACTTAACGTTACCCAGTTCTTTAGCGCTCCGAGATAATTTCCCAGTGTAAGATTTCCTGTTGCCTGCATCCCGCTAAATAATACTTTTTTATCCTGAATCATTTCTTATCCTCCATATTATTCTTCCGCCCTTATCCCTACCACGGCTTTACTTCATCGTCATAATAAACCTTATTTTCCGACAGCACCTGAAAACTTTCCCCTGATACCACAGCCTCTGTAACTGCACAATTTTTATGAACTCCCTGCCCCCAATATTCGGCAAGCGGCCTTTTTTTCATATAATTCAGCATCCCTGCAAGAGCCGCTCCATGCGTTGCAATCAATATGTTCTGTTCCTGATATTGCTTCTGCCCGGCAAGCCACAGGAGAAAATCCCCTGTCCGGGCCCTTACCTGGGCGAAACTTTCTCCCGACGGGGCCGGCTCATAATGCTCCGGATCATGAAAAAACGCCCGAAAGCTCTCCGGAAGCTCCCAGCCCTTTTTCGAACAGCACTTTCCTTCCCATTCTCCAAATGCCATCTCCTCTATTCTCTTATCTGTAAATATCGGTACATCCCGTCCGCCGAGAATCAGCTGCGCCGTCTCCACCGCTCTTTCAAGCGGACTGCTGTAACATGCGGCAAAAGGAACATTTTTAAGTCCAAACGCCGTCTTTTTCGCCAAATTCCGGCCAAATTCATTCAACGGGATATCCGCCTGCCCCTGAATCCTTCTCTCTTTATTCCAGTCTGTCTCCCCGTGCCTCACAAGATATAGCTTCATCTTTCTTCGATGCCTCCTGATTTCCTGTCCGTATTGCTTTCGCAAAGCCATCCGTATCAGTATAACATATCTTTTTCTGTTTTTCATTTCTTTTTATGCTATAATAGAAAAAAAGAGTAAGAAGGAGTGTTACTATGGAAAAAATCACAAGCTTCACAATAGACCATTTAAAGCTGAAACCGGGCGTTTATGTTTCCCGCGTTGATTATGTAGAAGGACATGAGATTACGACCTTTGATTTGCGCATGACAAGCCCTAACGACGAGCCGGTCATGAATACCGCAGAAATGCACACAATTGAACATCTTGCCGCTACATTCTTACGCAACCATTCAGAATACGGCCCAAAAACCATTTACTTCGGACCTATGGGATGCCGTACAGGCTTCTATCTTCTGCTGGCCGGATCCTATTCTTCCAGTGACATCGTTCCGCTGATGAAAGAAATGTACACATTTATCGCCGAATTTGAAGGAGAAGTCCCCGGCGCTTCCGCAAAGGACTGCGGAAATTATCTGGATATGAATCTGCCGATGGCAAAATATCTGGCAAAAAAGTACTTATCTGAAATTCTCGACAATATCACAGACGAAAGGTTACACTATCCCGCTTAAAAAGGGACAGGGTGAAATTAATCGGGGACGGGGGAAAATTAAATTTCCCCCGTCCCCGATTGCGTCCCCGACAGCTTTAAATTCTTTTCAGCAATACTTCTTTTTCATATTTTTCAATCTCTGAAAACCATCCTTCGGCCGCCACACCACAGCGTGCGCAGTATTCCTCCCACACATCGCCAAGCGGAAGCGTCTTACACTCCTCCTGGAGAACCATTTTTTTCGTCATCTGGTTTGTATCCTGCAACTCCCTAAGCATCGCACTCGGCGTACACAGCGCATTCAAAAGCGCCTTCTGGAAACTTCTAAAGCCTGTCACCCATGCGGATATACGATTGATAGACGCATCAAAATAATCCAATGCAATGTAAGTACGGTCAAGCCCATTCTCACAGCGGACAATTTCCTGTGCGATTTCCTTTGTCTCATCGTCAAACAATACGACATGGTCGGAATCCCAGCGGATTGGACGTGTCACATGAAGCGCAATCTCCGGGAAAAATGTAAGCAGTGCCGGAATTTTATCTGATACTACCTCCGTCGGATGATAATGTCCGTTATCCATAAGAGGCAGGCATTTATCAATATTTGCCGCCGCGTAGCTTAAGGAAAACTCTGCCGATCCGACGGTATAAGCCTCCACGCCGATACCAAATACCTTTGATTCCACACACGGCTTCACCATCTTCGGATCATATGGCTCGGAAAGAATCTCATCAATTGATTCCTTATAGCGTACCCGTGGTCCCATACGGTCAGCCGGTACGTCCTTATATCCGTCTCCCGTCCAGATATTCATAACACAGGGAATTCCTGTCTGTTCTGCAAAATAAGAAGAAATACGGATGCAGGCTTTTCCGTGCTCAATCCAGAATTTTCTTGTCTCCTCATCCGGACTTGATAAGGTCAGGCCGTCTTTCACCTTATCATGAGAAAAAAATGTCGGATTAAAATCAAGGCCCATCCCTCTCTCTTTTGCAAAATCTACCCATTTTTTAAAATGCTTCGGCTCTAATTTGTCGCGATCTGCGAATTCCCCGTCCTCAAAAATTGCATAGCATGCATGCACATTAATTTTCTTCTTCCCCGGCATCAGACTCATCGCCTTGTCCATATCCTGAAGCAGCTCCTCAGGAGTTCTTGCCTTTCCCGGATAGTCGCCCGTTGTCTGAATACCGCCGGTCAGCGGCCCGTCATGATCGAAGCCGATTACGTCATCTCCCTGCCAGCAGTGAAGCGAAACCGGAACCTCCATACATCTTTTCATTGCTTCGTCTGTGTCCACTCCTAATTTTGCGTAAATTTCTTTTGCTGATTCATATCTGCTCATGTGAATCCTCCTCCTTATTTTTTTAATATATAACGGCCTCTACCCGTAATATTTAATATCAAATGACTGTCCGATACAGGTGCGCGCCTCCGGAAGGCTCTCAAACACGCCGTCTCTTAGCATCTGAACTACGATATTTCCGATTGCCGTCGCCTCCGTAGGTCCGGCTGAAACTTTCTTACCGGTATATTTTGCCGTCAGCTCGTTCAAATACCCGGCATTTGCTCCGCCGCCCACCACATAAATCGTATCGTATGTATTGCCTGTAATCGCTTCGATTTCCTTTACCGTTTCACCGTAACAATATGCAAGGCTGTTATATACAACCGCCGAAACCTCACCTACTGTTTTCGGCACCGGCTGCTTCGTATTCTCACAAAATTGCTGTACTGCACAAATCATACTCTCCGGTGCGAAAAATGAGTCGTCATTGCAATCCACAATTGATATAATGCTTTCCTTTGAAGCCCGTTCACAAATTTCAGCAAAGGATAAATCCTCTTCAAATTCTTTCTTTACAGACTGAATCATCCATAATCCCATAATATTTTTCAGGTAACGGAAGCGGTGATCGTATCCTCCCTCATTCGTAAAGTTTGCCTGCATGCTTGCCATAGAGCAATCTGCTTCTTTTCTCTCAATTCCCATCAAAGACCATGTTCCCGAGCTTATATAAATGGCATTGTCATCATTGGTCGGAACCGCCAAAACTGCCGAGCCCGTATCATGCGTTGCGGGAAGAACAACGGTACAGTCAAATCCAAGCTCCTCCTGAATCTCTTCCGTAAAGTTCCCGACAACCGTCCCCGGCATAGAAACGGGCCTGAACATTCCGGAATGGAATCCGAGCATATCAATTAATTCATAGTCCCAATCATTGGTCTTCGGATTTACCAGCTGTGTACTCGTTGCATTCGTGTACTCCATTTTTTTCACACCGGTAAGAAGAAAATTGAAATAATCCGGTATCATAAGCATCGACTCTGCCCGCTCCAAATATTCCGGATGGCTCTCTTTCACTGCCATCAGCTGATAAATCGTATTGAAAATCTGTTTCTGGATTCCGGTTCTTGCATACAACGCTGATAACGAAATCCTCTCGTATACCTTTTCATCCATTCCGTTCGTACGGCTGTCACGGTAACCCGCCGTATCCCCAAGTACCTGATTCTCCTTATCGAGAAGAACATAATCGACGGCCCATGTATCGATTCCCATGGATACCGGAATCTTTCCCAATTCCTTACATTTTTTTAATCCGTTTTTAATCTCCTCAAACAGGCGCCTTACATCCCAGCACAGTGTCCCATTCACATTGTCCATTCCATTGGGGAAACGATAGATTTCCTCCAGCTGTATCTTTCCGTCCACGACTGAGGCAAGCATATGCCGTCCACTTGACGCGCCAATGTCGACAGCCAGATAATATTTTTCCATTTTATGCCTCCTTTGTATTTTTCTTATCCTGCCTCTATTATAATTAGTAAAAACGCACAAAAAAAGGACGCTATTTACTTAAAACAGCGTCCTCATTTGCATTTATATTCAAATTTTAAGACCTTTTATGCTCTTATTTTATTGCTTTTGCCGAAATTCTTTCGGGCTTACCCCATACCGCTCTTTAAATTTCCGATAAAAATAGCTCGTATTATCATATCCTACAGATTCAATAATATCTACTATCGGCAGCCTGCTGTTTTCCAGCAGATAGGCGGCCTGATTCATCCGTTTCGCCTGTAAAAGCTCTTTATAGGTTTTTCCCGTACGCTTTTTAATTTCCCGGCTCAGCCAGTACACGTCATAATTCATCATATCCGCCAGCTCTGACAGTGTTCCATTCTTGTAATGCTCCTCAATATAATTAAATACCGTCCCCGTAAGCTCCGCGTCAAAGCGGGAGGAGCCTGTCTCCATCTTATCCATATAATTCAAAAGCTGCAGTAAAAGTAATCCCATTGTAATCTGATTACAGCTTCTTTTATTCCCTATATCATAAAAGACAGTCCAAACCATATTTTCCAAAAGGTTCTGTATCGGAAGAACATCCGACACATGAAAATACAAATAAGAGCTTTGCTGATTTTTACTGCAGAGCGTTCCTATCAAAAATTTTTTTAATTCACTCTCCTCCGCCCCCATCATAGAAAACGCCGTATTAAAAAACTCCGGAAGGACAATAAAATTCACGGCGATATCCCCCTCCTCTGCCGGAAGTATCTCCTGCTCCGAATGCTGATTCAGAAACAGCAGCTCCCCCGGCCTAAGCACCACCTTATTTCCATCAATATAATGTGTTGTCGTCCCCTGACACATATAGACGACCTCCACATAATTATGCCTGTGCTTCGGAAATTTCACAAACCTTGTATGAGGGCGCACCTGTATCAGCTTGCCCCGGTGGAGAAGCTTTTCACTGTCTACCACAAGCTCTTTCTTCTCCGTATAAATCTGCTGGTCAATACCATTTCTGCCATTTAAAATATTTTGTTCTTCCTCTGTAATTACAGACAGCGCTTTTATTAAATCCTGATGCATGCCGACACACTCCGCATAAAACGAAAGCCCCTGCGTTACCTCATCCGCAGGCACGTTTCTCTCTAACTCCAAGTACAATATATTATAATAAACTTTTCCGTCAAATACAATAGCAGGCCTTTTATAAAAATCAATTCCAAAAGCCATCCATGGCGGAAAAGGAAAAGCTGCTCATATTGACACTTCGGAAAATATATATTACGATAAATTTATACAAGCCAAAAAATCCCTTTTACCGCTGGAGAAAATCATGGAATATATATCCGCAAAAACAATCGTGACAAAGACAAAGACTCCTTCCAAATGGTTTGGAATCGATTATAATATGAATATATACAAAGGCTGCTGCCACGGCTGCATTTACTGTGACAGCCGCTCGGACTGTTATCAAATCAAAAATTTTGATGAGATACGCGCAAAAGAAAATGCACTGCAGATTATACGGGACGATTTGCGCCGCAAAACCCGAAGCGGTGTCGTCGGTACCGGCGCAATGAGCGACCCCTATAATCCGCTGGAGAATAAGCTTATGCTTACACGTCACGCATTAGAGCTGTGCGACGCTTTTGAATTCGGTATTGCGATTGCCACAAAAAGCGCGCTGTTGGAACGTGACATTGACATTCTTCAAAGTATATCTGAGCATTCTCCGGTACTTGTCAAAGTAACCGTGACAACAGCAGACGACCGGCTGGCAAAAAAACTTGAGCCCCATGTCACTCTTCCAGGCCGCAGGCTTCAGATGATAGATGCATTAAGTAAAAAAGGAATTTATGCCGGTATTCTGCTCATGCCGGTTCTTCCGTTTTTAGAGGACAATGAAAAAAACATCGGTGAAATTATCCGGCGGGCAAAAGACGCAGGAGCCAGATTTATCTATCCGGCATTCGGCATGACTCTCCGCGGAAATCAAAGGGACTGGTACTACCAGAAGCTTGAAAAGCTGTTCCCAGGACAGGGGTTGGCAGACAAATACCGAAAACGTTACGGCAATTATTATGAATGCCGCAGTCCGCGGGCAAAAAAATTATGGGAATATTTTTCTGAAGAGTGCACAAAACGAAACATCACATATCAAATGGAGGACATCATCAGACAGTATAAAAAACCATATCAGACAGAACAGCTCCGGCTCTTCTGAAAGGCTTTCATTTTTCCACGGAAATCTTTACAAATCAGATAAATTTCTGTAACATAGGTTTTATGAAGAATCACAAGTCAAATACAGGAGGAATACAAAATGTCCGGCAGACAGGTAAAACTCGCACGTGCAGAAAAAGGCAGCATCCTATATCATTACACAAAGAGCAACGGAATTAACGGCATTATAAACCACAATTGTTTTTGGGCGACAAAAAGTGACTTTTTAAACGATCCCAATGAATTTTCGCATATTCAGGATGTTATAGAAAATGTATGCCGTGAAAACATCCGGGATTCGGCTTTAAAAGAAATGTTCCTTAAGGATTCCATTTATGCCGGAAAAGAAAAAAAGAGAGAATACTTTGTCCTCTCTTTCTCAAAATGCCGGGACAGCATTACTATGTGGTCGGAATTCGGAAATAAAACCGGATACAATATAGGTTTTAAAAGTGATGAAATCATTGCCAGAATTGAAGAGGCCGCCGAAATTGCCTATCACGGCCTTGTTGTCTATGACGCAAAAAAGCAAAAGCAGTTAATTAGAAAAAATCTTTGCAATTATCTTCCCAATCTGCTTAAAACGCCACTTGATGATCTGTTAGAAGCCGGAAGCAAAGACCGTCAGGACAGCCGCTATCTGAAAGCCTGCAGAAAATTTCAGAAAATGACGGAAGTTTACGCTATGTTTTTTAAGCATGAAAGCTTTTCGGAGGAACAGGAATACCGGTTTATCTTTAAAAAGCAAAAGGATACGGCGGTATATTTCCGCGCAAAGGACGGCTTCATGCTCCCCTATATTGAGATTCCGCTAAGTGAGGGAAATCTTCCAATTGAAGAAATTATGGTCGCTCCGCAAAACCATATCGATCTTGCTAAAAGCGGGATGGAATATATGCTTTATGCAAAAGGCTACCAGGCGGATGTGTCCTTATCTAATATAAAGCTGCGGTATTAGCCTGTAATATCGCAGCTTTTGAATCAGGCTCCTCAGCTAAAATTCCCTCCGGAAAATCAAATTCAGCAGCTTCTGTGAATATACATTCTCGACATATGGGACTCTCCGTCTCCTTTCACCATACATAAAAACTTCCATCCGTAACGCTCATAAAACGATGTATGTTCTGTCAAAAGATACAGGGTATCAATCCCTTTTGCTTTCATATCCTCACAAACATAATTCAGCAAAGCACCCGCTATTTTGTTGCCGCGCTTATCCTCTTCGGTATAAACTGCGCAGACATTCGGCGTAAGGTCTCTCCTGTTATGAAAATCATTCTCTATCACTCCCATTCCACTTATGATTCTGCCGTTCTCCAACGCGACATACCACTGCGGAACCGCATTTTCTTTCGTGAGGCAATCCTCCATACTTTCCTGATATACTGCCAGAGGAATTCTCCATTTTTCATGAAACCACTGTGCCGCCCGCTCCTTGATTTCCGGCTTATCTATCAAACGAACAATTTCGTATTCCATAAAAACGCTCCTTGTCTTTCATTACTAATACAATCCATTCGTCTCCTTGCTTTCAGTTTTCAGTTTTATATAATACATAATAATCTGACTCTGCATTCTCTATCATCTGAGCATACCATCGTTTTGCGTCGTCAAGCGCTTTATTATAAATGACCGGCGCCAATTTCTCCTCAAACAGCTCCAGAAGCTGCATTTGCTCAATCATTCCGATTTCCTCGCCCCGTTCATCAATATAAAACGCTTTTATTTCCGACTTCAGCTTTTCCCTCTGTAAATCCGACAATTTAATCTGTGATAAAGATTTCCTCTTATTTGTCATCCCTTTCATCCTCTCATCTGGCTTACACAGTAAGTAAACCTTTCTGTTGCCTATCATAGCAAAAAAGGACTGTTTTATCAATCCAATTTCCGTTATCCTCTGTTCCTTTTCCACTTTCAGGCGAAAAGCGTTCCAAAATAATATTTTGAAAAATAACAATACTTTGCAGCACCCTCCAGTGTCAGCTCTTCTTCTACATGATAAAGAATATGTAAATTCCTACTCTCCTGATACCATAAGCTGTCTTACTTTCACCGACGGAGCCACTGTACATACACTGTCTGATATACGAAATACCGGGTCATTTCCAATCATTTCAATATTCTTCCATAATTCACAGATATTCCCGGATATAGTAAATTGGTTGACCGCTGTGCCCACCTTACCGCCTGTAATCCTGTTTCCGGAAGCCAGGAGCGAAAAATCCCCGCTTTCTATATCTGCCCCTGCAAAAATTCCTTCAATCTGAGTAATGTAAATACCTCCCTCAGACTTTTCTATCATTTCTTTTCTCGAAAAACTTTCTCTCTCCGATGACAGTATCACATTTGTCGCGCTTGTTCCGATATCATCCGTCACACCCGGCTTAAAGCCGTTTCCCGTGCTTTTAGTTCCGGCCTGCAACGCACTTTTGTTATTATATAAAATCTCTTCAAATACACCTTCCTTTAAAAGAATTTTCCTGGAAACCGGAACACCCTCGTCATCAATCCTGCGTCTTCTGACACCCCGGGTACTATACGGCTCCTCCTCCAGCCGAAGAAATGAAACCCCTATCCGCTCTTTTTCTTTTCCTGCCAGAACACTTCGGCGCTCTATTATATTTTCCCCATAAAACATCGGAAGATAATGCCCTGTAAGCTCAGCCATCACACAATTTTCCAAAACTATCGGATAGCTTCCCGAAAACGGCCTTTCTGCGCAAAGTCCAAATCTTGCATACTTTGCCGCACGCTCTGCCAGATTACAGGCTGTCTTTTTAAATTTATCTTTATCCTGTACATTCACAATCCCCAGCTTTGTTGCCGCCGCTACGCAGTTCTTATCCCTCGCAAGTACCCGGACTGTAAACGTACAGTCTCCGTCATCATCCGCAAGATAGTTCATACGCTCGTCCATAAGAGTTACCGTTTCCTCATATTGTTGATATTCACATACCTCGACAAAATCCGCTTTTTCGCATGCAAGCGCCGCTTTCTCCGCACATTTTAAAATATCAGTGACCCCGTTTTTGTCAAATTCATGCCACCGCTGCCCTCGATAATCCTTACTTTCCTTAATGGCTCCAGGTATCTGTCGATTTACAAATACACCTGCCGTTTCTTTAAGCTTTCTGAAAATCTCTTCCCGCTCCCTGAGTGTATCTGTGTACATACAGCAATATTCTCCGTTCCATACCGCTTCCACAAAATACAGCTCTGTATTTCCATATTCATAATGTTTAAGACTTTGATATTGTACCGAAAGCAAAAGAGACTTCCTGGTATTGACAAATAACCTTATATGACGGAAGCCTTTCTCCTTAAGTCCTTTTACAAAATCAATAATTACCGGATTTTCCCAAGCTCCCCTCATAATTCCTTTCCTCCTACTGTCATTTCGGCAATGCGCACTGCCGGCTGTCCAACCCCAATCGGAATCTGTCCGCTCCCCGCATAACAGTACCCCTGCTCCATAACAAAATCGTCAGATATCATATCCACTCTCGGCAGTATCTCTCTTCCAGTACCAATCAGGGTAGCGCTCATAAGAGGCATGATAATTCTGCCGTTTTCAATCAGATAGGTCTCTCCTGTATTAAAATTAAATTCTCCTGTAGCAGGATCTACGGAGCCTGCGTTGATATCTTTTACCAGAAGTCCTTTTTCTATAGAGCCGACCATATCTTCAAATCTATCCGTTCCCGGAACAATATATGTATTCGTCATACGGGAAACCGGAGCAAAACGATAGCTTTCCCTTCTGGATGAACCGGTAGGTAAAAGTCCCATACGTCTTGCATTTAACCGATCCAACAGGTATCCTTTAAGAATTCCCCGTTCAATCAGCACATTTTTCTTTGTCAGCACTCCTTCATCATCAATTCCAAGAGAGCCCCATTCCCCCGACATAGAACCATCGTCAATCAACGTTACTTTCTCTGATGCAATCTGTGTTCCAAGCTTATCTGAAAATTCGGAGCAACCGTCCGCCACAGAGCTTCCTTCCAAAGAATGGCCGCATGCTTCATGAAAAAATAATCCGCCGAAACCGTTTGCGATAATAACCGGCATTCTCCCCACAGGACACGGACGGGCGCCCAGCATATTCTCAGCCCGCCTGGCCGCTCTTTTTGCATGCGTGATAAGAATTTCCGGCTGAAGTACTCCCGGACCTTTCATTGCCCCTGGTCCCACAAATCCTGTTTGCCTGCTCTCATCCTGCTCGTTCGCAGCTACCATACTAAAACGAGTTCTCGTACGTATCCGCCTATCCTCGGCGTACATCCCTTCTGTATTTGCAATCTGTACCTGCTGTTCCTCATCCACATAACAGACACGCCCCTGCACAATAAAGCTTCCTTCACATTTCCCGGCCTCTAATGCATCCCTAAGTAAACTGACTTTTCTTTTTAATTCCATATCATGGGGAAGCATTCCCTCTGAAACAATTTCATGAGGATATAAGCTGGAAAGAGGCGCTCTCTTTCCGAAGACGCCTCCTATACTCAGGCGCTCTTTCATCAGCTTCAGCACCTTTTCCTCCCTTATATCTGTACTATACAAATATTCACTTCTAAGCCTGCGAAATACACGAATTCCAATGCCGCTATCTCTTCCGCAGGCACATCTGGAAACCTGAGAATCCACGAGATTAATCTTTGTCCGCTTTGCGTCCTCAAAAAACACCTCTGCATAATCCGCCCCATAGGAAACAGCATAATCAAGTATTTTTTCTATATATGACCTTGCCAGCATCCTTTTGTACTCCTTTGTTCTCTCTTTACCAGCTCTCTTTTCCACACATATGGCATGCCACATAATGCCCCGGTTCTATCTCTTCAAGCTCTGGCATTTCCTGGCCGCATATCTCCTTTGCATATTTACATCTGCTCTTGAAACGGCAGCCTGCCGGAGGATTAATTGGACTTGGCACCTCGCCCTCAAGATGCACCCTTTTTTTCCTTTCCTCTTCATCCGGCTCTACCTCCGGGATTGCAGATATCAATGCCTGCGTATATGGGTGAACCGGATTATCATAAAGCGCGTAATTGCTTGCAAGTTCCACCATATACCCCAGATACATAACTCCCACCCGGTCTGAAATATGTTTAACCATAGACAGGTCGTGGGAAATAAACAGATAGGTAAGTCCCATCTCTCGCTGAAGTTTCATTAAAAGATTAACAATCTGTGCCTGAATGGACACATCAAGCGCTGAAATCGGTTCATCACAGACAATGAATTTCGGCTCTACCGCAAGCGCTCTTGCGATTCCCACACGCTGCCTTTGCCCTCCGGAAAGCTCGTGGGCAAAACGATTTGCATATTCCGCATTTAATCCCACCTTATGAAGAAGCTCGTTTACTTTCTCCTCTTTCTCTTTTTCTGACATATGAAAATGCACGTTCATTCCCTCGGTAATAATCTCTCCGATTGTCATACGGGGATCAAGGGACGCATAAGGATCCTGAAAAATAATCTGCGCATCCTTACGAAACGCAAGTAACTCTTTTCCCCTAAGCTTAGATACATCTTTTCTTTCAAATAATACCGTACCGCTGGTAGCCTCATACAGCTTCACAAGCGTACGCCCGCAGGTTGTCTTTCCGCAGCCGGACTCTCCTACCAGGCCCAGAGTTTCTCCCTTTTTCATCTGTATATTGACCCCGTCGACAGCTTTAAGCGTCTGATTCTTTCCAACCTTAAAATACTTGCAAAGGTTCTTTGCTTCTACAATATATTCGCCCATTATTTATCCCTCCTGTCATAAAATGACTCTACCTTCGGAGCTTTCTCATGCATAAGCCAGCAGGATACCTTATGTGTATCGCTCAGCACCGTTTCCTGCGGTTTATGCACTTTACAGACAGGCATGCAAAATTCGCATCGGTCCGCAAACGGACAGTGGTTAAGCGGAAGCAGTAAATCCGGCGGCGTTCCGCCAAGAGCGTAAAGCTCCTCTTTCGACTTGCTTCCGAGTCTCGGAACAGACCGCAGAAGCGCCCATGTATACGGATGCCTGCTTTCATTAAAGATTTCTTTCGTCGTACCCCTTTCTACTACTTCACCGGCATACATAACCTGAATACGATCGGCAAAATTTGCTACAACCCCCAAATCATGCGTAACAAGAATAATTGCCGTATTCATTTCTGTCTTAATCTCCATCATAAGATCCATAATCTGGGCCTGAATTGTTACATCAAGAGCCGTTGTAGGCTCATCCGCAATCAGGACGTTCGGATTGCATGCCAGAGCAATGGCAATCATTACCCGCTGTCTCATACCACCAGACATCTCATGCGGATAATTATTGATTCGCTTTTCAGGGCTTGGAATATTTACCATCTTAAGCATTTGAACGGCTTCCTCTCTCGCCGCATTTTTATCCAGCTTCTTATGAATCATAAGACTTTCCATAATCTGATTGCCTACCGTCATTGTCGGATTCAGGGAAGTCATAGGATCCTGAAAAATCATTCCCACTTCGTCTCCGCGGAATTCGCACAGCTCTTTCTCACTCATCTTAAGTACATCTTTTCCGTTGCAAATAATCTTAGATTCCGGCTTAATAACTGCAAACGGAGGATTCAAAAGGCGAAGAATAGATTTTGCCGTTACTGTCTTTCCGCAGCCGGACTCCCCTACAAATGCAAGCGTTTCTCCTTTACTTAATTCAAAACTCACACCGCGCACAGCCTTTACCTCGCCGGCATATGTATTAAAAGAAACATTCAAATTTTCAACTTCTAATATTTTTTCCATAACCGTCTCTCCTATTTTCGTAATTTCGGATCCAGCGCATCTCTAAGTCCGTCGCCAAGCAATGTGAATGAAAGCATAGTAAGAGCAATCATAAGCGCCGGAAATAAAAGCTGAGATGGGTAGAACATAAAATTTTGCTGCGCTGCTGAAGCAAGTGCACCCCAACTCGTTGACGGAGGCTGTATTCCAAGTCCCACATAACTTAAGAATGCCTCTGAAAAAATATATCCCGGAATATCAAATGTAATTGCAACAATAATCATTCCGATTGTATTCGGAATCATATGCTTTAGAATAATTTTTATCGGAGTGACACCGAGTGCATTTGCTGCAAGCACATATTCCTGCGACTTAAGCTGCAGCATCTGTCCGCGTACAAGTCTTGCAATTCCGCACCATCCTGTCAGCGTTAATGCAACCAGCATTGTTCCAAGACTTTTACTGTCTGTAATAACGGAAATCAAAATAACAATAATCAGATACGGAATACTTAAAAGCACCTCCACAATACGCATCATAATATCATCTACCATTCCGCCGAAATATGCGGCAATACCGCCGTATATACTTCCGACAACGCTGGCAATGACTGCTCCCAGAATACCAATAATAATAGACACACGCCCTGCCTGCCATACTCTGGCAAACAAATCCCTTCCCAAATCATCTGTCCCGAACCAATGTTTGGCACTCGGGCCCTGATTAATTGCATTTGCGTCAATCTGTTCAAACTCATAGCCGCTGATTGCGGGGCCAAAAATAATAAAGAAAATTAATACCAGCAGGATAATAAGCGCCGCAAACGCCACTTTATTTTCCCGAAGCCTTCTCCACGCATCTTTCCAATAACCGATCCTCGGTCTTGTCGGAGTCTCCGCATCTTTATCAATCCCAACAATTTTAAACATTTCATCGGGTATATTTTCCATCATTTCTGTCACATCGTGATTCACCAACATCTGCTCTTCCTCCTATTTTACGCGAATTCTCGGGTCCATAAGACTATACGCGATATCAACTACAAGCTGCACAAAAACAAACAGCGCCGCTGCAAAAATCGTTGTCCCGATAATCATTGTATAGTCACGGTCATTGATTGAATTAATATAATAAAATCCCAGTCCCGGAATACCAAAAATTTTCTCTACTACGAAAGAACCTGTAAAAATACCCGATACCTGCCCTACCAGAAGTGTCATGCAAGGTAGAAACGCATTCTTGAGTACATGTCTCTTTACAACATTAAATTTGCTGACACCTTTCGCTTCTGCCGTAAGAATATAATCCTGTCCCATAACATCCAGCATATTCGACTTTACATAACGGGCATACGTTGCAATCGTTCCAAAGCTCAGTACAATAATCGGAAGAACAACATTCTTCCAGCTCCCCCATCCTGTTGTCGGCAGTACCATCATCTTCACACTGAAAATATACTGCAGCACCGACGCAAGTACGAATACCGGCACCGTAATGCCCAAAATGGCAATAAACATAACAATATAATCCGGCCATTTGTTTTTGTTCAAAGCGGCAACAATTCCAAGAAGTATGCCGATAACAATTCCTACAATAAGGGCAAGTCCGCCGGGCTCTGCCGACACTGCCGAATTCGTTATAAGCGTATCCGTAACCTCGCGTCCCGGATATCTTAAGGACTCTCCCATCTCCCCCTTAGTGAGCAGATTCTTCATAAAGATTACATACTGCTCAGGAGTTGATTTATCCAGCCCGTATTTCTCATAATAATTTTCCCTTGTCTGCTCCGGCAGATTCCTTGCCATATGCGCCAGCGGATCTCCCGGAATACTATGCATCAGAAAGAATGTCGCAGTAATAACGATAAACAATGTAATCAACATATATCCGATACGTTTTACAATAAACTTTGCCATTTCTTATCTTCCTTCCTCTCTGGAAACAGTTCAATCTGGGACGGGGTTTTTTTAATTTTCCCCCGTCCCCAATTGAAAACACCCTGTCCCTGGGTGATAAAAGATGCCACCGCCTGTTCAGACGGCGGCATTTATAATTACCTGATATCTTATCTTCCTTCAATATACACATACTTTAATCCGGAAGTCGATGTGAATTTTTTATTTAAATTCTTTACATAGTTATAATGGAATGAATGCTCCATCTCATTAACAAGCGGACAAATATTACACCCCTCGTTAAAAAGTATTTCTTCTGCCTGATGATAAAGCTCAACTCTCTTACTTTCGTCCATCTCTCTTCCTGCCTGAGCGATTAATGCATCAAAATCTTCATTAGACCAGCCTGTCGGTATATTGCTGGAATTCTCGGTGGTGAACAAAGAAATCATAGACATCGGGTCATCGTAATCTGTACTCCATATCATATTGCCCATCTGGTACTCTCCGCTATTTGTCTTCTGCTGGAAAGCCGACCATTCATTGAAATCCAATTCGATATTCACACCAAGAAGCTCTTTGTATTTCTGCTGAACATACTCGCCATAATTACGAGCCCACTGTGTTGTTGCACTTAAAGAATATTTTACTGTAATCTTGGATGGGTCGTTTCCTAATCCAAGCTCTTCCATTCCCTTAAGAAGAAGCTCTTTCGCATCCTCCTCTTTTGCCATTTTTTCAATCGGCGCCTCTACCTGCTCACGGTAATCCCCATTTTCTCCCGTAGAAACTGCCTGTGGAACCCACCAATACGCCGGAATGTGCATATCCTGATAAATGGTCTTTGCCATATCCTCTCTGTCAACTGCAAGTACAAATGCCTTACGGATATTCAAGTTACTGAATAATTCATCATTCACATTGAAAAAATCAAAACGCATGGAAGGCATTACCGCATCAACTCTTTCCGCATTTTCCTTTTTATCAAAACGGTCTACCCACTCCTCGCTTCCGGTAGAACACCAGTCTAACTGTCCGCTGTCAAAAGAATTAAATACTGCCGTTTCATCATTAATAATTGAGTAATTGACCTTATCAAGCTTTACATTCTCTGCATCCCAGTAATCCTCATTTTTTACAAGCGTAATCTCCGAGTTATGTTTCCAGCTTTCAATCTTAAACGGTCCGTTTCCAACATACTTGTCCGCCTCTGAACCATAGGTCTCCCCATATTCCTCAGCAATATCCTGACGTACCGGATAACATGCCCTTGTATCAGTAAGTGACATAAAATATGGGGTCGGAGCCTCCAGTGTAATCTCCAGCGTCTTGTCATCAACAACCTTTACTCCCAGCTCATCAACAGAAGCTTCTCCATTGACTACTTTCGAACCATTTTTAATGTAACTTGCTGTAAAAAATGAGTTCGGAGAACCTGCATCCGGATTCAACGTCTGTATAATACCATAAGCATAATCTGCTGCAGTAACTGCCTTTCCATCCGTCCACTTATTGTCGCGGATTTTAAATGTCCAAACCGTTCCGTCATCATTAGATTCCCAGCTTTCCGCTCCTGCTGCTTCTCTCACCTGTTCTCCGTCCTTCTCCGCAAGACGTGTCAGAGGTTCCATCGTATTCATCAGAATTTTCCAGCTATAATTGTCATTTCCTTTAATAGAATCAAGTGTGGACGGCTCTGTCTGCAAATAAATATTATAATATTGTCCACCGTCCGCGGAGTTTTCTTTTTCTCCGCCACATGCCGTAAGCGATAATGTCATCGCTACGGTAAGCAATGCTGCAACTAATTTCCTTTTCATAAATGCGACCTCCTTTATGTGCCGTAAAATTTTTTGATATATATTTTTTCTATATATCTTTATATTTATATATTATAGCAAATACTACAGTTTTTGGGTATGAAAATTAAAAAAATATGCAATTTTGTACAAAATGCATATTTTTTATTATAGTAATTATTATATTTTACTAATAGAATCGTACTTTTTACAATTTAATTACACATTCACTAAAATAATTTTCCAAATTCTTTTCCAATATCTCCTTTTACCATATCTCTTTCAATTTTTATTGCTGATACAAGCAGGTTAATAAGTGCCATCGGTGTAGATGCCGTATTCAAAAACATTCTTGTTGTCGTCCGTATTGTTAAAAGCTCATCTGTATACTTCACAATTTCTGCTTCTGTATTATCCGTGATACCAAGTATTTTCACATCTTTTTTCTTTGCATACTTTGCAATCTGATCTGTCATGAAATAATAATCCGGAAAAGTAACTGCTACAAGCAACGTATTCATATCCAATGCCGGAAGTACCGAATAAACACTTTCATTCAGCTCTGTATTTACAATCATCGAAGATATCTGTGCCCCCGCAAGATCTGAAGCCAGCCATTGACAAATAATATATGACATTCCTCTGCCGCACAATACAATTTTAGGATATTCAAAAAACAGCTTTGCCACTTTCATCAAATGCCGGCTGTCAAAATTCCTCGTAAACTCATCAAACAAACCTCTTTCTTCCATACATATTTCTGCCAACAGCCGTTCTTTATCATTCAATTCATACTCTGGTACATCCGTATTAAAATAATCGTTTTGCTGATACAACCCAATCCGGCGATTGATATTAATATATTTCCGTATCTCATATTTCACTTCATTAAAACTGCTGTAACCCAGCACTTTACAGGTATTTAAAATCGTAATCTCCGTAACCCCCAGCTCACGACTCATATCCCGCAGTGTTATAAAGGACATTGTATCAATATTTTCCTTAATATAATCTGCAATCTGCTTCTGTTTCTTTGTCATGGTGGGATAGTTATTTTCTATTCTCATCATAATATCTGCTTCCATAAAATTTCCATCCTTCAAATAAACTGTAATAATTATACTATCTCAAAAATTTTTTAGCAACAGGGCTTGCATATTTCATTTTTTCCTACTATTATAGTATCTGTTGTATTTAAAAAACATAACAAAGCAAAGGGGGATTTTATATGAAAGACTACATTTTAGAACAATTATCGGCGCTTACATCTATTCCAAGTCCCTCCGGATATACCGGCAGAATTACGGACTATGTGTCGGAACAGCTTAACAGTCTGGGCTATCAGGCGAAGCTCTCAAATAAGGGAAATGTAAGTGTTATTTTAGGAGGAACCGGAAATCCTCTTGTTTTATCAGCCCATTTAGATACATTGGGAGCCATGGTCAGAAAAATTAAAGACAACGGACATCTCCGTCCAACTACCATAGGCGGACATCAGTGGGATACCTGCGATGGGGAAAACTGTACCGTACACACTCGAGACGGACGGATCTATACCGGTGTTGTGCTTAATACCGAGCCTTCCGTGCATGTGGCTGATAAAAAGAAAGCAAAAACAGAATCCCACATGGAAATTCTTTTAGATGAAAATGTTTCTTCCAAAAAAGGAGTTAAAAAGCTTGGGATTCAAAACGGGGATTTTATTGCGATGGATCCGCGTACGGTTATCACAAAAAGCGGATATATTAAAAGCCGTTTTCTGGATGATAAGCTTTCTGCCGCCATCCTATTGGGACTGGCAAAAGAAATTAAGGAGGAATCCCTTTCTCTCAACCGTAAAGTAACACTTCTATTTACCACTTACGAAGAGGTCGGCCACGGCGCCTGCGTCCTTCCCTCTGACACGGAAGAAATTGTTTCTGTAGACATGGGCTGTATCGGCGACGGACTGGAATGTGATGAACACATGGTTTCCATCTGCTCCAAAGACTCCAACGGTCCATATAACTATGATACTACCTCCACGCTCATAAACCTTGCAAAAGAGCATGCGCTTAACTACGCCGTTGACATCTATCCACATTACGGCTCCGATACCGCGGCGGCATTAAAAAGCGGTTATGATATCCGTCACGGCCTCATCGGTCCCGGCGTATATGCTTCCCACAACTATGAACGTTCACATATTGACGGAGTAATGAACACCTACAAACTGTTAAAAGCGTTCATTTGCAATCCGGCATCAAACAATAATTAGTATTCCCAAAAATTTTTAAAGAGAGCGCAAAAAGCAGAAGCCACTCCTGCACGCGCTCTCTTATTTCTTTCAGACGAAGCATACCTCGCACACTGTTAAAACATTTTTCTTTACTGCAAATCGTATTTCCATCCCGGCATACGCCATTCCATATATCCGCTTTGCATCCTCCTGGTAGGACGGCCTCGGATCCTGACGTAAAAGTTCTTTCAACGTCTCCCTATGTTCTTCCGGCACTTTCTCAAGCCATCTTTCAGGGAATTCCACCAGAAGCTCATAATCCTTTACTCTCCCGGCAAATCCGCCGTCTGCCTCCGGATGCGCGTCTATATGGGGAAGATACGGCTTAATATCATAAACCGGCGTTCCGTCTGTCATATCCACGCCTGACACGCACACAACCATACCGCCTTTCCTTTTCTCAATTCTGTCCAATTTCACACAGGACAATCCGACAGGATTGGGACGAAAAGGCGAACGGGTGGCAAATACGCCAACCCGTTTATTCCCGCCGAGCCTCGGGGGCCGAACCGTCGGGCTCCACCTGTTACAAGGCGTCTCGGAAAATCCCCACACAATCCAAAGATGAGAATATTCCTCAAGGCCTCTTAATGCCTCCGGATTCCGGTATTCCGGTTCAAACACGATAACGCCTTTTGTATCCGCAAGCCCGCTTTGCCTCGGAACTCCGAATTTTTCCGGAAAATCCGTATGAATACTGGCTATTTTTTGTAGCTTCAAAGCTTAAGCCCTCTGTAACGGTTGATACATGCATAGATTTCCTGCTGCCTCGGCAGCGCCAGATTGCCGGTGACATAATTTCCGTCGCTGATTGCTTCAAAACCATCTTTTTCCAGATTCTCTGCCAGCTCGCTCACAATTTCACGGACGGTTCTCTTACCGTCCAGCATATTTTCTTCCATATACTTTAACAGATATCCAAGACAGGTAAGCTGTTCATAATCTGCAAGCTGTTCTACATATCTTAAATCTACTGTTTCATGGTTTAGCTGAACGCCGTCTTTTCCCATTGTCTTAATCTTAATCCGCCCTTTATGGACAATCCCCGGATTCCTCCGCGGCTTTCTTTCAAAAACCGGCTTTCCTGCACGCTCTTTCGGAAGCTCAAGCGGCGGATAAGCGGATGCGGCTTTCTTTGCCCGCGCCGTAATCTCCCGCGGAATATACCTGTCCATCTGGAGAACCGTATCTGCCACCTGAAAATATGCCCCGGAGCTTCCCGCGACAAGTACGGTAGAAATACCCTGAAGCTCATACAAATCACGCATTCTCTCAATAAACGGCGTGATCGGCTCCATATCTCTGTGAATTACCTGCTGCATCAGCTCGTCGCGTACCATAAAATTCGTTGCACTGGTATCCTCATCTATAAAAAAGGTTCCCGCCCCCGCCTCGACTGCCTCGATTACATTTGCCGCCTGCGAAGTGCTTCCGCTTGCATCCTCCGTAGAAAACGCCTTTGTATCCTTTTTATTCGGTAAATCATTGATAAACATAGAAATATCTGTCCGCTTAATACTGCGTCCGTCCTCCGCGCGAATCTTAACCGCACTCTCCTCTGTCACCACATATTCCCGTCCGTCGCCGGCAATATGCGGATAGACGCCCATTTCCAAAGCCTTAAGAAGCGTAGATTTTCCGTGATAGCCTCCGCCTACAATCAGAGTAATCCCTTTCTTAATTCCCATACCGGTTATTTTTCCCCTGTACGGAAGGTTCATCGTCACCTCCATTGATTCCGGAGAAGTGAACCTGACCGCGCCTTTCATCGGACGCTGGGATACTCCCGATTCTCTTGGAAGTACGGAACCGTTTGCCACAAACGCCACCAGGCCAAGCTCTCCTAAGCGGCCTTTTATATACTCCCTGTCCTCGGAAAGCTCCATCACCTTTTCCGTACGGCTTTTATCTAAATTCCCGTAAAGCAGCGCATTTTCCACACATTCCGGCAGAAAATCAAACAAAATCTTCATAAGCTCCCTTGCGTTAATCGTTCTTCCGTTGGCCGGAAAGCCTGCTTCAAAACGGACAATAACGTCCCCGTTTGCCGGATTTACCGTGCAGGCGCTCCGCTCCAAAACCTCCTGCCCGCACCTTGTCACAGACAAAATCCCGCTCTTCCCGGAGCCCTTTGCCTGAAAGGAATATTCTGCCGCCTGCCTCTCGAAGCATCTTGTCAGGTAGTCCTGAAGAGCAATACGCTTATGCTTTTCATCATATAGCCTTTCCGGAAATCTGGCCGTCTTTCCCGCCACCTCAATATGAAGCTTCGACGGAGCCGCAAACGGATCGCCCTGTACATGGTCAATCGTCAGCACATATTTTCCGAAACGATAGCTTCCTTTCGTACCCTTATAAGCCGGGTACCCTTTCCTGTCAATACTGTATAACAGCTGTCTCAAATCATCTGCCGTTCTCATAATTAATATGCCATTGCCTCCTCTCTTGTCAGCCAGAAATGAATTCCCGTTGTGGAATCCTGCCATCTGTCCTCGTTAAAATCAGCCACCTCTACCCATTCGCCCTTTTTATAGATAAAATTCTCATCCACTAAAGACCACGCCTCGTCAAAGCTCTCCTGATAGTCGAAGCTTTTAATCGTCAGCACTTTCGCCTTATTGCACCTGCAGGAGGGACGCGTAGCAGAAGTCCGCTTTGCATCCTCCGGAACAAGAAGCTGTACAAGACGGTCGTTGACACATTTCTTATATGCCAGAAACGCCCCTTTTTCCGGACAATGAAGTCTGAACCACTCTGTATCCTCATCCGACACAATTCCGTCAAGCCTTGCATATTCCAGAACCGCTCCGTATAAATTTGCGCCCCGGATGTCACATTTTCGCATATCGCAATATCGAAAGGACGCCGTTACCATCCTCGAATGACTAAAATCAGCCCCGTACATCGGACAGCCGTCAAACAGCGCATTTTCCACTGTCCCGCCGTGAAAATCTGCGCCGTTTAAAATAACATTCTGAAAGGAGCTCAAAGTAAAATCTATATCGCTTAAATTCCATCCGGTTAAATCCATATCCCTGAATTCACAGGAGGTAAAGGACAGCCTTTCCCTTTCTTTTCCTGCAGCTATCTGCTTTTTTAATTCCTCTGATAATATCCTCCGCATGATAAACCTCATTCATCATATCATCTGCAAAACAGACATGCCCTGTACTATAAATCCACTATCCGCGCCCTGTGATGGATATGCGGCAGAAACTTTTTCAGAAGATCCTGAGTCTTAAATTTCAGATGGCTGGTATTTATTCCCGGATTGCATCCAAACCATTCGCTCTCCGCGACCTCCTTATCAACAATCACCTGCACATAATCATCCTCGTCCGTAAGAAGTCCTGCGACGCTTGCGGAGCCCGGAGTCGTTCCCAGATGCTCCATCATCTTCTCCGGCGGAGCAAACGACATATGTGACACTCCCAGTTTTTTGCTGAAAGAAGCCGTGTCAAATGCCTTGTCCGCAGGCATCACAAGAAGGAAAAAGGTAGTCTTTTTCTGATTGCATAAAAAGACGTTTTTCCGAATCTGTGTCCCGATTGCTTTATCAATCGCCGCACATTCCTCCATCGAAGCAGCCGGGTCATTATCCACCCTCTCATAAGGAATCTTAAGCTTATCTAAGGTCTCATACATCTTCCGCTCTAAAGGCATCCGTTCATCCTTCGGCGCCGTTGTTGTAATTTCACTGATATACATGACGTCCTCCTGCACTACTAATTTTTAACCATGTACAGTATAACATGTCTAATCAATAAAGTCCATGAAGAGAATAGACAGAAAGGAGTCTGTTAAGGATGGCAATGTTTACAGGCATCATAGCCCTGATTTACAATATCCTCCCTGCTGCCTGTATATTCCTGCTTATTTGCATCTTTCATTCCCTTTATATCCCGGCATCCGGGAGAATGAAATTTTTTTGTGTTTGTATTAAGAATATATGTATTCTCACTTACAACTGATTGCTGTTTTGTTTCATCCTCCGCCGGTTCCTCTGACGGATTGTCTGCTTCCCGGGCTGCAGATGTATCATTATCTTTTTCCGGAGCCGCCCGGCTACTGTCTCCCGATGTATAATCAATCGTAATCCCCGGCTGAATATTATACACAAAAACATTAAATTGTATGCCGTCACCCTCATCCTCTACCGACAAGGCCTCCATATGTACGCCGTTAGCCAGAAGATTTTCTTCTTCAAATACAGGTGTTACCCTATACATAACATGATTATTTGTCTCTTTTACATAATCTGCCACCATATTTTCAAAAGGGGCCATTCCCTCGACATTCAAATATCTTGTCCCGGTTATCAGATTCTTTTCATTGGCGTTTTCTGCCGATAACTGATAACCGATTAAATGGCAGCGGTTATATAAATACCTTCCGTCTACATTCTCATATTTTATCGTATGCCATCCGCTGGGCTTTACTTTTCCTATGCTCCCGCGTTCTTCTGTCGGCATAATATCCGTGCCGACACAGGCAAAAGCAGCGCCGCATCGTCCTAATGAATCTAATTCAGAATAGTTTTCAAATGATTCTGCCACTATTTCATCATCTGAGAATTGCGGAACATTGTCATTGATGATTACATATGGCGTATCATCTGACGGAATACTTATATGCTCATCCGGATTTTTATCGTCTGTATTCTGAGCTTCATCTGTCTCCCCGTTTTTCTGTACCTCTTCTTTAATTTCCTCCCGAGCGTTCCCGGACGGAGTCTCACTTTCTTTTAAACCGCAGCCTGATGTCAATATCGCTAATGAGAGAAGCATTGCTGCTAACCCTGTGTATATTCTTTTCATAAAACACCTCTTAATGTATTGTAGTAAATTATGTACTCGCTTTCATATCGCATTTCTCTGCAAATACAGAAAGAATTCCGCTCCCTTTCCCGTTCTACAGCATTAAATATAGCATGATTTTTTCATAGACAGCAATACATATTTCTCAGATTTTCATGAAAAGATTTACATTAGATTGCAATTTGACTATAATATGATTTAGAAGAAAGAGCCGATGAAACGGCATGGGAGGAGAACATATGGCAGACAAACAAAGCGGCGCTTTAAAGCCTCAGCCGGAGCATACAATATTTGCTTTAGATATTGGAACAAGAAGTATTATCGGAATGGTAGGAACCGTCGAGGACGGAAAGATAAATATTATTGCCATTGAAAAAGAAGAGCATACAGAACGTGCAATGATAGACGGACAGATTGAAAACATAGAAAGAGTATCCCGATTGGCAGAAAAGGTAAAAAAAAGACTGGAGAAGAAGCTGAATCTTTCCTTAACCCGTGTCTGCGTTGCGGCCGCCGGACGGGCGCTGCGCACCCAGAGAGCTGATTTTGAGCTTAAGCTTCCCGGTTCCAAGCTTATTGACGATGAAATGATAAGCCGTCTGGAGGCGGGTGCTATCAGCCGCGCCGAGGAACTTTTTGACGAGGAAAACGCAGCGGAAAATGATTCCCGCCGTTTTTACCTGGTAGGCTATACCGTCTGCCAGTATTATCTGGACCAATATATGATTTCCAGCCTGAAAGACCACAGAGGGAAAACAATCAAGGCAGATTTAATCGCGACCTTTCTCCCGAGTGAGGTAGTGGAAAGTCTTTATACTACTATGAATAAAATAGATTTGGATGTCGTCAGCATTACCCTTGAGCCGATTGCCGCTATTAATGCCGCAATTCCTGAAAACCTGCGGCTTCTGAATCTTGTTATGGTAGACATCGGCGCAGGAACCTCCGATATTGCTGTCTGCACGGGCGGCAGCGTAATCGGCTATACGATGGCAACCGTAGCCGGTGATGAAATCACGGAAATGATTATGAAAAAATACCTTGTGGATTTTGAAACCGCCGAGTCCATAAAGGCACAAATCGATTTACAAAAAGAGGTTACCTTTACAGACATCTTAGGCTTCGAGCAAAAGGCTTCGCAGGAGGAACTTCTTAGCTGTATCCAAAGCGCTTCCGAGCTTTTGTGCAGGGAAATTGCAGACAAAGTTCTTGAAGTGAACGGAAACGCTCCGTCCGCATTGTTTCTCGCCGGGGGCGGCAGCAAATTGGCCGGTCTTACGGAAGGACTCACGGCCGCTCTTCAGATGGATGCCAACCGTATCGCAATTGCCGGAAACAATTTCCGCGCAAACGCCTGTTCCGAAGAATATGATTTGAATAATCCTGAATATGCGACTCCCCTCGGCATTGTTATCTCCTCCGGCCTGAACCTGATAAACGACAGTTTCCGGGTGACCTTAAACGGAAAGCCCGCCAAGCTTTTCCGAAGCGGCAGCTTTACCGCACTCAATCTGCTGATGATGAACGGCTACAATTTCCAGGATATTTTAGGACGCTCCGGTCTCAGCCTGATTATAACCGTCAATGGAAAACGGAAAATCTTCTACGGAAAAGCAGCGCAGCCTGCGGCCCTTTTTATCAACAAAAAAGAAGGAAAACTCTCCGATGTTATCCATGCGGGAGATTATATTGATTTCACACCGGCCTCTCCCGGCGTGTCGGCAAGCCTGTGCCTCGGCGAGCTTGAGGGAGCCTCGGAAGCCATTGAAATTACTCTGAACGGAAGTCCCGCATCCCCGGATACTCCTCTGAAAAACGGGGATATTGTTCGTTTACGCTTCGAAAAGAATAAAAAACCGGAAGAACCCTCTTCGGAAAACGACTTTGCACCGGAGGACTTTGACCTGCCGGATATGCTGGAAACCGACTCTCTCGACTGGGAGGTGGTCTCTGTCATAGATAATAATATAGAGCCGGACGAACCGGAACCGGATTTTGAAACAGAAACAGAGCCGGAACCGGATTTTGAAACGGAAGCAGAGCCGGAACCGGATTTTGAAACGGAAGCAGAACCAGAACTGGATTTTGGAACGAAACCGGAGCCTAAAATAAAGCAGACACCGGAGATTGTTTTTCACTTAAATAACATTCCTCTGCGCCTCCCGTGCAAGGAGGACGGAAATCCCTACTACCTGATGGACATGATTCAATATTCCGGTATTGACATCAAACAGCCAAAAGGTAAGGTGACGCTGACCGTAAACGGAGTTCCCGGACTGTTCCAGCAGCCGCTTGCGCCCGGAGACGTAATATGTATTAAAGATGAAAGCCTTTAACAAATAAGCTTTCCGTATATACTGCAAAATCAAATTCAGAAGTAGAATCAGGAGGTATTATGAAATATATTTTAGCCTCTGCCTCGCCCCGCAGAAAGGAACTGCTCACCCGGACAGGTATCACATTTGAAGTGTTTCCCTCGTCGGTAAAAGAGACAATTACAAAATCGAATCCCTGTGATGTTGTAATGGAGCTGGCATCCCAGAAAGCAGAGGACGTTTACCGTCATTTTTCCGGGAAGAATAAAATGCCCCCATCCGAAGACCTTACTGTCATCGGCGCAGATACCATTGTCGTTTACCGGGATGAAATTCTCGGGAAGCCCGCCGACAAATCAGAAGCCTATGATATGCTTTCCCTGCTTGCGAACCGTACTCATCAGGTATATACCGGCGTGTCTTTGATCATACGCAAAAAGGAAAAGGAGTCACACCGAACCTTTTACGAAAAAACAGATGTGACTCTCTATCCGATTGCGAAAGAGGAGCTCCATGCCTATGTGAACTCCGGTGACTGTCTTGATAAAGCCGGCGCATACGGCATCCAGGGTCCCTTTGCCATCCATATAAAGGGAATCTGCGGCGATTATAACAATGTAGTAGGACTTCCTGTCGGACGTCTCTATCAGGAGCTCCTTTTATCCCGCTTTTCTTAATTCCGTATATCTTTCCGCTGCCGCTCTGATGGAATCGCGCATAATAATCATGAGCTCGTCAATCTGCTTTTTCGTCACAATCAGCGGCGGAATCATACGATTAATACTGTCTCCGATTGCCGTAATCAGCGCCATCCGCTCCAGGCATTCATGCTTTATCTCCTCTGCAATCGGAAGATCATATTCACATCCGACCAGAAGACCTCTTCCCCTTGCTTCTTTCACATGGGGGAGCTTTGAAAGCTCCTGCTTCATATATTCGCCCATCTCTTTTGCATTACCGCTTAAATCCCTGTCAAGAATTTCAGAGATGGAAGCATAGCCTGCCGCACATGCCAGCGGATTCCCGCCGTAGGTCGAGCCGTGAGCTCCCGCTCCAAACGACATTGCTATTTTAGAAGAGGTACAGCAGGCTCCGACAGGCATACCGCCTCCCATTGCTTTGGCCATAGATACCATATCGGGCTTCACGCCATAGCCCATATATGCCATCGGTGCTCCGGTCCGCCCCCATCCTGTCTGTACTTCATCAAACAGCAGAAGCATGTCGTTATCATCGCAGAGCTTCCGAAGTCCCTCCATAAATTCCTGCGTCGCCGGATGAACGCCGCCTTCTCCCTGCACCGGCTCTATCATAATAGCAATCGTATTTTTTGTAACTTTGGACGTAAAATCCTCAAGATTGTTATATTCGGCGTAAGAAAATCCCGGAAGCATCGGCTTAAAACCATTTTGAACCGCATTATCTGTCTGCCCGGTTGCCGACATCGCTCCGTATGTTCTTCCATGAAAACCGTTTTTTGCCGTAATGATATGGTATCTTTCCGGCCCATAATTATCCACGCCGTATTTTCTTGCCATCTTTATCATACATTCATTCGCTTCTGTTCCTGAATTCTGATAAAATATTTTATCCATCCCAATCGTGTCACAGATTTTCTTTGCAAGAAGCGCCTGCGGAATCGTATACGGATAATTGAACGTATGCACAATATCCTGAAGCTGCTCCTTAATCGCCTCAATTACCTTTTTATTTCTGTTTCCAGGACTGTTTACCGCAACCCCGCCGTAAAAATCGAGGTAAGCGTTTCCCTCCTCGTCATACAGATACATTCCCTCTGCGCGCTCTGCAATAAAATCATAACGCTCATACGTCTCCACCATATACTGATTAATAATTTTTTTAAGCTCCTGTGCCGTCAGCCCGGTATCCTTCAATTTCATATTTCCTCTCTCCTGTCTCATCATTCTGTCTGCAATCGGGTAGGGAAGACTTTCCCTACTCGCCGCGCGCCCCGTGCGCCGCCTTAGCAGCATACTTCTTCTGCACGGGGCTGCGCATAAAAAGACGCCGCATCTTACGATACGGCGCCCTTGCCTCAACGCTTATAGTATATTCCACTATTTTTAATCCGTCAATACTTTTTTTATTTTATTCCTCTCCCATAAAACGGCTTATCAGATTTTCTTTCCATTCCAGTACCTTTTCCGGCAAATCATCTTTTTTCTCCCGGTACATGGCCGCCGAAAAATCAACAAGATAAATTCCCAAAAGGATACTCCCGGCTATCCGCCCCGCCATAACAGGAATCTGGTCCACAAAATTTACCACGATATTATGCAAAAAAAGAAACAGTCCCACCGTATAAAAGCCCCACGCAACCGAGCTTTCCAGGCACAGAATTCCTCTGTAATTAAAGGGCTTTTCCGTGTAATCCCACCAGATTTCACCAAAAATTCTTCTCATAATAAGCGCGGTCAGAAATTCCAGCGCCGTAGCGAGAAACATCCCCATAAAAAATAACTTGATTGGATTATCACTGTATGGCCGCAAAAGGAAAAATACGGTCAGCGCTCCGAATCCATAGATTGGACACATCGGCCCCTTTGTGAAGCCTCTGTTTGTAATTTTCCTGTTACAAATCGACATATATATAGATTCCACAACCCATCCTAAAATGCTGTATGTCAGAAACCACAATACCACATGGTATGCATTCCAGCCGAATATCACCTTGTTCCACCACATAATATTTTTGTCCTTTCTTCTTTTGATGTAATAAATATAGCTAGAAAATCTTAAGATAATCACTGTGGAAAACGAAAAATTTTCTGAAGAATTGATTAAATTAAAAACAGGGGCGTTCCATCGAACTCCCCCATTCGCTGCACATATTAGTTATACTTACGCTTTCTGGCCGCTTCAGACTTTTTCTTGCGTCTTACACTTGGCTTTTCGTAATGCTCTCTTTTACGAATCTCCTGCTGAATGCCTGCCTTCGCACAATTTCTTTTGAATCTGCGTAAAGCGCTATCTAACGTCTCGTTCTCTTTCACGATTACATTTGACATTGACTCACCTAACCTCCCCTCCAGTCCTATATTGTGCATCATACGACTGTTCGGGTATTTTTACTGCACTACATAAGATTATATCACATATTCAGTTTTCGTCAACAATTTTTTGGAAAATTACTTATAGCCGTATACAATTTACATTTGCCGCTCCAGCACACTGTGTACTTTCGCAATCGCATCGTCAATCCCTTCCGGTCTTTTCCCTCCGGCCTGCGCCATATTCGGACGTCCGCCGCCTCCGCCTCCGACACATGATGCGATTTCCCTGATGAGATTTCCCGCATGCACGCCTTTATCGATTGCTCCCTTTGTCGCCGTCGCCATCAGGGAAACCTTTCCGCCCGCAGAAGAAGCAAGCACGACAACTCCTTCCCCGATCTTATCCTTTAAGCTGTCGCCGAGATCACGAAGTCCGTTCATATCTACATCCTCTACCCTCGCGGCCAGAACCTTCACTCCTTTCACCTCGGTAACCTGATTCATAATATCACCCATAGAACCCTGTGCAAGCTTGCTCTTTAAGCTCTCCACCTCGCCGGCCAATGCCCTGTTATCCGCCATCAGATGACTGATTCTCTCAGAAAGCTGCTCCGGCTTTACCTTTGCAAGCTTAGAAAGCTCGTTAAGCTTTTCCTCAAGTTCATTGTAATAGCTCATGAGACCCTTGGCAGTAAGTGCTTCAATACGTCTTACGCCTGCCGCAACACCGGTTTCGGAAATAATCTTAAATGCTGTAATCACTCCCGTATTCGCCACATGGGTACCGCCGCAGAATTCTTTTGAAAACTCTCCCATGCTTACTACTCGGACAATGTCTCCGTATTTTTCACCGAAGAGCGCTGCCGCCCCGGTCTTTCTCGCCTCTTCAATCGGCATATTCTCAGCCCGGACCGGAAGTGCTTTCATAATCTGCTCATTAACAATCTCTTCCACCCTTTTTATTTCGTCCTGCGTCATAGCGGAAAAATGTGTAAAGTCAAAGCGAAGCCTTTCTGCATTGACAGAGGAACCTGCCTGCTCCACATGATTTCCAAGCACCATACGGAGCGCTTTCTGAAGAAGATGCGTCGCACTGTGGTTATTTGCAGACAGCGCCCTCTTCTTAGAATCCACCTTAAGAGTCACGGTATCTCCTGTTTTTAACATTCCCTTTGTAACACGTCCCCTGTGGCCGATTTTTCCGCCCGGAAGCTTCATCGTATCCTCAACCTCAAAGGTAAAATCATCTCTCACAATTACTCCTGTATCGGCCTCCTGGCCGCCGCTTGTAGCATAAAACGGAGTTTCTTCTACAAAAATCGTTCCCTCGTCGCCGTCCGACAGCGCTTCCACAATCTCTGTATCTGTCGTAAGGACTGTAACTTTCGAGTCGTATTCCAAACGGTCATAGCCGACAAAGGTACTGGTAACCGCAGCGTCTATCCCATCATAAACGCTTGCCTCCCGTCCGCTGTAGCTGTGCTCACCGAACGTTCCTTTCGCTTTCTGCTTCTGTTCCTTTACCGCTTTCTGAAAGCCCTCTTCATCAATGGATAGACCCTTTTCCTCCAATATCTCAATGGTCAAATCAACCGGGAAGCCGTAAGTGTCATAGAGACGGAAAGCCTCCTCACCGGAAAGTACCTTTTCGCCTTTCCTTTCCATCTCCTCCTCAATTCCTGCAAGAATGGAAAGTCCCTGGTCAATCGTTTTATTAAACTGCTCCTCTTCTTTTGTAATTACCTTGAAGATAAATCCTTTCTTCTCCTCCAGCTCCGGATAACCGTCTTTAGAGCCCTCTATTACCGTCTCCGCCAGCTCTACAAGGAAAGCCCTGTCAATGCCAAGCAGTCTCCCATGACGGCTTGCCCGTCTTAACAGACGGCGCAGTACATAGCCGCGCCCGCTGTTGGACGGCAGAATTCCGTCGGAAATCATAAAGGTTACCGAACGGATATGATCCGTAATTACACGGATGGAAATATCCGTATCCTCTTCCTTTCCATATTCCGCCCCCGCCAGCCTGCATACATGCTCGCGCAATGTATGTAAGGTGTCAACGTCAAACATCGAATCTACATCCTGTACAATACATGCAAGACGCTCAAGTCCCATGCCGGTATCAATATTCTTTTGTTCAAGCTCCGTATAATGATTATGCCCGTCATTATCGAACTGCGTAAATACATTATTCCAGATCTCCATATAGCGGTCGCAGTCACAGCCTACGGTACAGTCCGGCTTTCCGCAGCCGTATTTCTCCCCCCTGTCATAATATACCTCCGAGCAGGGACCGCACGGCCCGGAGCCATGCTCCCAGAAATTATCCTCCTTGCCGAAGCGAAAAATCCTTTCGGGAGCAATTCCAATCTCCTGATTCCAGATATTCCATGCCTCGTCGTCCTCAAGATATACCGACGGATAAAGTCTGTCCGGCTCAAGCCCCACTACCTCCGTTAAAAATTCCCATGTCCAGTGAATCGACTCTCTCTTAAAATAATCTCCAAAAGAAAAATTTCCGAGCATCTCGAAAAAGGTTCCATGCCGGTCTGTCTTTCCTACATTATCGATATCTCCTGTGCGGATACATTTCTGACAGGTAGTCACACGCTTTTTTGGCGGAATCTCCTCTCCCGTAAAATATGGTTTCAGCGGCGCCATGCCAGAATTAATAAGAAGCAGGCTCTTATCATTATGGGGCACCAGTGAAAAGCTCTTCATCGCCAGATGCTCCTTGCTCTCGAAAAATTCAAGGAACATTCTTCTCAAATCATTTACTCCGTATTTCTGCATAGTTTCCTCCTTGCACATAGCCTTACTATCCCGAAAATCAGCTATTTTCTAATTATAATAATACGCCCCTGATTTGTCAACGGCTGAAAGTATCCGTATCTACAACAGAAATATATCATTCTGCCGGCATGTCTCGCGCATTTCCTGCGGCCAGATGCTTGCCTGTACCTCGCCCACATGCGCACGGTTAAGAAGCAGCATACAAAGCCTTGACTGTCCGATTCCTCCTCCAATCGTAAGCGGAAGCTCTCCTGAAAGAAGCATCTTATGATAAGGAAGATTCTTTCTCTCTTCACAGCCTGCTTTTTTAAGCTGTTCATCCAGCGATTTTTCATCCACACGGATTCCCATACTGGAAATTTCCAGTGCACAGCCAAGCATATCATGCCAGAACAGAATATCGCCGTTTAAACTCCAATCGTCATAATCCGGCGCACGTCCGTCATGTGGAATTCCGCTTCTTAACTTATCGCCAATCTGCATCAGGAATACGCAGCCGTATTCTTTTGTAATCAGGTTCTCCCGCTCTTTCGGAGTCTTATCCGGATACCGGTCCTCCAACTCCTGAGAGGTAAGAAAGGTAATCTCTTTCGGAAGATGCTTTACCGCATTGGGATACCGGTACCACACCTCATGCTGCATATGCTTAATAATCTTAAAAATAGTCCGTACGGTCTCCTCAAGCGTTTTCAACGTGCGCTCCTGCCTTGTAATTACTTTCTCCCAGTCCCACTGATCTACATAGCAGGAATGAAGATTATCCGGCTCCTCGTCACGGCGGATAGCATTCATATTTGTATAAAGGCCTTCACCCGGCTTGAATTTATATTCATAAAGCGCCATACGCTTCCACTTTGCGAGAGAATGCACCACCTCCACAGTCTCCCCCGGAATTGCCGCCATGTCAAACTGGACAGGACGCTCCACGCCGTTCAAATCATCATTCAGGCCGCTGCTTTTTTCTACGAATAAAGGCGCGGAAATTCTCTCCAGATTCATCTCTTTCCCAAATTCCTTTTGAAAAGTGTCACGGATATATTTGATTGCTTCCTGCGTCTTTCGCACTGTCAGATGGGGATTATAATTTTTTGGTATCACTAATGCCATTATCCTGATTCTCCTTTAATATTTGTTGAGCATAATACACCGACTGCATCGCGTCCTTTCCGTAGAAATCGGCTCCTATCATATCTGCATATTCCTGATTCAGCACCGCTCCTCCGACCATAACCTTACAGCCCGTTTTTTTCTTCCTTAACTGCTTAATCGTCTCCTCCATACTAACGACAGTCGTCGTCATAAGCGCGCTTAAGCCCACAAGCTTTACATCTTCCTGAAGAACCGTCTCCACAATTACCTCCGGCTCGACATCCTTTCCGAGGTCAATCACATCAAAGCCATAATTTTCAAGCAGCACCTTTACAATATTCTTTCCGATATCATGAATATCGCCTTTCACTGTGGCAAGAACGATTTTTTCCTTTTTCTGCTCCGCATCCCCCGATCTTTCAAGAGCTTCTTTTAATACGGCAAATGCAATCTTTGCCGCGTCCGCGCTCATAAGAAGCTGAGGCAGAAACACGCTTCCCTTTTCAAAGCCCTTTCCCACTGTATCCAGAGCAGGTATCATTTCCTCATTAATAATCTCAAGAGGCTTTTTCCCGGCAAGGAGCGCCGCCGCCGCGTGATGCGCCTCCTCCTTAAGCCCCTTTTCAATTGCAGATTTTAACGTTATTTTTGCATCTTTCACTGCCGGAGCCATATTGCTCTGTCCTGCATACTGTTCAATATAACGCTCGCAGTTTTTATCGTAATTCATCAATGCGCAAAAGGAATAATAAGAGCGCATCATATCCTCGGAAAGTGGATTAATAATTCCCGCGCTTAAGCCTGCCTGCATCGCCATCGTATAAAAATTAGAATTTACAGCCGGGCGGTAAGGAAGACCAAAGGAAATATTAGAAACTCCAAGCACCGTACATACGCCGTATCTCTCTTTTACAAGCCGCAGCGCCTCAAGCGTAGTCCTCGCCCCCTTCGGCTCTGAACTTATCGTCATGGTTAATACGTCAATCACAATATCTTTTTTCGGAATTCCGTATTTCTCTGCTTCTTTAATAATCTTTCCGGCAATATCTGCCCGTCCCTCCGGCGTATCCGGAATTCCGTTCTCGTCAAGCGTAAGCCCTACGACCACACCGCCGTATTTTTGAATTAACGGAAAAACGGCATCCATCGCCTCCTGCTTTCCGTTCACTGAATTTACCATTGGCTTTCCGTTATAAATACGCATAGCTGCCTCAAGAGCGTTTACATCCACCGTATCAATCTGAAGCGGAAGACTGGTCACACTCTGAAGCTCCGTGACAATCTCTTTCATAAGCGCCGGCTCGTCAATATCCGGAAGTCCGACATTCACGTCCAGAATATGCGCTCCTGCATCCTGCTGGGAAATTCCTTCCCGCAGGATATAGTCAATATCATGCTCCTTTAGAGCCTGCTTAAATTTCTTTTTTCCCGTCGGATTAATTCTCTCTCCGATAATACGCGGCTCTTCTCCGAAAACCACCGCCTTTCCGTAGGAGGATACAATCGTGTAATCCTCTGCTTTCTTCTTTCTCCTTAAAATATCCCGAGAGCTTTCTGTCCTTTTAATCAGTGCACGGATATGCCCGGGCGTAGTTCCGCAGCATCCTCCGACAGCGGCTGCGCCAAGCTCTGTTATCTTCTGCATGATTTCTGCAAAATCCTCAGGATTCACGTCGTAATAGACATTTCCGTCTTTCTGCTTCGGAAGTCCGGCATTCGGCTTTACAATAACCGGTACCGTCGCATATTTTAATATTTCCTCCAGGACAGGAAACATCTCCTGAGGCCCCATGCCGCAGTTAATTCCGAGAGCGTCTACACGAAGCCCTTCTAAAAGCGCTACCACGGATGGAACGTCTCCGCCGGTAAGAAGCTTTCCTTTCCCGTCAAAAATCATTGTGGCAAATACCGGGAGCGAAGTATTTTCCTTTGCCGCCAGAACCGCCGCTTTCACTTCATATGTATCGCTCATTGTTTCGATATGAATCAAATCGGCTCCCGCTTCCTCTCCGTACTGCGCCACTTCTTTAAATGCCTCGTACGCATCCTCAAAGCTTAAATCCCCCATAGGCTTTAAAAGCTTACCCGTAGGCCCGATATCAAGAGCCGTATATACCTCTCTTCCGTCATGGACACCCATCCATGCCCCTTCCTTTACGTTCACCACCGCCGCCGCCACAATATCCTGAAGCTCATACTCTGTGTCGTGAAATTTAAGGGCATTCGCTCCAAAGGTATTGGTAAGCACAATATCACTGCCGGCCTCAAAATACTGTCTGTGAATATCCACCATTTCCTCTGTGTGTGTCAGATTCCACGTCTCGGGCAGCTCTCCCGGCTTCATTCCTTTCTCCTGAAGCAATGTCCCGGTACCGCCGTCAAAATACAACAGCTCTTTTCCAAGTCTTTCCAGTATCATCTGTGTACGCTCCTTTATCATTTATCTTCTGTCATCTCCGGTATATACAGTCCGTCTTAGCACATTCCTCGCATCCCTTTTTGTGGCAGGGTACATGCTCCCGGCTCATTCCGATTACCGCCGTCACTGATTTCGTAGGCGTGAGCATATACCCGTCTGTCATTGTAAGCCCGATTTTTTTTGCGCTGTCAAGCATTCTTAAGATGCTTTCCTGACAGGAAATATCAAAATCACCGTATCCCGGGCTGAAACGCGGCCGCAGATAGTAGCCCTCTTTTTTCGCTTCTTCTGCGTACTCTTTCTGCCAGCTGTCCAAAAATTCCTCCAGCATCGCCGCACCGCATGCCTGCAGTACCACTGCTTTCGACATATCGGTAAGAGAATAACGCCTCATCAGCATATCCGCTTCAATTCCAAGAGTTGCACCGAGTATCACTCCCTTTTCGCAGCCTTTCATATTCTTTGCCAGATTTCTGCTTGTAATATTAAGTCCGCCGATTTTTACTCTGCCCTCATCTGGCGTCTCCAACTCAAATATGCGATAGACAATCCGACTCTTTACGGTCCTGTCAAGCTCCTGAAAACAATTCTTAACAAGACTCCACGTCTTCTCATCTATCGCATGTTTTCCATATCCCAGATAACGGCCAGCCTCCTTTTCTCTGCTGTCCATATCTTTATTTCTCCTACTTTACAATATCCGAAAGATTATTCATAATCGCCGCCGCCACCTCCGGCTTATTCATCGAATATACATGAATATGATTAATTCCATTGGCAATCAAATCAATAATCTGGTCTGTCGCATAGGCGATTCCGGCCTGCTTCATTGCCGCCGGATTCTCCCCGAAACGCTCCAAAAGAGCGACAAATCTCTGCGGAAGCGCCGTTCCGGAAAGCTCGAGCGTGCGCTTCATCTGCTTTACATTCGTAATCGGCATAATTCCCGGAAGTACCGGAACCGTAATTCCCTTTTCCCTGATTCTGTAAAGGAAATTATACATAATATTATTATCAAAAAACATCTGAGTTGTAAGGAAATCCACCCCGCAGTCCACTTTATTTTTCAGATTGATAATATCGTCCTTTTTATACTCCGTATCTACATGTCCTTCCGGATAGCAGGCGGCTCCGATACAAAAATCACCCTGCTCCTTAATATCCTTAATTAATTCACACGCATATTTATACTGCCCTGGAAGCGGAAATTCCATATCTTTCGGCTTATCGCCCCGAAGCGCCAGAATATTTTTAACGTTCTGGCTTTTCAGCTCATCAATCACTCTGTGTACCTCCTCCTTTGTGGAGGATACACAGGTCAGATGTGCAAGACTTGTAACTCCCAGATTTTTAATATGTGAAGCAATCTTCACCGTATTTTTACTGGTGCCTCCGCCCGCGCCGTAGGTTACACTGATAAATGACGGTTTTAATGCTGCAATCTTTTCCGCTGCGGACAAAACACTTTCATATCCCGCCTCCGTTTTCGGCGGAAATATCTCAAAGGAGATATGCGGGTTTGTATCTTTTAAAATATCCTTAATTTTACATGTTGTCATATAACGCCTCGTACTGTTTTGCAGAATTCTTCCATGAGAAATCCTGTTCCATTCCTCGTTCCGCAATCTTATTCCAGTCTCTCTTCCTGTCGTAATAGATCCTTTCCGCATACCGGATTGTACCTAACATCTCATGAGCATTATAATTTAAGAAGCTAAAGCCCGTACCCGTTTTCTCATATTCATTATATGGCTCTACCGTATCTTTAAGTCCGCCGGTTTCCCTGACAATCGGAACCGTTCCATATCTAAGGCTCATAAGCTGGCTTAAGCCACACGGCTCAAACAGGGACGGCATAAGAAATGCATCGGACGCCGCATAGATTCTGTGCGACAGCTCCTCCGAGTAATAAATATTCGCCGACACCTTTCCGTGGTATTTCCAGTCAAAATGACGGAACATATTCTCATACTGCTCCTCACCTGTTCCAAGAACAACAATCTGTACCGCATCCTGACACAGCTCGTCCATAATATAAGCAATCAAATCAAAGCCCTTCTGATCTGTCAGCCTGGATACGATACCAATCATCAGCGTTTTCGGATCCTGTTCAAGTCCCAATTCTTTTTGAAGCGCGATCTTATTTTTCACTTTTTCTTTCCGGAAATTCCCAATATTATAATTTTTTTCAATACATTTGTCCGTTTCCGGATTAAAGTCATCATAATCAATTCCATTCACAATACCAGACAGACAATTAGAACGGGCGCGCATCAGACCGTCCAGTTTTTCTCCGTAAAACGGCATCTTAATCTCCTCCGCATACGAATTACTTACTGTCGTAATTCTGTCCGCATACACAATTCCGCCTTTCAGATAATTGGCGTCCTTATAGGCCTCTAACTTGTCCGGAGCGAAATAGTACTGAGGCAGCCCCGTAATATCCCTTACTCTCTTTGTATCCCATGTCCCCTGGAATTTCAGGTTGTGAATTGTCATAATCGTCTTAATCCCGCGATAGTACTCATTTGAATAGCGGAAATTATCCAGAAAGATTGGAACAAGCCCTGTCTGCCAGTCATGACAGTGGATAATATCCGGTCTGAAATTAATCACCGGCAGCGCACTTAATACGGCCTTTGAAAAAAATGCAAATTTCTCAATATCTGCATACATATCCCCGTAAGGCGCAAATCCGTTAAAATAATATTCATTATCTATAAAGTAGAATGTAATTCCATCGTATTGTGTTTCTAATACTCCTACGTACTGTGTTCTCCATCCCAAATCCATATAAAAATGACTGTGATATGTAAGCTTCTCTTTCCACTGCTCTTTCATACACATATACTTCGGAAGCATGACTCTTACATCATATTTTTCCTTATCAAAATTTTTTGGCAAAGTTCCCGCAACATCGGCCAGTCCTCCGGTTTTTATAAAAGGAACCGCTTCTGATGTTGCAAAAAGTATTTTCTTCATTCCTTCTCTTCCTCCCGATTTCACGATATTTTCTATTATACCGCATTTTTTTTCAGAAGGAAAGCATTATCTGTTTTTATATTCCAAACGAATGGTGTCTGCAATAAGCGCAATAAATTCTGAATTCGTCGGTTTCCCTTTCCCATTGCTTACCGTATACCCGAATAATTCGTCTAACGTATCCAATTTCCCTCTGCTCCACGCCACCTCAATTGCATGGCGGATTGCACGCTCTACGCGGCTTGATGTCGTCTGATGTTTTTTGGCAACTGTAGGATATAACACCTTTGTAATTGCATTCAGTACATCCATATCCTCAATTGACATAATAATCGCATCTCTCAGATAATGATAACCCTTTATATGTGCCGGGATTCCGATTTCATGAATCATATCTGTCACCCGGTTCTCAAGATTCATTCCCTGCCTGGGGGCTATCTCCTGATCCCCGCCGCTGATAAAACGGGTCTCCAAATGCGGGGCCTGTCCGGCGCTTTTGATTCTGTTTAACAGCATCTCATTATTAAAGGGCTTGAGAATGTAATAATTTGCTCCTTTCCTGAAAGCATCCTCCGTAATTCTCTCCTGACCGACTGCCGTCACAATAATAAAGCTTGGACGTTTTTTAATTTCCTTGTCGTGATTTACAAGATCCATCACGCTTAATCCGTCCATTTTCGGCATAATCAAATCCAAAAGCATTACATCCGGCTGTTTTTCCTTAATAATTGAATAAGCGTCTTCCCCGTTTTTCGCTTTTCCTACAAGATTCAGGCCCTTGTCCGCGTCAATCATTTCGCCAAGTAAATCCAGGATTCTTTCATTGTCGTCGGCTATTGCCACAGCTATTTCTCCCATTTCCCACAATTCCTCCTTCCCAAACTTCAAAACCGTCAAAACCTATTATATATTTTGCCCTATTGTAATTCAAGTGATTAACGCCGTAAATTTTCTATATTTTATGATTTTTGTCATCTTTTTTCCGTCTATTTCAACATCTTTTTACATTTCCTCGTAAATATCAGCAAATTATGACAAATATACCTATTTCTCATTTTCACACATTTCCAGCATATTCTCAATAAATATTCCGTAGCCCTTTTTCGGGTCATTTACAAAAACATGCGTCACCGCACCGATAAGCTTTCCGTTTTGGATAATCGGAGAACCGCTCATTCCCTGTACGATACCTCCAGTCTCTTTCAAAAGCTCTTCATCTGTCACCTCAATCGTAAGACCTTTGTTGATCTCATTTGTATAATAATCCACGCCGGTAATTTCTATATCGTATTCCCTGATTTCTCCCGATACCGCACATCGAATGACCGCGGGGCCGTCCTCAACCTCCTCCTTTTTTGCCGTCTCCATAGGTTTTTGCTCTGAAAAAAGCGCGTCAATTCTGTCTACGGTCCCGAAAATTCCCACGTCCGTATTTTTTGTAATTGTTCCAAGCACGTTATAATTATTATAAATGATAATTCCTTCCATCCCTCCCGGGGAACCGCTTTCTCCTTTTTGTATATCCCGTATACTGGTAATATAAAGAGTTCCGTCCGATATATTCAGAAGCTCGTTCGTATCAATATCGTGAATACCGTGTCCAAGCGCACCAAACTCACTGTCCGCATTTAAAAAGGTAACCGTTCCGAGTCCCTGCGTGTTATCCCTTACCCAAATGCCAAGCTTATATTCGTCGACACCGCATTTTACGGCTTTGAAACGGATATAGATTTCTTCACCGTTTCTTTTCACATTCAATACCACCTCGTCCTCCTTAAGCTGCGATACCGCTTCGACAAGCTGGGCCTTCGTATCAATCTGCCGCCCGTTAATTCCTACGATGTAATCTCCTGATTTCACAAGATGCTCCGCCGGATTATACTGCATTCCGTCAACGGATTGAATTCTTTCCGTTCCCAGTATCATAACTCCGTCTGTTTCCAAATAAATCCCTACCGGCATACCACCGGGAATGACCATCGTATCCGAGGAGGGCTCACCGCTCACCTCCTGCCTCACACCGATGCGCTGCTGTTCAATCAGGCAATAGCTCCCTCCTACCACAGCCGCAAAAACGGTAACCATAATTAAAATTCTCCGATACCAGTATTTAAACATCTTTATTTTCCTCCGACATACAAAAAGATAGATACCAAACAGATATCTATCTTAGTATGCCGCAATTATTTTCAATTTATTTTTCTTTATTTCATCTTATTTTATTTTTTGCAATCCGGGCCAGCTCTCTCATCTCCCGGGCATTTTCAAGCACCGTATCCGTAATTTGAGCCCCGCCGAGAATTCTTGCGAGTTCCTCTGCCGTTTCCTCCTCACTCAGACAGCGGATGGATGTCGTTGTATCCAGACTTTCCACCTTTTTCTCAATGAGGAAATGCACGTCCGCCATCGCCGCGATCTGGGCAAGATGGGTAATACAGATAACCTGATGCCGCTTTCCGATTACCGCCATCTTTTCAGATACTTTCTGAGCGGTCCGCCCGCTGATTCCCACGTCAATTTCGTCAAAAATAAGTGTCTCTACTGCATCTCTGTCAGCCATAACCGTCTTAATCGCAAGCATAATTCTCGACAGCTCTCCGCCGGAAGCAACATTCGCAAGCGGTCTTACGGGAAGCCCCGGATTTAAAGACACCCGAAATTCCACGTCGTCCACTCCCTCTGATGTATAAGTCCCGGCATTTTCAAATGCGATCTCGAATTTTATATCCGCAAAATTCAAATCTTTCAGATTCTCCTCCACCTTACGCTCCAGGAGCTTTCCCTGCTCTTTGCGGGCTTTTGTAAGCTCTTCGGACGCCTCTTTAAGACTTTGCTCCGTCTTTTTCAGCCCCCGTTCCAGCTCCTCTATATAAGCCTCATAATCCTTAAGCCTGATAAGCTTTTCCTGCTGCGCCTCCTTATATGCAAGAATCTGTGCGATTGTATTTCCATATTTTGTCTTTAAGCGATTAATATCATTCAGGCGGCTTTCCGTCTCAGAAAACTCTTCCTCAGAAAACTCACAGGAGCTTAAATACTCCGAAAGCTCACGGTTAAAATCATTTAAAAGGCTGTCAACCTCCGTAAGCTGTCCGTAAAGCTCCTCCGCCCTTTCATCATATCCGGCAATATCTGAAAGCATACGAATCGCCCGGCTTAAATTCTCGCTGGCGCTTACATCCCCCTCGCTCGTATAAGAATAGGCGGCGGCCGCGCTCTGAGTAATTCGTTTTCCGTTTTCCATACGTCTGAACAGGGCTTCCAGCTCCTCATCCTCGCCCTCTCTCAACGCGGCATTTTCAATTTCCTCCGCCTCAAATTGAAGAAAGGACATCTCCTTTGCACGCTCGGCCTCGTCCATATCAGACTCCTCCAGACATTTTTTTAATTTCCGGTATTCCTGATAAAGGAAAGCAACCTTTTCTTTCCGCTCTTTCACCGCCTCACCTGCAAACGCATCCACAATAGCCAGATGATTCTTCTTATACAAAAGCGACTGATGCTCATGCTGTCCGTGAATATCAATCAGTGCCGACGCGGCCTCTCTAAGGACAGCCATCGTAACCGTCTCTCCATTAATGCGGCTGACACTCCTTTTTTCCATCAGGCGCCTGCTTAAAACGACAAGCCCGTCCTCCGGGAAAATATCAAGCTCAGAAAGAGCGTCCGCCTGCGTTTTGCTGTCTACGCCGAAAGTAAGCTCCACAAATCCGTAATCCGCTCCCTCTCTTATCATATCCATTGTATATTTCCCGCCCAGCGCAAGATTGACAGAGCCAAGAATAATTGACTTCCCCGCTCCGGTTTCACCGGTTAATATATTTAAACCCTCTTCAAATTCTACCTCAATTTCGTCAATCAACGCCAGATTTTTCACATGTAAACTTTGTAACATCCGCTCCTCCTACAGAACAATCCTGCTGATTTTTTCCATTACCTGTACCGTCTCCTCCACGCTTCGGATTGCACACATAATCGTATCGTCTCCTGCAATACTGCCTACAACTTCTTTCCAGTCCATAGCGTCTACCGCAGCGCATACCGCCATCGCCATACCGGACACGGTTTTTATGACAAGAATATTCTGCGCCATATCCATAGATACGTAGCCGTCCCTTAATACCCTCATATATTTTTCATTCATACCGTTCTGCTCATCCTGATGAACCGCGTAACGCTGGCCGCCGCCTTCCGCCGGCACCTTAGTAAGCTTTAAATCTCTGATGTCTCTGGACACGGTCGCCTGGGTTACCTGAAAACCTTCCTCATGAAGACGGGACGCGAGCTCTTCCTGCGTCTCAATCCGATATGCCCGGATTAATTCAATGATTTTTGCATGTCTGTTCACCTTCATGTTATTAATTTCCTTTCATCTTCCTGCGAAGTGTCTCTAAAAAGCTGACTCTGCTGAGCTTGACAATCTTTGCCACCGCCTTTGCTCTTTGAATCGTCACCGTATCTCCGGTTACCATCGTAAGCGTATCCGCACCGTCAAAGGCGATGCATGCCTCTTCTGCCCTGTCATGTTTTCCTTCCCCGATTTCTATCACGAGCTCGTCCTCCGCCGATAATACGATACTGCTCGTATTCAGCGCATGAGAACAGATAGGGGTAATCACAATCATAGACGCCGTCGGCTCGACAATCGGTCCGCCCGCGGACAGATTATACGCCGTAGAGCCTGTCGGCGTGGAGATAATCATTCCGTCAGCCTCATAGGAATTCAAAAGCTCCCCATTCACATACAGCTTAAAATGAATAAGGCGAAGACTTTCCTTTCTGGCTACAACAATGTCATTGAGCGCCACGTCCCTTATGTCATTGCCTAAACGCCCTTCCAGCATCATACGGCTCTCTACCGTATATTCGCCCGTAAAGAGACGCTTTAGCGCCTCGTCAATATGATTGACCTCCGCCTCCGCCAGATAACCGAGAGTTCCCATATTAATTCCCAGGATAGGAATGTCCCGTCCGTGGAGGGCTCTTGCCACCTCGATAAGCGTTCCGTCGCCGCCAATCACGACGGCACAGTCAAGCACCTCCGGAATTGATTCTTTGATAATCTTTTTATTCTTATCTTTCTGACAGCGGATACAGCTTTTCCCCGACGCCTCCAAAAGCCGGATTACTTCCTGTGTCACTCTCTGGCCTTTATCCTTTCCGTCATTCGTCACTATTAAAAAACAATCCATCATCTTCTATCCCTTCGCAAGAGTTTCAAACGCCTTGTCTACAATATTTGTTATATTAATCTCATCGTCGATGCCCCCGGCATCCGCACACTTTTTCAGATGCACCAGATATTCTATATTTCCTTCCGGCCCGCGGACAGGTGAAAAGGTGAGATTTTCTACGTAAAAGCCGTTCGCCGCGGAAAAATCCGTCACCGCCTCAATCACCTCTATATGGGTTTTCCGCTCTCTTACGACGCCTTTTTTTCCGACCTTCTCCCTTCCCGCCTCAAACTGCGGCTTAATAAGCGCCGCAATTTCACCGTCCTCTTTCAGATAATCCCGAATTGGCGGCAATACCTTTGAAAGTGAGATAAAAGAAACGTCGACAGAAGAAAAATCAACCGGTTCTCCTATATCCTCCGGCTTTACATAACGGATATTTGTCTTTTCCATACAGATGACCCGGCCGTCCTGCCTGAGCTTCCAGTCTAACTGTCCCCGCCCCACATCAATCGCATACACTTTTTTTGCCCCGTTTTGAAGCATACAGTCCGTAAAGCCTCCGGTAGACGCTCCGACATCCGTACAGATTTTGTCCTTTACCATAATGGAAAAGCACTGAAATGCTTTCTCAAGCTTCAAGCCTCCCCTGCTTACATAAGGAAGTGCATTTCCCCTTACCTCAATCTTTACCTCCTCTTTAAATGCCGTGCCGGGCTTATCCTCTTTCTGACCGTCCACATACACGCACCCGGACATAATCACCGCTTTTGCCTTCTCCCTGGATGCTGCGAGATTTCTTTTTACAAGCAGCATGTCCAACCGTTCTTTCATAGCTGTAGCTCCTTAACTGCCTCTGATATTCTTTCCGTCATTTTTCCGCTGTCAATTCCGTTGGCCTTTCGAAGCGCGGCAATGCTTCCATGCTCTACATAGGTATCCGGAAGTGCAAGCGCAAGCACTCTGAGAGGAAGCCTTCTTTTCTGCACGTACTCCGTCACATGCTCCCCATACCCGCCAATCTGTACATTTTCCTCTATAACGGCTATCATGCGGTGATTTTCAGACACTTTCATGAGCATCCTGCCATCTATCGGCTTAACAAACCTTGCATTAATGAGACTGCAGGAATATCCTGCATCTTTTAAAGCCTTTCGTACCTGCACCGCCTCCTCAAACATATGACCCACGCTTAAAATGGCAATATCCTTTTCCTCATAAATCCATTCGCTTCTGCCGTATTCTACGGGCGCCCTGTACTCTTCATAACCGGTATAGGCCGTTCCTCTCGGATAACGAAGTGCAATCGGCCCCTCATATTCTATCGCAAAGCGGAGCATATCCGCCATCTCCCATTTATTTTTCGGCGACATTACCGTCATATTGGGAATCGCACTTAAATAAGACAAATCAAAAATTCCCTGATGCGTTTCCCCGTCGCTTCCTACCAGTCCGGCGCGGTCAATCGCAAATACAACCGGAAGATTCTGAAGCGCCACGTCATGGATAATCTGATCAAAGCCCCTTTGAAGAAAGGAAGAATACACCGCAAAGACCGGCTTGATTCCTCCCGCCGCAAGACCGGCCGCAAAAGTTACCGCATGCCCCTCCGCAATTCCCACATCAAAAAAACGATTCGGAAACCGGCGCCTGAATCCCGACAGGCCGGTCCCGTCTGCCATCGCCGCAGTAATCGCCGCTACCCGGGGATTTTTTACCGCCTCCGCACAGATAACCTTTCCGAACACATCCGTATAGGTATCTTTCTCTTTCCTTGCTTTTACCTTACCGCTCTCAATATCAAAGGGTCCGATTCCGTGAAATTTATCCGGCGCGCTCTCCGCCGGTTCATACCCTTTTCCTTTCTGTGTCATAACATGAAGAAGCACCGGCCCGTCCACTTTCTTCGCCTCAATAAGCGCCCTGCAGAGCATGGGAAGATTGTGTCCCTGAATCGGTCCGAAATAAGTAATTCCCATATCCTCAAAAAGCATTCCCGGAACGACCAATTGCTTAATACTGCTTTTTGTCTTACGAATCTGCTCAATCATCCTCTCTCCGATTCCGGGAACATGTTCAAGAAAATTCGTCACCCCTTTTTTTAGTCCCGTATAAAAATCCGCCGTCCGAAGATGGGAAAGATATTTTGACATCCCGCCTACATTTTCTGAAATGGACATATGATTATCGTTCAGAATAATAATAAAATTTGTTTTTAAATGAGAGGCGTTATTGAGCGCTTCATAGGCCATCCCTCCTGTAAGGGAGCCGTCTCCGATAACCGACACAACCTGGTAATCCTCTCCTTTTATCTCTCTGGCCTCAACAAGGCCCAGGCCCGCTGAAACAGACGTAGAACTGTGCCCGGTATCAAAAGCGTCGCATATGCTTTCTTTCCGTTTCGGAAAACCGCTTAAGCCTCCATAGCTTCTCAGGCTGTCAAAGCCGTCCTTTCTTCCGGTAAGAAGCTTATGGGTGTAGGACTGATGTCCAACATCCCAGATAATCTTATCCTCCGGGAGATTAAAAACCAGATGAAGTGCCATAGTAAGCTCCACCACACCCAGATTAGACGCCAGATGCCCCCCTGTTTTACTGACCTTTTCCACAAGAAACTGACGAATCTCCTGAGCCAGAACAGACAGCTCCTCCTCTGTCAGCTTCTTAATATCATTTTCCTTTTGTATACGCTCCAGCATATAGATACCTCGTTTTTATCTATCCCTGTGAATCAGCTGTATAAGCAATTCCTCAAGATATGGATTCTCTCCCGGAAGCTTTTTAAAAAGCCTAATCGCCTCACGGGAATTTTCCTCCACCTTTTTCTTTGCTTCCTCTAGTCCCAACAGCGTTACATAGGTTGTCTTTTCATTTTTTTCGTCACTGTGTACCGGTTTTCCGAGTGTCTCGTTCGTGCCTGTAACATCCAGAATATCATCCTGAATCTGGAACGCAAGCCCGACCCGTCCTGCAATATGCTCCACCGTCTTAACCGCCTCCTCGGAGGCTCCGCCAAGAATTGCCCCAATCATCATGGATGCCTCAATAAGCGCGGACGTCTTAAGCTCATAAATGGAATCAAGAGCCTCTTTTTCCAACTTATGCCCGGTCTCCTTTACATCGATTACCTGACCGCCTATCATACCGTAAATACCGGCTTTCTCTCCCAGCACGCCAAGCGCGCGGCCAATCGTAAGACTTTCCTCCGGCTCTGTCACAAATGCCCTGAACGCCGTTTCAAACGCATAGTTAAGAAGCGCGTCTCCCGCTAAAATCCCCATATCCTCCCCATATACAACATGGGTTGTTTTACGGCCCCTGCGGTAATCATCATTATCCATTGCCGGAAGGTCGTCATGCACAAGAGAATAGGTATGAATCATCTCAATGGCTGCCATAAACGGATATATAACTTCTGATTTCCCGTCAAACAGCCGATAGGTTTCCCTCATAAGCATAGGCCGAAGCCTTTTTCCTCCTGCCATCAGGCTGTACGCCATCGCTTCCATAATCAGCTTCTGGCGGCCTTTCTGCTTCGGAAGATACCTCTGCAGAATATCCTCAATCTTTCTCACCTTACTTTGTCTTAATGTTTCAAATCCCTTGTTCAAACTCATGTACCTTTCCCTCTTCATCCAATACCAGCATCTTTTTCTCTATCTTATCCAGTCGCTCGCTGCAGGCTTTCAGCATGTCCATTCCCTTATGATAAAGCTGAAAGGAATCCTCCAGTGACACTTCCTGCTGCTCCATCGCGCTAACGACCTCTTCAAGCCCTGCAAATAACTCCTCCAGCGTTTCCTTAGCCATGACGCTCCTCCTTTATTTCCTCTGCCCTTGCATAAATCATTCCGTCCGTAACGTGGACAAAAAGCCTTTCCCCTTTTCCGGTCTGGCAAATACTTTTAAGAGCCTTTCCCCGCTCATCCTGGACATAAGCGTATCCCGAATTTAATTTCTTAAGCGGGGATAACCCGTTCATTTTTTCGATATAGAGTGCAAGCTGCTGTCCGGCGGCCGTAAGCTGCTCTTTCATCTGCCCGCGAAGCCTGTCCTCCAGCTCTGCGAGGCGCATCCGCTTCTCTCTTATTTTATTTCCCGGATGCAGAAGCTTAAGCTGCGTTTCATACTTCTCCAGGCGCATCCATGCAAGCTGATGCTTCTGGTACAGCGCTTTCATAAGCCTCTGCCTGTACTCTCCGAAACGAAGCTCCGTCTGACGGCAATCAAACACGGCAAGCTCCGCCGCTGCCGATGGCGTAGGCGCACGCAAATCCGCCGCGTAATCCGCAATCGTTATATCCGTTTCATGTCCTACCGCCGAAATAACCGGAACCCGGCAGTTAAAAACCGCCCGGGCTACCTCTTCTTCGTTAAAAGCCCACAAATCCTCTATCGAGCCGCCGCCCCTGCCGACAATGATAACATCGACGCCCGTCCGCTCCAGCATCCTGATTCCGCGTACAATGCTCTCTTTCGCGCCCTCGCCCTGCACCTGCGCCGGGTACAGAATAAGCTGTATATAAGGATTTCTTCTTCCCGCAATATTCATAATATCACGGATTGCCGCCCCCGTCGGCGCCGTTACGATACCGATGCGCTTTGCATACGGAGGAATCGGCTTTTTATATTCCGGAGCGAACATTCCCATCTCCTCAAGCTCTCTTTTCAGCACCTGAAACCGCTCGTATAAAACGCCTTCCCCGTCCGGGCGGATTTCCCTTGCATACAGCTGATAGGCGCCGTTTCTCTCATAGACGTCCACCGCGCCGAAGACAATCACCTGCTGACCTTCTCTCATACGAAAAGCGAGCCCGCCCCGCTGCCCCGCAAACATAACACAGGCAATCGTTCCTGACTCGTCCTTTAACGAAAAATATATATGCCCCGAAGTGTGATATTTACAATTAGACACTTCCCCTTTTACATAAATGCGGTTCAGCATATAATCCTGAGTGAACATATTTTTAATATAGGCATTCACCTGCCGTACCGTATATACATTCTGTGTCATGAATCCACCTCTGCTATTTTCCCGTCAGCCTCGCAAGCACTCCGTTGACGAACGACGGGCCGTCGTCGCCGCTGTACTTCTTAGCAAGCTCTACCGCCTCATTGATCGCGACGCCCTCCGGCACATCCCCGTCCCATTTCATCTCATATAAGGCAAGCCTCAAAATGCTGAGGTCAACCTTATTCATACGTCCGGTTTTCCAGCCCTTTGTATTCTCATTAATCAGCGTATCTAATTCCTCTGTCTTCAGTATGACTGAGAGCGCTTTCGAGCGGATATATTCCATATCCGCCTCCGATGGTTCGCCGCCTTCCATCTGCTCAAAATAAAGCTGCACCTGCTCCGGCATCTCGTCATCACTGTTAAATTCATAGCCGAACACCATCTTAAAGATATGCTCCCGCAATTCTGACCTCTTCACTTAAGCCTCCTCCGGCACATCCACTCCGGCCACCCGGATATTCACGTCCGCAACCTCAAGACCTGTCATATTCTCGATTGCCGCCTTTACTTTTTCCTGTACCTTTTCCGTAACTTCCCTGATACTGTATCCAAACTTCATATTCATCGCCAGGGATACTGTCACAATACCCTCCAGAACATCAACCTTTACACCTTTAGACAGGGACTTCCTTCCAAGCTTATTCACAAGCTCCTTTGTCGCATTCCCAACCATAGAAGCAACGCCGTCAACCTCCATTGCCGCAAGCCCTGCGATAATGGCAACCACCTCGTCCGCAATCTTAACCTCGCCTAAATTTTCTTCCGTCTTTATTGTATAAGTATTTTTTTCTTCCTTTCCCATTTTCTGAAACCTCCTGTTTTCTGGTTTTACATTTCTATTCATTATAACAAATATACAACAGTTTGCAAAGTGGGGACAGGGTTTTTTTAATCGGGGACGGGGGAAAATTAATTTTCCCCCGTCCCCGACTTCATTACCGGGCAAATTCCGCAAGCACAAGCCCGTCGTTTCTCTCCTGCGTCATACGAATGCTCCATTCGTTTACAAACAGAAGAAGCGGCCGCCCTTTCAGGTCCTTCACTTTTTTCATATCGGAGGTTCCCGATATTTTTGAAATATCAATTTCCGTATTTTCAATCCACCGAATATATTCGTATGGAAGACTGTCCATCCGAATCTCTACGTTATATTCATTCTCCAGCCGGTATTTCAACACGTCGAACTGCAGCACGCCGACAACTCCGACAATAATCTCCTCCATGCCGGTATTAAATTCCTGAAAAATCTGTATCGCGCCCTCCTGCGCAATCTGATTAATCCCCTTTATGAACTGCTTTCTCTTCATTGTATCCACCTGGCGCACTCTTGCGAAATGCTCCGGCGCAAACGTGGGAATCCCCTCATAGCGGAAACGCTCTCCCGAGGTCGTAAGCGTATCTCCGATGGAAAAAATTCCCGGATCAAAGACTCCGATAATATCGCCGCCGTAAGCTTCCTCCACCAGCTTTCTCTCACTTGCCATAAGCTGCTGCGGCTGGGACAGTCTCACCTTTTTTCCTCCCTGTATATGATACACATCCATTCCCGCCTCAAAAGAGCCGGAGCAAATACGCATAAACGCAATTCTGTCTCTGTGCGCCTTATTCATATTTGCCTGTATCTTAAACACAAATGCGGAGAACGATTCCTCCTCCATCGGGTCAACGATTCCCTTATCCGACATCCGGGGCAGCGGCGGCGATGTCATTTGAAGAAAATGCTGTAAAAATGTCTCCACGCCAAAATTCGTAAGCGCCGAACCGAAAAATACCGGCGACAGCTCTCCCTTACTTACAAGCTCCTGAGCAAACTGTGCGCCTGCGCCGTCCAATAATTCTATCTCCTCCTCAAGCTTTGCTCTCTGCTCCTTACTGATAAGCTCCGAAAGCTCCGGCTCAGATAACGGAACCTTTCTCACCTGGCCCTGAATCGTTCCTTTCCTCGTATCCGAGAACAATTCTACTTTCTCTCCGGTTCTGTCATAAACTCCCCGAAATTCCCTGCCGGAGCCAATCGGCCAATTAATGGGACAGGTTGCAATTCCCAGCTCCGTTTCAATATCATCCAGAAGCTCAAACGTATCCATTGCCTCTCTGTCCATTTTATTAATGAATGTAAAAATCGGAATGTGACGCATCGTACATACTTTAAACAGCTTCCTCGTCTGTGCCTCCACGCCCTTTGACGCATCAATCACCATAACCGCCGAATCTGCCGCCATCAGCGTCCGGTACGTATCCTCCGAAAAGTCCTGATGGCCCGGCGTATCCAAAATATTAATGCAGTATTCTCCGTAATGAAACTGAAGCACCGACGAGGTTACCGAGATACCTCTCTCCTTTTCTATTTCCATCCAGTCGGAAACCGCATGCTTTGCCGTTGCTTTTCCCTTAACGCTTCCGGCCTGATTAATCGCTCCTCCGTACAGCAGAAACTTCTCTGTCAGTGTCGTCTTACCTGCATCCGGATGAGAAATAATTGCAAATGTTCTTCTTCTTTCTATCTCTTTTTTTACGTTATCTGTAATCTGCGACATCTTTTCAACACTCCTGATTTATAGTATAGCCATAAAATACACCGCTAATCAGTATAGCATACCAGAAGCATTTCCTCAACATAAAAGTCTGTCCGCAGATACCTATTTCCCGTCCGAATATACAGGCGTAATTACGACATTCTCCGGCGGAATCCCCGTCTTTCTTGTTACAATATCCTCTATCTGCGCAAGGCTGGCATCGTCGAGCTCTTTCGCATTTACTACCACATCGGCAGAATCCACGGTCAGGCTCACAACCGTCTCGCTGAATCCTTTCGAAGCAAGCATCGTCTCGGCAGCCGCTTCCTTTTCCGCCAAATCGGTCATGGCAACCATTTGATTTACCGCATCCTGCTTCTGCTCGTCGCTTAAGCTTTCATTATCAATAATCTCCATCAGGGTTTCCTTATTTTTTGCGCGGACCTGCTCTCTTGTCACCTTTGCCTCCGCCACAACCGCGTTCGCCTCTCCGGAAGTAAGCACCGCCTCTCCGGGCGTTCCGTCCACGCTTCCGTCTCCGTCCTTACTCTCAATATCATCGGAAGCACTTGCAAGATCCTCCTCCGAAATATCAAGAAGCTCCTGATTTGCAATTTCATTATTCGCTGCTTCCGTGTTTTTGTCATTTCCAAATAACCTGCCGGAATAATTCAAATATCCTGCGGCAGCAATCATTATCGCCAGCGCCGCGATAACAATCTGATTCTTTTTTAATATTCGTTTCACTTATGCTTCCCTCCTACCTTTCACTATCCTAATCTTATGCGTGTCTATCCCAAATAATGCCTGAACTGCTTCAGTAATATTTTTTATTACGACTGCGTTATCCCCTCCGGGAGCAATTATGACCACCCCCTCCACCTCCGGGCTTAATTCCTTACTCACATAAGGAGACTGGCCGCTCTCTTCACGTCCTCCGTATACCGCCTCCTCGCTGCGGCTTGTATTGCTTGTCGTCCTGCTGCCGCCCTGACTGTCGCTTTCTTCCACCTTTTCATTACTTTCCTGCATATCCTTTTCCACTACCCTTTCTTTCGAGGCCGCGAGTGTAATCATTACCGACACCTCCCCCGCCCCGTCCATTTGGGACAAAAGCTTTTCAAGCCGTCTCTCCAAAACGGCGACGTACTCTTCCTCTGTGTTCGTATCCTCCGAAAGATGATCGGAAAGAAGGGACTGTTTCTCCTCACCGGTGTTTTTTTTATTCCCGTCCGGTATTGCGATAATAAGCAGAAGAATCCCTGCAAGCAGCATCACTAAGAGCTGCTCTTTCTTAAGCTTCTTTCCCTTAAGCTCCCTCAAAAAAGCTTTGCCTAACCCTTTCTCACCAATCAATCTCAATCTCCTCCACTTCGATTTCATCCCTGTATTCTTCCATACCCCTGTCTATAAAATCCTGAACCCGGAACTCTGTCCCGAATATCTTAAGTATGGGAGTCAGTATCATTAAAATCAGCACAAGGCCCGTAAAAAAACGAATATATTTTTTATAGGCCTCACCGGGAACCGCATGCAGCGCCGCTGTCACGAGTATCAGATAAAATGCAAGGTTCTGTATCCATTCATAGATATAATCAAACATGGCTCCTCCTTATACATTTCCGGTAGATGCGGATACCGCTACAATGGTAAGCAGAAACAAAAAACCTGCTGTAAAGGTAATCCTCATCAAAAGACCGCATCCGTCTCCCACGCTTTCCACACATCCGATTACACGCTTATCGGACACCGGCTGAATGAGTGCCGCGGCCAGCTTATACATAAGCGCAATACATCCAATCTGTACAAGTGGAAAGATACATAAGGCAAAACAGATGACCGCCCCTGTCACTCCAATCCCATTTTTAACAAGCACCGCCGTTCCCAGCACCACCTCGGTCATACCGCCGATGGCGTCTCCGATTCCCGGAATTGCCTCGGCTCCTCTTGTTACAACACTTCGTTTTACAGTATCAACAGCCGGGCTAATCAGACTCTGCATCACATTGAAACCCACCACACAGGCGAGCAGCGACTTTAATATCCATGAGACTGCCGTCTCAATCAGCTCGGCAAGCTTGCTTAAATATTCCTCCGGCGACAGAAAATTCAATATTTTCACCATCATATACACGTGCACGAGAGGAAGCAAAAGCTTTACAATCAAAAGCTCTACCAGAAAAATTAAAAATAATACCAGATGATAAAATGCCCCTGCCGTCACGCTCCCCTTTGCAATTGTCACCGCCAGAAAATAAACCGGACAGAATACTCCCATAAAAGCTGTCAAACCCTCTATTCCTTCCGTCGTCCATTCTACAACTACCTGAAAAGAATTTAAGGACAAAGCGATAAGCAGCAAATAAATAATATAAAAGCTCACCTCGGAAATCTGTCTGCTCTGAAATACATGTCCGAAATTGGTAAAGACCGCTGCCATTACCGCCAGAAACAAAATATGTATCAGATTCTCCCTGCCGCTTTTCACTGCATACGTAAGCTGGTCTGACACCAGCCGTCCCGCAAGCTCCATCGTAGCTTCCGTATCTCCGGACAGTATCTCCGTAAGAATTTCTCTGAAATCAAGGCGCTCCTCGGGAAATAACCCCCTAAGCCCCTCATCCAGCTCTCCAAAATCAAACTGCTCAAGCAGCCTCTCTGTAATCTCTTTGACATCCTCCGGACGCTCTGTCTCCGGCAAGTCCTCCTGCCTCCTTTCCGCCGCCTGCGCGCAGCACATCCTGCTTTCGAAAAAAATAATACACAAAAGCAGAAGCGCTCCGGACGCTGCCCTCCAAAGGATTACGCCTGTCCGGCGCCGTTTTTTTCCTGTCATGATAAAAAATCCCGAATTGTACTAAGCAGCGCCATAAGCACCGGCATACTGAGAACAAGCACCGCAAGCTTTCCAAAAATCTCAATCTGGACTGCCACCGCCTGATACCCCGCATCCTTACAGATTCCTGACGAGAATTCTGCAATATATGTGATTCCAAGCATCTTTAACAGGGTTCCGATATACGCTGTATCCATATGGATATAATCTCCAATCATCCTTACGGCGGCTATCATTGTCCCCAGATGCCCCAGCACACAGAAAAAAATAATCAGACTCAGCGCGACACTGATATAAATACCGTATTCTGTCTTTCCGCTTTTAAACTGTACGGCAAGAAGCACTCCGGCCACTCCGGCAATGCCAACCTGTATGACATCCATAAGCATTTCCTTTCTGCTACAAAGTAAACAGCCGTTGTATTGACTCAAACAAATCATAAATATAAGGTACAATCCAGATTAAGACCAAAATCAGTCCGGCAAGACTTGTCAAAAATGCCTGCTCCTCTCTTCCGCTGTGCTTAAGGACCTGGCTTAACACAGATACCAGAATTCCTACCGCGGCAATTTTAAATATTATATTTACAGTCATGTACTCCTCCTCTTACAGCAGCAGGATGACAATCAGCAGCCCGCCCATAATACCCAGACAATGGTATAATCTTATTTTTATTTTCATATCCTTCCGTATTTCCAGGATTGATGCGTCAAGCTGTGTAAGGTAAAGCTCAACTGCCCTTATCTGCAGCTCCAGGTCCGCCAGTCCCAGCCTTTCCCCAAGCTCCTCCAGACGAAGAAGCTCGTTTTCCGGCAATGCCGACGCAGCTAAATGTTCTCCTATGCTTGTCTTCCATAAATCTGCGAATGTTCCTCCGTTTCGCCCCTCAAGCTTTCTTCCAAGCTCCAAAAGCCACGTTTTGTACGGTTCTCTCACGGAATTCCCAATATAAGAAAAAATTTCATTAAGAGGACTTCTCGCATAACGGATTTCGCTTTGAAGGATATAAAACAGCTGTCTGACATATTCCAATTGCGCATACTGCTCCCGTAATTCCGTGGCCTTCCATTCTCCCAGAAGAACAGCCGCGCCAAATACCAGAATACTGCCTGCCGCTTTCAGCATACTTCTTTCTCCGTCTGGTTTCCCTGAAAAATACAAGTCTCATTCCTGTCGTAAATTCCGAGAATGTCTCCGATTTTTTCATCATTACCAAGTACAATATACCGCTCAAAGCATTTTTCCAGGAGCATTCCTCCAAGAACCGGTTTTCTTTTAATCTCCTCCACCGACGCCCCATGTACCGTAGCAATCAGCTTACAGCCGCAATGCATCGCATACGCGACAGCATGTACATCCTCCTGGGCTCCAATCTCGTCCACCGCTATAATCTCAGGCCCCATAGAACGAATCAGCATAATCATCCCTTCCGCTTTCGGGCAGCCGTCCAGAATATCCGTGCGTATCCCCAGATGGTTCTGTGCCACCCCCATATAACAGCCTCCTATCTCTGAGCGTTCATCCACTACTCCTACTGTTTTTCCCCGGACATAGCTGTTTCCGTCTGAGATCTGGCGTATCATATCCCGCAGAAGCGTAGTTTTTCCACACCGCGGCGGCGATATAATCAATGTATGGTAAAGCTGTCTTTGTCTGGTAATGTAGGGGAATACCTTGTCCGCACATCCAAGAATTTCATGGGACATCCTTACATTAACAGAAGAAATATATTTCATATTCTTCACCCGGCCCCCGTCGACAATGACCTGTCCTGCCATACCGATTCTATGACCGCCTTCCACAGTAATAAATCCCTGCTTCATCTCCTGTTCATAAGCATAAAGAGAGTATCTGCTGATATAATCCAGCATCTCCTTTATATCCTCCTTAGTAACAATATAGGGCTCGCCGCGCACTCTGTCTACAAACAGCTCTTCTCCTCCATATACAAGAAGCAGAGGTCTGTACATCCGCAATTTAATCTCCTGAAGAAGCGAAAAATCAAGCCTCTCTTTTTTTAACAGCAGACGGATGCTTCTCGGCAATATATTTAAGATCGTGTCTCCCCGCATCTTGCCATCACCTCTTTACATCAATATATGTCCATGCTTTCAATTTATTCCAACTGAAAACAGAAGAATTATAAATTTCTGTCAGGCATAGAAAAGAACACATGAAAAAACGCCGGCTTTCCTGTAATGAATCATTCAAAGACAGAAAACCGACGCCCTTTAAAACATTATTTACTTTTCTTTTGCTGCCAAAACGTTCTGATGCTTAACGGCCATACGTAACAGCAAGTCTTTTCATTTTCTCCTGAAGCTTCCTGCTCTGCTGTTCCTCCCTAAGTCTCCATTTCCAGTTCATTCCAAGCGTAGACGGCTTATTCATCCTTGCCCTGTCGTCCAATCCCAGGTAGTCCTGCATAGGAATAATACACAAATCCGCCACGCTCCCAAGTGCCAGACAAATCAGGCTCTCAGAAATTTCCTCTGTTCCTGCGCGGAAATCATGGAGATATTCCCGCACCATACGACGCTCCTTAGGCGTAATATTATGAAACCAGGATACTAACGTTTCGTTATCATGAGTCCCTGTATAAACTACGCAGTTACGCGGATAATTGTGCGGAAGATAATCGCTGGCATTTCCGGTATCCCGCTCGTCAAATGCGAATTCCAGCACCCGCATATTCGGATACCCGCTGTCACGCACAAGCTGCTTTACCGTCTCCGTCATATAACCCAAATCCTCCGCGATAATCTTTCTTTCGCCCAGACGGCAGGAAACTGCCCGGAACAAATCCATCCCCGGCCCTTTCTCCCACCAGCCGTTTGCGGCTGTCTCATCCCCGTACGGAATCGCATAATACTCGTCAAATCCTCTGAAATGGTCAATCCGAAGTACATCATACATGGTAAAGCAATGGGCAATTCTCTTTATCCACCATTCAAAGCCGGAGGCCTTATGGATGTCCCAGTTATAAAGAGGATTTCCCCACAGCTGCCCTGTCTCTGAAAAAGCGTCCGGCGGACAGCCCGATACCTGCACCGGACAGTTATCGCCGTCAAGCTTAAACAGCCACGGACTTGCCCACGCATCTGCACTGTCCATCGCCACATAAATCGGAATATCGCCGATAATCTCGATTCCCTTTTCATTGGCATATGCTTTCAGCTTTCCCCACTGCTCATAAAACTTAAACTGCATATACTTTTGAAATTCGATATCAAAATACAGCTCCTCCCGGTAATAATCCAGCGCATTCTGCCATCGAAGACGGATATCCTCCGCCCACGCGCTCCACGGACGGCCGTCAAACCGTCCTTTCACTGCCATAAACAACGCATAATCGGAAAGCCAGTAATCCTGCTCCCTTACAAATGCCAGAAACCGTGGATTTTCCGTAATACGGCTTCTTTCATAGGCTTTCCTTAAAAGCTTAAATCTCTCCAGATACTGCCTTTCATAATCAACGGAAGTCTCATCATTTCCAAAATCAGCAGCGTCACATTCTTCCCCGGTGAGAACTCCCTCCTCTATCAAATCCTCCAGACTGATAAAATACGGATTCCCTGCAAAGGTAGAAAATGACTGATACGGAGAATCCCCGTAGCTTGTCGGGCCTAAAGGAAGAATCTGCCAATAGCTCTGTCCTGCTCCCACAAGATAATCTACAAATTCATATGCATTTTTTCCAAAACAGCCAATGCCATATTTCGACGGAAGGCTGCTGACCGGCAGCAGCACGCCGCATCCTCTTTTTCTATCCATAATACTCCTACTCTGCTACATCTTTCATGCTGAATGAAAATCTTCCCATCTTATCCTTACCAAGACATACGACCTTTACCTTATCTCCCAGTGTGAGCACATCCTCCACATGGTTTACCCTCTCTTTTGATATTTTGGAAATGTGCACCATACCTTCCTTACCCGGGGCAAACTCTACAAAAGCACCGAACTCTTTGATACTGACAACCTTTCCCTCCAGAACCTGTCCGGCTTCAAAATCCGTCACAATAATGTAAATCAGCTTCTGAGCCTCCTCCATGTCCGCCGCGTCTGTTCCGCAGATGGATACGGAACCGTCATCCGTAATATCAATCTTCACGCCTGTCTGCTCGATAATCGCATTGATTGTCTTTCCGCGCTGTCCCACAACATCGCCAATCTTCTGCGGGTCAATCTGCATCTGTATAATCTTCGGAGCATACGGACCCACCTCCGGTCTTGGCTCTGCAATCGCCTTATTCATAACCTCATCAATAATATAGGTCCGCGCTTTCTTCGTAGCCGCAATCGCTTCCTCAATAATCGGTCTTGTAAGTCCGTGAATCTTAATATCCATCTGAATCGCCGTGATACCCTTATGCGTACCGGCTACCTTAAAGTCCATATCGCCGAAGAAATCCTCCAGCCCCTGGATATCCGTAAGCACAAGATAATCATCGTCGGAATCCCCTGTCACAAGTCCCGCGGAGATACCCGCTACGGCAGATTTAATCGGTACGCCCGCTGTCATAAGAGACATCGAGGACGCACATACGCTGGCCTGAGAGGTCGAGCCGTTAGACTCAAAGGTCTCGGACACTGTACGAATCGCATACGGAAATTCCGCTTCGTCCGGAAGCACGGGCACAAGCGCACGCTCCGCAAGCGCTCCATGGCCAATCTCACGGCGTCCCGGACCTCTGGACGGCCTTGTCTCACCGACAGAATAGGACGGGAAATTATAATGATGCATATATCTCTTAGAAGTTTCCGCCTCATCGAGCCCGTCCAGTCTCTGTGCCTCCGCAAGCGGCGCAAGAGTTGTAATCGTACAGATTTGAGTCTGCCCTCTCGTAAACATCGCGGAACCGTGAACCCTCGGAATCAAATCAATCTCTGCCGCAAGCGGACGAATCTGGTCAATCGCCCGTCCGTCCGGACGCTTATGGTCTTTCAAAATCATCTTGCGAACGGTCTTTTTCTGATACTGATAAACGGCCTCGCCAAGTACGGCTAACCACTCCTCATTTCCGGCAAACGCCTCCGTAAGCTTTTCGGTAATCTGTCTGATATTTTCTTCCCTTACCTGCTTCTCATCCGTAAATACGGCCTCCTCCATCGCCTCCGGCGGGACAATCTCCTTAATTGCCTCGAACAATTCCTCCGGAACCGCACAGCTCTCATACGTATGCTTCGGCTTTCCGCATTCAGCCACAATCGTATTGATGAACGCGATCACCTTTTGATTCAGCTCATGCGCCGCAAAAATAGCCTCAATCATTTTCTGCTCCGGCACCTCGTTGGCCCCGGCTTCAATCATAATTACTTTCTCCCTTGTGGACGCAACCGTAAGCGCAAGCTCCGATACTTCTTTCTGCGCCGCTGTCGGGTTAAATACAAATTCACCGTCAACCAGGCCAACCTGTGTTGTAGAAATCGGCCCGTCAAACGGAATATCGGAAATCGTCGTTGCAATCGCAGCGCCAAGCATCGCCGTAAGCTCCGGCGAGCAGTCCTGATCGACAGACAGCACCAGATTTTCAAGGGTTACATCATTGCGGTAATCCTTTGGGAACAGCGGCCTCATAGGACGGTCGATGACCCGGTCCGTAAGGACTGCATTTTCCGACGCTTTTCCCTCTCTCTTATTGAAGCCCCCCGGAATCTTTCCTACCGAATACAGCCTCTCATTATACTCTACACTTAAAGGGAAAAAATCGATTCCCTCTCTCGGCTTTTCCGATGCCGTAGCCGTGCACAGTACGGTCGTATCTCCGTAGTGCATAAGTACCGCACCGTTCGCCTGCTTCGCAACCCTGTCCACGTCCACACGCAGAGTTCTTCCGGCTAATTCCATCTCATACTTCTTATACATAATTCTTCTCCTTTTCCTGTCTATAATTGTCCATGCGGGGCACATAGCATATCACGCCCGCACCGCAGACAGAAACACACCGAAACTACTGAAATATGCATTTACCCCTCCTAAATGTCTGTAAAAATGCAAATGTACATTTCAGTGGTCTCGGGAATATTATCCTGTCCGCAATCTTAAATATTATAACACATGCACATCAAATATACTACAGAAAAATTCTTAAAAAGGGATTTTAAAAACCCAAAAAAAGAGCTCTTACCGCCAAACGGACAAGAACTCCTTTTCATCTCTTATTTACGCAGTCCCAATCTCTCAATCAGGGAACGATATCTCTCAATATCTGTCTTCTTCAGATATGCCAGAAGACCTCTTCTCTGACCTACCATTTTAAGAAGACCTCTTCTTGAATGATGATCTTTCGGATTTGCTTTAAAATGCTCTGTTAAATCATTGATTCTTGCAGTCAGAATTGCAATCTGTACCTCCGGTGATCCTGTGTCGCCCTCGCTTCTTCCGTACTCTGCAATAATCTGCTCTTTTCTTTCTTTTGAAATCATCCTGATTTCCTCCTTTAAACTCTTAGTATCGCCTGATATTAAGTAACGGCTGGAGTATCCGGTTACCGAACACCGGCTGTTTTCCACTCGGAAAGTATATCATAAATTTTACGTAAAGTAAAGCAGAATATACTACTTCACGGTTATTTTTATCACTGCCTTTTTCTTATTAAAGGTCGTAACGGTAACGGACGCCGTTCCTGCTTTCTTTGCCGTAATTTTCCCTTTTGAGGAAACGCTTGCAACCTTTGAGTTTGATGATTGATAAGAAATCTTATTGGACGCCGTCCCCTTGGGAATCGTCTGTTTAATCTGGAACGTCTGTTTCACCTTTAAGGTCTTCTTTTTTGCATTCAACTTAATTTTTTTCGGCGCTGCCTTTACTCTTACCCTGCACTTTTTAGAAGCGTTCCCTGATTTGGCCGTAATATAGGCTGTTCCTTTCTTTTTCGCGGTAATGACGCCTTTCGAAGAAACCGTTGCGACCGACTTATTGGAAGATGACCAGCTGATTCCCTGATTCGAATTTTTTGGCTTTTTTGCCGCCTTTAAGGTATATTTTTCCTTTACGCCCAGGGTAACGCTCTTTTTACCGAGAGAAATACTCTTTGTCTTTACCGGCGTCATAAGCGGCCTGCCGATATAGACGACATGACTGCCGTCATAACTGTAAGGCAGCAGAGCCAGTGTTTTTCCCTTTCCGTCGGAAGTATAGGTAGAAAGGACACGGCCGTTCCCCACATATATAAAAGCATGATAGATGTCTCTCCATTGTCCGTTTTTCGTAGGTCCTTTTGTATACATCGTATCGCCCGGGAGAAGCTTGGATTCACTGACCAGCTTATTGGCTACTGTCTTATCTTTCGATTTCAGCCATTTCGCCTGATCTGCCGCGGTGGCCGCATAATTTCCACCTGCGTTTCCTATCTTATAGATTTTCCGTCCCAAAGTCGTATCATAATAACATCTGGAAACAAATGAGCTGCAGTCCCTGTAACCCTTATTCATTCTCTTAGGCTGGCTGTATCTGATAACTTTATAACCCTTTCCGTCCCCGCTTTCATAGTCATGAAAGGCATTATTTACCGCCTGATAAGCTCCCTTATAGGTACACTCCACCAGAAATCTGATATAGCTTCCGTCATCCAGATATGCCCGGATATATACCCGGCCGATCTTCTTTCCGGTCACCTGTCCGGATTTATTGACCGACGCAATAGCAGTATTCATAGATTTCCATGACTTCGGCGCTTTCTTCTTTCCGTTAAGCTTTAAGATAAGCGTATCCTTCTTTCCCTTATAAGTCACGATACTTTTCAGATATTTACTGATGGTATTGGATGCGCTCACCTCTGCCTCATAATATTTAATCTTAATTTCAAACAGCTTTCCGTCTATCGTGACAGGAACCGTCCCGCTTTTTGACACTTCCAATTCAAAATATCCCTTTGAAGTATCAACGGCGCCAAGCCAGATTCCATCTACATTTCCACATTCAACAACCGTTCCGCTGTCCATTCCCTTAACAGAAACTTTCACTGTCGGATATGAAAAATACCACCAGTCGGCCTGCGCGGCTTCGTTCAGATTATGATACACGTTATAGGTCGTTTTACGGACAGTCACCGGCGCCACAACCTCGACCGTTATTTCCAGCCAGTCTCCTGCTGCATCTGTAATATACAGACTTGTAGAACCTATTTTCTTTCCTGTCAGATTGCCTGCCGCGTCAACCGAAGCAATTTCAGAATCTGTCACAGAAAATGTACCTTCTGACCATCCGTGCTGATAATCATCCGGATTGATCTGCACCGTGACTCCCACGGAAATCCGTTCTCTCCAGCCGGCCGACGACCACCCGGTTTTTTTCCGCTGTATCTCAGGCTCCTCATATGCCTCATCATCCCCGGCCTCCGAAGACTCCGGCGCTCCGATTTCCTCTTCTTCGTTGTCCGGGATGTCTTCTTCCGGTTTCTCAATATTCCCGTCTTCCGCAGGCGGAGTCCCATTCTCACTTCCATTCCCGGTCTCCGTTTCTCCGGATTCGTCAGACGGCAGCTCCGGTGCCTCCGGCACGATAACCTCATCGCTTCCGGATACATCCTCCGTTTCTCCGGCTGTCACACCTCCTGAAACTTCCTCTGGTTCCTGTGCATAAACCTTCGTCCCTCCTGTTCCTGTGCTGCACAGCCCGGCAATTAATGCCAGCGACACAAGAACAGATAAGCATCTCTTTCTCTGCATGTCTTTCTTCCTCATTCCTTTCACTCTGCCTGTCATATTTCTTTTATAATTGCTATTCTTCTTCCTCTTCCTCCGACGTGACATTGTAAGGCTCAAGAATCGCAAACGCTATATTCGTCGCATGATCCGCCACACGCTCAAGGCCTGAAATCGTATCCGAAAAAAGCATGCCCGCCTCAGGCGTACATTTATTCTTTGTAAGCCTTTTTACATGTGCCCGCTGAAGCTTTCTTTCTCTTTCGTCTATATCATCCTCCAGAGTCAGAATATCCTGCATATGCTTCTGATTCCGATTTGTAAACATATCCAGCGAATATTCCAAAATCTTAACAACCTCCTCTGTCATATCCTGAAGCTGTTTTTTCGCTTTTTCACTAAACTCAATTCCCCGCTCAATACGATCCTTTGCCGAATCAGCAAAATTTTCCGCATGATCTCCGATACGTTCAATATCATTGACTACATGAAACAAAGCTCCGATTAGCCTCGCATCCGCGATAGGAAGCTCTATTTCATTTACTTTCACAAGATAATCCGTAATTTTCCGGTTCAGGAAATCAATGTAAGTTTCCCTTCTATATACCTCCTCGATTTTTTTCTCATCCAAATCGCACAGCGCATCCATTCCGATTTTTAAATTCGAAAGAGCAACCTTTCCCATATGCTCGATTTCGTGAATTCCATTAGAAAATGCGGTTGTCGGAGCAAGAATATTTCCTTTTCCTATATAATAAAGCTCATATTCGTCCTCCTGCAGCGCATCCGTTCCCGGCACAAGCCTGTAGGTGGCTTTCACAATCCATCCCATAAACGGGAACAGCATTGCAACCTCAAAGACCTTCATCAGCGTATGTACGTTGGCAACCGCACGCGCAAGATTGCCGCCTGACATATAAAGGAGCGCGTCCGTAATCGGCTCAAGGGCAAGCAGCAGTATGATAAACATAATGACAGAACCTACGACATTAAAAAGAAAATGAATCAAAGCCGCACGCTTTGCATCCTTTTTCCCGCTTAAGCTGGCCACAAGAGCGGACACGCAGGAACCGATATTACATCCGAGAATCATGAACGGACATATCGTAAACGCTAAAAGCCCCTGAGAGACCATAAGAAGAATAATACCTACCGTAGCGGAAGAGCTCTGAAGCACTGCAGTAATCAAAAAGCCTACTAAAATTGCCGAAAACGGGCTGGTAAGAGAGCCTAAAAACTCCAGTATAGCCGGAGATTCTTTTACGGCCTGCATGCTTTCTCCCATAATCCGAAGCCCCATAAAAAGAATACCAAATCCGAGAATGACTTCTCCGATTTTCTTCACGCCCTGCTTCTTACAAAACATTACCATAATAACGCCGATAATGACTACTAACGGAGCGATGTCTGACAGATTAAATGCAATCAGCTGCCCGGTAACCGTCGTACCGATATTGGCGCCTAAAATGACTCCTGTCGCCTGCATCAGAGTCATAAGACCTGAATTTACAAAGCTTACAACCATTACCGTAGTTGCGTTGGAAGATTGGATAATCGCTGTAAATACAATTCCGACTACCATCCCGATAAAACGATTCTGCGTAAAAAATTCCAGAATTCCTCTCATCTTCGCCCCGGCTGCTTTTTCCAGGCCTTCACTCATCAGCTTCATGCCATAAAGAAAAAAACCTAAGCCTCCAAACAGTGTAAAAACTTCTGTTATACTCATTTGTACTCTCCTTTTATTCCTCTATCCCGAAATATTTTTTTCCCCTTGCAATATCACGGTTTACATATTCTTTCAGCTCATTTTTATCCTGAAATTTTTGCTCCGGACGCACATATTCCAGCAAATCAATCATAACCTCTTTCCCGTAAGCGTTTCCCGCATAACCGAATAAATGGCTCTCAATACGGACTCTGTTTTCATCCGATACCGTAGGCTTCACCCCTATATTTGCAATTCCGTTATAGCCTTTTCCGTCTACGTAAACCCGGCAGTGGTACACTCCTTTCGGAGGAATCAGTTTTTCTACCGGCCACAGGACATTAAAGGTGGGAAAGCCCAGTGTTCTTCCGAGCCTTTTCCCCGGTTCTACCACTCCCTGAATACCGAATTCGTACCCAAGCATTTTATTTGCATCCGAAACATTTCCTTCTTTAAGAGCCTCTTTAATGTACGTACTGCTGATAATACGATTATAATACCTTTTTTTCTCTACCACAAGTAAATCATATCCATATTTCGGCGCATATGCTTTCAGCATATGAATATTTCCCTGCTTTCCGTAGCCAAACTGAAAATCCGCTCCCACAACAACATATTCTGCGTGAAACACGCCTGCAATAATCTCATGGATAAATCCCTCTGCCGAAAGCTTCCGAAACTCTTCTGTAAATATACAGTCTATCAGATAATCCACATCATTTTCCAAATGAAGCTTTCGCTCCTCCTTTGTCATCAGCATATGGTTCTGATGCATGTCAAAGGCACAGACAGCACTGACGACATCCTCTCTTTCGCCAAGCTCTTTTACCGCCCTTATAAGCCTCTGATGTCCGCAGTGAAGTCCGTCAAATTTTCCAAAGGTCACCGCCGATGCCCCGCTGTCCGTATAGCGCTCTATGCCCCTGATATATTCCATATCCTAATCCCTCTCCCGAAGAAAAAACATTTTTACAAGCTTATATTCCTTTCGTTCCTCTTCGTATCCGTATATCCCGATAAATGTCCCTTTCAAGTCATACACCCGAAATTTTTCGGCATTCTCCGGCGTTTTTTCCACAGAAAGGCCTGTTTCAGGGAGCGCATTCCCATTATAGGCTGCCGTCTCCCACCCCTTTTCTACAAAAGCCTCCCTGTAATCCGGAAACATCCGGGCAATCGGAATCAATATCTCATCCAGAGCCCCCCCTCTCATCCTGCTTTCAATCTCTGTAAGTGTCAGACTGTCTTCGATTTCAAAGATACCTGCCCTTGTACGCACAAGCGATTCCATACACGCCCCGCATCCAAGCTTTTCACCGATGTCATGACACAGAGTACGGATATAGGTGCCTTTTGAGCAGTGAACTCTTATGTAAACTCTCGGAAGCTCTGTTTTTAATATCTCAATTTTATAAATCGTTACCTTTCTCGCCTTACGCTCTATCATCTTTCCTTCCCTCGCCAGCTCGTAAAGCTTCTTTCCGTCTATCTTAAGTGCGGAATACATAGGCGGAACCTGCTCATAATCTCCGGTAAAGCTTAACACAGCCTGCTCTGTCCCGTCCTTTGTCACCTTTGATATATCACCCGTCCTGATTGTCTTTCCGGTAATATCCTGCGTATCCGTCTCCATGCCAAGAATCATGACCGCCTCATAGCATTTATCCTTATTTGTCAGCATATCACAAAGCTTTGTCGCCTTTCCGAGACAGACCGGAAGCACTCCTTTCGCATCCGGATCCAGCGTTCCCGTATGTCCGATTTTCTTCTGTCCGGTAATTCCCCGAAGCTTTGCCACCACATCATGAGAAGTATAACCCCGCTCTTTATAGACATTTAAAACACCATGTATCATGAACGATTCCTCAATCGGCTTTCTATCTGGGCCGACAGCCGGTTAATAATACTGTAAAAGCTTCCTTCCATCGTAAGCCCTGCCGCCTTTCTGTGTCCGCCGCCTCCGAAGTGCTTTGCAATATCGCTTACATCCACATCATCATCGGAACGGAGGCTTATCTTATATACCTCCGGCTCCAGCTCATACATAAACACCGCTACCTTTACACCCTTTGTATTTCTAAGATGATTGACAATTCCATCCAGCTCTTTCGGCGTCACTCCATAAAATTTCATGGTCGGCTTCCGAATATAAGAGACAATACATTCTCCGTTCAAAAAGAGAATACTCTCCATAAGCGCCCTTCCTAAAATCTGATTCTGCGCATAGGTTTTTACATAATACGTATCGCGGATAAGCCTGGGGGCGTCAATTCCCTTCTCCAAAAGCTTTGCAGCCGTCATAAATGTAGACGGTCCTGCGCAGGAATACTGGAAAACGCCCGTATCATGCACAATTCCAAGATACAGCGCCTCTGCTGTTTTTTTACTGATTTTATCATCCTGCATCAGCTGACAGACAAGCTCCGAGGTGGAACTTGCATCCGGAACAACGTAATTCCTTTCGGCAAAGCTTTCATTGCTGATATGATGATCGATACAGAGCGTATGTCCTGCACTCTCAAAAAGAGGCGCCGAAAATCCCAGTCTTTCCTTATCGCCGCAGTCCAGACAGATGAACAAATCATACACTTTCTCTTTCGGAATCCCGTGACGGATATCCCCCGTTCCGGCAAGAAACTCAAATGGCTTCGGGATTTCCTCCAAATATACATCTGCCTCTATCTGCGCATAATTATCCTTAAGATATTGATACAGCCCCATACAGGAACCCACACAATCCCCGTCCGGCCTTACATGGCCTCCGATTGCAGCCGTCTTTGCCTGTGCAAGCATTTCCTTAAGCATCCTCTTCACCCTCTGTCTTCAAATTCTTTGTCACTTCATCAATTTTTTTCGACATATTTACTCCATATTCAATGGACTGATCTAACACAAATCGAATTTCCGGTGTATTCCGCATATTCAGCGTCCTTGCAAGCTCCCGGCGGATATACCCCTCCGCGCTCTGAAGTCCTGCGATGGTATCCGCCTGCGCCTTTTCATCTCCGAGAACACTGATATAAGCCTTACTGGTCTTAAGATCCGGCGCTACCTCAACGGCTACAACGGAAGTCCACGGCGCTACCCGCGGATCCTTAATTCCGCTTCTTAAAATGTTACTAAGCTCCCGCTGTACCTCCGTATTAATTCTGGTATTCTTTATACTTCTTTTTTTCAATTTTCTTCCCTTTCTTTCTCTCCGGCAGATATCTACCGGGGAATCTCAACCATCTTATAGGATTCTACCAAATCGCCTTCCTTAATATCGTTGAAGTTTGCGAATACAAATCCACATTCATAACCTGCCCTTACTTCTTTCACATCGTCCTTAAACCTTCTGAGAGAAGCGAGCGGTCCCTCAAAGATTACGATTCCGTCTCTCGTCAGACGTACCGAGCAATCTCTTTCGAATATACCGTCCAGTACATAGGCGCCCGCAATCGTTCCGACCCCTGATGCCTTAAAGGTCTGGCGCACCTCCGCATGGCCGAGTACCTTCTCCTCAAATACAGGATCCAGCATTCCTTTCATCGCCGCTTCCACATCCTCAATCGCATTATAAATAACGCGGTACAGCCGTACATCTACGCCTTCCCGCTCCGCGGTCTCCTTTGCCGTCGCATCCGGACGTACATTAAATCCGATAATAATCGCATTGGACGCCGATGCCAGACTGACATCTGATTCATTAATCGCACCGACTCCGCCGTGAATAATTTTAATCACAACCTCATCGTTGGAAAGCTTCAGAAGACTCTGCTTAATCGCCTCAACAGAACCCTGCACATCCGCTTTTACAACAATGCCCAGCTCCTTAAGGTTCCCCTCCTGTATCTGCGTAAACAAATCATCCAGAGACAGCTTCGATTTTGTATCCTCCAAAAGCTTCACCTTGCTCTGCGCAATAAAGGTTTCCGCAAAGCTTCTTGCTTCTTTATCATTCCCGCATCCTACGAATACCTCACCGGCATTCGGCACATCATTCAGACCCAGAATCTCAACCGGCATGGAAGGTCCGGCCTCTTTTACACGCCTTCCCTTATCATCCATCATCGCCCTCACCTTACCGTGAGCGGAACCTGCCGCAATGGCATCTCCTACGCGGAGCGTTCCTTTCTGAACAAGGACGGTTGCAACAGAGCCTCTTCCCTTATCAAGCTCCGCCTCCAGTACGAGTCCTCTCGCACGGCGATTGGCATTTGCTTTCAGCTCCATAACCTCCGCGGTCAGAAGAATCATTTCCATAAGCTCCTCTAAGCCTTCGCCCGTCTTAGCGGATACCGGGACAAAGACTGTGCTTCCTCCCCAGTCCTCTGCAATCAGTTCGTATTCCGTAAGTTCCTGCTTTACCCGTTCCACATTTGCACTTGGTTTATCAATTTTATTTACCGCTACTACAATCTCAATTCCCGCTGCTTTCGCATGGTTAATCGCCTCTACGGTCTGAGGCATAACGCCGTCGTCAGCTGCAACGACAAGAATCGCAATATCGGTAGAGCTTGCTCCTCTCATACGCATCGCCGTAAACGCCTCATGCCCCGGCGTATCAAGGAAAGTAATTTTCTCGCCGTTAATCTCAACGACAGAAGCTCCGATATGCTGCGTAATACCTCCGGCCTCTCTGCCGATAACATTCGTATTGCGAATCGCATCAAGAAGTGAGGTTTTACCGTGGTCGACATGCCCCATAACACAGACTACCGGAGGACGCTTCTTCATCTTACTGACATCCTCTTCTTCCTCCTTAAGCAGTTCCTCAATCACATCGACAACCTCTTCTTTCTCGCAGAGAACCTCAAATTCCAATGCGATCTCCTCGGCTGTATCATAATCTATCTCCTGATTTACTGTAACAATTTTTCCCTGCATAAAGAGTTTCTTAACAATCACAGACGGAACAACCTTCATCTTATCCGCAAGCTCCTGAATCGTAAGAACCTCCGGAATAACAATTGATTTAATTTTTTCCTCCTGTTTCTGCTCCTTAGGCTGCGGTTTCTGAAGCTGCTGCCTGGAGGGAAGGATTCCCTTTTTCCCTTTCAGCTTCCCTTCCTCGTCACGGCGGAAATCCTTTTTCTTATGGTCCTCTTTTCCCTTACCCTTACTGCGCTGCGGTTTCTGCCCTTCCACAATCGGAGCCGGGATAGCAGAACGTCTGTCAGTTCTGTCCCCCTGACGCTCTCCCATGCGGCCCCCGCGGCCCGCGCTTCTGTCAAATCCTCCTCTTTCACCGGAACCTCTCCCGCCCTGGCTTCTGTCGCCGCGGAATCTATCCTGACGTCCGTTCTGGTCGCGTTCTCTTCTGTCTCCCTGCGGACGTCTGTCGTCTCTTCTGTCTCCCCGCAGACGTCCGTCGTCTCTTCTGTCTCCCTGCGGACGCCTGTCGTCTCTTCTGTCTCCCCGCGGACGTCCGTCGTCTCTTCTGTCTCCCTGCGGACGCCTGTCGTCTCTTCTGTCTCCCTGCGGACGCCTGTCGTCTTTTCTGTCAAAACGTCTGCCCGGCTCACGTTCTCTTCTGTCCCCCTGCGGACGCTCCGGAGCTCTCTCTGGCACCTGCTGCGCTTTTTCTGTTTTTTCCTGATGTATTTCTGCTGCCTTAAGTTTTACGTCCGGCGCTTTCTCCTCTGTGCGTATATTTTCCGGCTGTACTTTCCCTGTCTGCACTTTTACCGGCTGCACCTTTTCTGCCGGCGCTTTTTCCGCCTGCGGCTTTTCTGCCTTTTGTTTTTTCGACAACGGTCTTTCCGCCTGCGGCTTTACTCCAAGAGGCTTCGCCGCCGATTTTGACGGACGGCCGTTATTCACCTGCATCGGCTTTCCCATCTGCTGCACCGGTCTTGCTCCCGGACGTTTCCCCTGTCCCGGTCTTCCTCCGTTCTGGGTGTTCTGCGGACGGAATACATGGACGATATTTTTCTTTTTGGGCGCCTCCGTTTTCGGAACCTCTGATTTTACCGGCTCCGGCTTTTCTTTTTTCCGGAAAGCGCTCCTTACAATATCCGCCTGCTCCGGCTCTATTGCGCTCATATGGCTTTTTACTGCTATGTTCTTTTTATTCAGGAACTCTACCAGCTCTTTGCTTGGCTTATCCAGCTCCTTTGCTAATTCATATATCTTAATTTTTGACATCTATGCTTCCTCCTCTATGCAATTGTATTACTCTCTGTCTCCATATGCTTTTTAATGCTTCCGGCAAACCCCTCGTCCAATATGGCAAGCGATGCCCGGAATTCTTTCCCCATTGCATGGCCCAGGGTGTCTTTATCCTTATAAAAATAAATCGGCACTTTATAAAAGTCGCACATGTTTTTGAATTTTTTCTTCGTATTGTCCGACGCGTCGCCTGCAACGATTACAAGCGATGCTTTCCCCGACTTTACTTCCTTTTCCGTACAAAATTCCCCGCTTACGGCTTTTCCTGCTCTGGTTGCCAGACCGATAAGCCCCATCACCTTACTTTGTCTCACAGTCTCTCCAACTCCTTTTCCAGTGCCCCATATACCTCTTTTGGAATTGCCTGCTTAAAGGAACGCTCCAATCCTTTATTTTTGACTGCTTTTTTTAAGCAGTCCGGATTTGGACAGATATAAGCGCCCCGGCCGTTTTTCTTTCCTGTTGCATCAAGCAGGAATTCACTTTCATTCGTCCGGATGACACGAATCATTTCTTTTTTATTTTTCATTTCCTGACAGCCTACGCACTGACGCATAGGTACTTTTCTATTTCCGCCCAATGAATCACCTATTCCTCTACTTCCTCAAACTGAATTTTGTTTTCTTCCTCCCCGTAATCGCCGTCATACTCCCCGGCATAGTCCTCGCCATAATCCTCTTCGTAGCCGTCCTCATACATTTCCTGCTCATACACGCCTTCGCTGAGTTCCATATAATTTTCCGGAAGCTCGCCGGATTCAATCGCCTGCGTCTCACTCTTAATGTCAATCTTATAGCCCGTAAGCCTTGCCGCAAGCCTTGCATTCTGTCCTTCCTTACCGATTGCAAGAGAAAGCTGATAGTCCGGAACGATGACGCTTGCCGCTTTCTCGTCCGGGTCTGCCATCACTGAGATAACTTTCGCCGGGCTCAATGCATTCTCAATCAAAATCGCCGGATTGTCACTCCAGTTAATAATATCAATCTTTTCTCCCCGAAGCTCGTTTACAATTGCATTTACCCTCGCACCATTCATACCGACACATGCGCCTACCGGATCTACATCCGCATCATTGGACCACACTGCAATCTTTGTTCTGCTTCCTGCTTCTCTTGCAATGCTCTTAATCTCCACAACACCGTCACGCACCTCTGTCACCTCGGACTCAAAAAGACGCTTCACAAGCTCCGGATGTGTACGGGAGACAAGAATCTTCGGCCCCTTTGTCGTATTTTTCACTTCCACCACATACAGCCTGATACGCTCGGTCGGTTTAAATACCTCTCCCTTTACCTGCTCATTCTCAGTCAGCATCGCATCCGCTTTTCCAAGATTAATACTTACATTTCTTCCCACATAACGCTGCACAATACCTGTAACAATATCCTTTTCTTTCTCAAAATACTGATCATATACAACCTTTCTTTCTTCCTCTCGAATCTTCTGCAGAATCAGATTCTTCGCATTCTGAGTCGCAATACGTCCAAAGGATTTTGATTCAATCGGAATCTGGACAATATCGCCGATATCATACTTTCCGTCTATATTTCTTGCATCCTCCAGACTAATCTGCTCAATCGGATCCTCCACATCTTCAACAACTGTCTTCTCCGCATACAGCCTATAGTCACAGCTCTGTCTGTCCATAATCACTTTCACGTTATCTGCTTTCCCAAAATGGTTTTTGCATGCATTTAAAAGTGAATTTTCAATTGCATCCAGAAGTGTTTCCTTACTGATGTCTTTCTCCTTTTCCAATATGTTCAACGCTTCTAATAATTCTGTGTTCATTTCTACTTTCCTCCTGTCTCAAAAATCGAACGCAAGGCGGATAAGCGCTATATCGCCTTTTTCAAATGTTTTCAGAGTTTCATCCTCAAGCTGAATCGTCACCGTACCGTTATCATAAGCTTTTAATATTCCGGTGAATTCCTTACGCTTATCTATCATGCGATAGGTCCTTACCTCTACCTCCCCGCCCAGATTTCTCTTAAAATCCTTTTCTTTCTTAAGCGGCCTTCCAAGCCCGGGAGAGCTGATTTCCATCACATAGGAATCTTCAATATAATCCTGCTCATCTAAAATATCCGACAATCGCCTGCTCACTGCCTCGCAGTCATTCACTGTGATACCGCCCGGCTTATCAATATATGCCCGCAGATACCATGTACCGCCTTCTTTCACGTATTCTACATCCACCAGCTCGAAGCCATATTCCTCCACTATCGGAAGCAGAATCGCTTCTGTTCTCTGTTCATAAATTTCTCTTTTCGACAACGCAAAACTTCCTTTCCTGACATTTTCATCGTATGCCTGGCAACAAAGAAGAGTGAACTTTCGTTCACTCTTCTGCCAGACTCTTATGTAACTATGGGACAGTATAACACCGATAGCCGGGAAAATCAAGGGGTTTCGCTAAATTAGTCTTTTTCTTCATCTTTTCTTTCGTTTCCATTTCGCATATAGTACCTTATTCCCCGTACTTCCTTTTTTTATTTTCGTCACTTTCTTTTTACATTTTTTATCACTGTACCATCCCTTAAACGTATACCCTCTTCTGGCTGGTTTTTTCAATGTTATCGTCGAGGACGTCACCTTGTAGGTTTTCGGGTTTTTCTTATGATTCTTTCCGCCGTTAAGCTTATAGGTCACCTTATATTTATTTACTGTCCATTTTGCGTACAGCGTCTTATTTCCCGTACTTCCTTTCGCAATGGTCTTCACCCTCTTTTTAAATTTTTTATCACTGTACCACCCTTTAAAGGTACAGCCTTTCCTTGTAGGATTCTTCAACGTAATTTTTGATGAAGTAATTTTATAGCTGACCGGATTTTTCTTACTGTTTTTTCCGCTGTTAAGTTTATATGTAATCTTATATTTCACAGGCATCCATTTTGCGTACAGTGTCTTCACCGCCCCATTACTGCTTGTCAGGTTGCTCACAACGCTTTCATTCTTATAAATCACAGCGCCGCCCGCCGAAGCCGCCCATCCTGAGAATGTATATCCTTTTTTCGTAAATTTATTCGCGCGCAGTATATAACTGCTCCCGTATTTGCAGGAGGTATCCGCCATGCTCCCACCCGTTGCCCCGTTCTTATGATAACGGATTGTGTAAGTAACCGGCGTCCAATGGGCATAAAACGTACGCTCCGTCTTTGTTTCAATCACAGCCGTCTTTTCTGTTATTTTCGTCCCGCTGTTACGGCTTGTATACCATCCCGTAAACTGATATCCGGTTCTTGACGGTACCGGCATATTTCCGTAAACATTGCCGATGCTGAAAGTCTGTGATGCTCTCGGGACCGTCCCGCCGTTCGCATCATAGATGATTGTATATTGTTCTTTGGAAACAGTTACCGCACATTCGGCTGTTTTTCCGTTTTCCGTTGTCGCTGTTATCGTTGCTTCCCCGATGGAAACTCCTGTGACAGTCCCTCTTTCATCCACAGAAGCCACCGCCGGGTTAGAAGAACTCCATGTGACCCCGGACAGCGCCCCCGACGGAATCAGACTGTAGCTTAATGTCTTTGATTTTCCTATCGCAGCCTTTAATTTATTATTGTTTAATAAAATCTTTGTCGGCGGAATCACGGCCGGAAACGGCGTACTCTTTTTTATATCAGGCGTATCCTTATTCGGAGAACGGCTGAGCAGATACTCAATCTGTCCGCCCCTCCTCCGGCTCCCGTATATATAGCCGTCCTCTGTATTCAGCCCGTCAGATACAGGGATGTCATTACTTCCGTCTAACGATATGCTCCATATTTTTTCCGATGTATTATAATATAATCTTCCATCCTGAAAAAACAGCCCGGAATAAGCGCCTCTCCAAAAACGGCCTGTATCTCCCCACTCATCCCATCTTCCAAGAGACTCTTTAACGCTTTTTTCCGTATCATTCGTTATACTGCGGGAATAAATACCCCCTTCATCATTTTCATTTTTTATGTAATATGCATCCGTTCCGTCTACAATAATCTGCGATTTGATATCTTTCCAGTAGGCGCTCTCATATTTCACGCTATTGCAGACCAGATTTGTCAAATCCCATCCGTAATGCCTGCCCGTATCCGAACGCATCTCACTGTCGCTTAACAGAAAAAAGCTATGGCTGACTCCGCCCAGCTTATCCGGAACCGGGTCGTCCCATGTACAATCCACGTGATAATAGGCTCCGTCCAGCTTAATAATATTCCATGCATGGTTCATCATATCACTGCCGGTCACATAGCATTCAATCCCAAGCCGGTTCATCATATACATATAGGCATATGCATACGCCTGACAGACCCCAACCTTGTTTTTAATAATTCCTCCGCTTCGGAACGAATCATCCGGCAGTGTATTCGACAGATAATTAGCATAATCATATTCGTATTCATGCACAAAATAATCATGAATCCTTAGCGCTTTCGCTTCCGAATCTGCTTCCTCTGTTACCTGCTGCAAAATCTCCTCTACAGCACTGTCAACATTCAGAATATGCTGCGTCGTCTCCTGACGGGACATCGGATTGCTAAATTCAATACGGGTAAATTTATTGGTTGACGGACTGTAATAGCATCCTATATCAATTCCGCCGCTGAGATACGGAGAATAATACACCATCCTGTAAATAGAATACCTGGCCCGGTTTATCCCCATATCGGAGACGGAAACGTCCGGCTCCCCGGCAAGCAGAGCTTCCCGGATACGCTCCTCCAATTGCTGATACAGCTCTGTATCGGTTCCACTAAAATCCCCCGCCCGGCTATAGGTCTGTATCTCGTCGGCTTTCTCATCCGGAATATCCTCCGGCATCTCGTCTAAAACCGCCGGATAAATAACCTCCGGCTCTACGGCCGTCTCCTCTGCATACCCGGAAAATGAAGAGAGGAATGCGGCTATAAACGCTATCGCAAACAGCTTTCCAAATTTTTTCATTTTAAACTCCTTTTAAAAGCCCGCTTTTTCTTTCCATACCCTGACATAAAAAAAGCTGTGCAGCTTCTCCGGTTATTATTTTCTAATCCTCACAGTAGAAACCTGCCCTTTCTTCTTAAGCAGCTTCTGATATACTTTGAGTTTTTTAGCCGGAACCTTAATGGTCGCTTTTTTATGAATACCGCTCAAAGCCTTATTACCGACCTTTTTCAATACAGTCGATTTAATCTGAATCGTTTTCAGGCGGCCGTTTTTAGAAAACGCTCCTTTTCCAATCGTCTTTACTCTGGCCGGAATTACCAGCTTTGTCAGTTTTTTACAGCCACTGAACGCATAATCACCGATAGTAACCAATGCGCCGTCCAACGACACGGCAGTCAATGATGTACAGCCACGAAAAGCATTCGTTCCGATACTGGCAACATTTTTCCCAAATTTCACCTTTTTTAGCCTGGTATACTTATAAAAAGCTTTGCTGGAAATGTGCGTCACCTTAAATACATAACCGTTCTTCTTTACCGTAGCGGGAATGACGACGGACGTCTTCCTTTTATCGCCCTTTACCAGCGTAACCGTTCCTCTCTTCGCATCGGATTTCGTAACTTTATATGTGACATTTGAAATTTTAAAAGTACTGTTTTTCTTAGGAAGCGTCTTTTTCAGACTTGTACCGACAGTTGTCGTTCCTTTCCCGGACGACGGCGTCGATGGATTCACAGCAGGTTTTTCCGGCGCGCCGATTGAGATTTTAACAGGCTTCTCTATTTCATGTCCGGACAGATTCACAATACCGTCCCCCAGCTGGCCCCGCCAGCCGCCGCCCCAGGTCCAGAGGCTTCCGTCTTTCTTAAGCATCCCATGATGGGTGTCGCCCATCTCCACCAGAGCAGCTCCGTCCGCAAGCTTTTTCGGTATGTACTCACTAAAACGAATATAAGTATTGTATCCGCACATCCAGAGACTTCCGTCTGTTTTGACAATACCGCTGGCCCACTGACCAAGTGAAAACTGCGCGACGCCGTTCATAATACACTTAGGAGCACTGACGGTACTGGCACTTTTGTTATCCCCGATCTGTCCGTCGCCGTTATTTCCCCACAGCCAGAGACTTCCGTCCGTCTTAAGGGCTCCGCTGTGAGCATGCCCCAGAGAGATCTGTTTCACGCCGTCCATAAGCTTTTCCGGCCGGCTCCCATTGAGACCGCCCAGTGCGCCGTCCCTGTTACTTCCCCACATCCAGAGGCTTCCGTCTTTCTTAAGCGCCGCGCCGTGGGAGCTTCCAAAATCTGCCTGTACTACGTCGTCCAAAAGCTTTACCGGCGCCACATGATTCCTACCGCCCCCGGTACCCAGATCGCCGTTTCCGTTATATCCCCATACCCAGAGACTTCCGTCCGTCTTAATCGCCGCGGTTTTTCGGTAACCCAATACGACCTTGGATACGCCGGTCATAATTTTTTTCGGTTTCAGACAATCCGTGGTAGTTCCGTCGCCAAGCTGGCCGAAGCTGTTGCTCCCCCACATATAAAGGCTTCCGTCTTTCTTAACCGCCCCGCTGTGGGCCTCATACGAGCTTCCAAAGCTTAAGGACACCTCCGATACGCCGTCCATAATCTTTATCGGCGTACCTTCACACAGATTATTTCCCTTTTTTCCATTTCCCAGCTCTCCGCACTCATTGCTTCCCCATAGCCAAAGACCCCCTTCACTGTCAATGGCTGCGCTGTGTGTTCCGCCGAGCGCCACCTTTGCCGCTTTCTTTTCAGCGGCCTGTACATTTTTCCCTGCCAGCAAACCTCCCAACAGCAGAAAAGCAATCGCCCCTATCCAAAATCTTCTCTTCTTTTTTACTCTCATATTTCCTCCTTATCTATCCATAAACGATTTCTTTATACTGCTATGTTAATACTGCCTCCGCATACCTGTCAATCATTTTAAAGGCTATCCTCTTGCTTTAGTGCCGGTTCCGTCCCTCTTGCCGACTTTCAGCCTGTTTAAGTATATTTCCTTTTCTCCGTAAACCGCCTTACACTCCGTGCTTTCCTCAAACAGATATACTCTTTCCAGCTCATCTTTCTTTTTCAGCTTAATTCCCCGGACGCCGACAGCGCCTTTCTTCTTTTCACATACCTCTGCTGCCGGAAAACGTAAGAAAAACCCTTCCTTTGTCTGCAATACAACATGGTGGTTCTCACTTATCACCTGAACGCTTACCACCTCGTCCTGCTCCTGAAGCTTTGTGGCCGCAATGGTACGCTTTGCCACCTGGAATTCCTCTCCCTCAACCTTTTTAATCATCCCCTGCTTCGTCGCAAACAGAAATTTTGCATAGCGCGTCTGCTCGGAATCGCAGATATAAATAATACGCTCCTGAGCACTGTCATAATTGCTCACATTATCAACAGGCAGCCCCTTATCCCGGAACTTTCCGAAAGGGAGATCCGGAACCTTTACCTGATGCATTTTGCCATGATTCGTAAAGACGCAAATTTTCCCTGTATTCATACAGCTTATCACATATTTGTTTTCTAAATCCGCCGCCTCCTTATTTCTCTCATAAGTCGCCGTATCAATTGTTTTCGCATAGCCAAAACGGTCCATAAGAAAGACGATCTCCTGCTCCTCAATCTTCTTTTCCTCGTAAACGGCTTCCTCCGCATTTTCAATTACGGTGCGGCGTTTTCTGGCATATTCTTTTTTAAGCTTATCCAAATCCTCTATAATCACATCTGCCATTGAGCTGTAATGATTCAGAATATCCTCGTATTTCGCAATATTCTTAAGCGTCTCTTCATGCTCTTTCATAAGGGCATCTATCTCCAGACCAATCAGCTTATACAGACGCATCTCCAGAATCGCCGTCGCCTGACGCTCCGTAAACCGGAGCATAGCGGCCATTTTTTTAGAAATACCCGACTTGAACTTAATATTTTCCGTCACACCCTTTGTCAGACATTCTTTCGCGTCCTTTACCGACTGGCTTCCCCTGAGGATTTCAATAATAAGGTCAATTACATTGCAGGCTTTAATCAATCCTTCCTGTATTTCCTTTTTGTCAAGCTCCTTAGAAAGAAGTGTCTTATATTTCCTCGTGGCAAGCTCAAACTGAAAGTCCACATGATGTTCAATAATCTTTTTAATCCCCATCGTTTCCGGACGCCCATCCGCTACCGCCAGCATATTAACGCCGAAAGTATCCTCAAGCCTCGTTTTTTTATAAAGCATATTGGTCAGGTTTTCAACATCCGCCCCTTTCTTTAGTTCAATGACAATCCTGATTCCTTCCTTTGAAGACTGATTGGAAATATCAATAATGTCTGTTGTCTTTTTTGCTTCTACAAGGCTGCACACATCGTTTAAAAACTTTCCGATTCCCGCGCCAATCATCGTATACGGAATCTCGGAAATTACAAGACGCTTTTTCCCGCCCTTTACCTCCTCTGCCTCAACCTTTCCCCGAATTCTGATTTTCCCGCTTCCCGTCTCATATATATTTAAGAGCTCGTCCTTATTGACCACAATTCCTCCTGTCGGGAAATCCGGTCCTTTCACATACCGCATCAGCTGCTTTGTACTAATCTCGTCATTTTTCATATAAGCCTTGACAGCGTCTATTACTTCCCCCAGATTATGGGGCGGGATGCTGGTAGCCATACCGACGGCAATCCCTTCAGCACCGTTTACAAGAAGATTCGGTATCCGTACCGGAAGTACCTCCGGCTCCTTTTCTGTCTCGTCAAAATTCGGCAGAAAATTCACCACATTTTTATCCAAATCCGCCAGATATGCCTCCTGTGTAAGCTTCGCAAGTCTGGCCTCCGTATAACGCATGGCAGCCGCTCCGTCTCCTTCAATGGAGCCGAAATTTCCGTGGCCGTCCACCAGAATCATTCCCTTTTTAAATTCCTGCGCCATAACGACCAGCGCTTCATAAATCGAGCTGTCTCCATGAGGATGATATTTACCCATCGTATCGCCGACAATACGGGCGCACTTCCTATAGGGCCTGTCCCATCGGATGCCCAGCTCATGCATATCGTAAAGCGTTCTTCTCTGCACCGGTTTCAGGCCGTCCCGCACGTCCGGCAGCGCCCGGGCGACAATGACGCTCATCGCATAATCAATATAGGATTTTTTCATCAGTTCCGAATATTCGGTTCTTATAATCTGCTGTGATTCCTGCATCTTCTCTTCTCCTTACACATCCAGCTGTGCTTCCGTCGCATTTTCATAGATAAAGGTTCTTCTCGGCGGCACCTCGGTCCCCATCAGCATCTCCGTCACACTGGAGGCCATCCTCGCGTCCTCAATCTCCACCCGTTTCAAAATCCGTCTCTCCGGATCAAGCGTCGTCTCCCAGAGCTGATCGGCATCCATTTCACCCAGTCCCTTATATCTCTGAAGCGTAAATGCTCCGTCATGCGTCTTCCGGTAACGCTCCAGCGCCTTATCGTCATAGAGATATTCCTCCCCGCCTTTCTTCGGCATCGCCTTATAAAGAGGGGGCATGGCAATATAAACATGTCCCTCATAGATAAGCTCCGGCATAAAACGGTAAAACAGGGTAAGAAGCAGTGTGGAAATATGGGCGCCGTCCACGTCCGCATCCGCCATAATTATAATTTTATCATATCGGAGCTTCGAAATATCAAAATCATTGCCGTATCCCTCGGAAAATCCGCAGCCAAAGGCATTTATCATCGTCTTAATCTCTGCATTTGCCAGAATCTTATCAATACTTGCTTTCTCTACATTCAGGATTTTTCCGCGGATAGGAAGAATCGCCTGATACATTCGGTTTCTTGCCGTTTTTGCCGAGCCGCCCGCGGAATCTCCCTCGACAATGAAGATTTCGCATTGTTTTGCGTCCCGGCTTTCACAGTTGGCCAGCTTTCCGTTGCTGTCAAAGGAATATTTCTGCTTTGTCAGAAGATTGGTTTTCGCTTTTTCCTCTGTCTTCCGGATTCTGGCCGCTTTCTCCGCACAGCCGATTACTTTTTTAAGATTATCCAGATTCCTGTCAAAATAACGTACAATTTCCTCACCCGTCACCTTGCTGGCCGCTTTTGCCGCATCCGGATTATCGAGCTTGGTCTTCGTCTGCCCCTCAAATCTCGGGTCCGGATGCTTCATGGAAATAATAGCCGTCATACCGTTGCGTACATCTGCGCCGGTAAAGTTCGCGTCCTTATCCTTTAAAATTCCGAGCTCTCTCGCATACTGATTAACGACTGTTGTAAATGTCGTCTTAAAACCGGTCAGGTGCGTACCGCCCTCGCCATTATAAATATTATTACAGAAGCCGAGGACATTTTCATGGAATTCATTCACATACTGAAAGGCTACCTCTACCTCGATTCCCTCTGCCTGTCCCTTAAAATAAACCGGCTCGTGCACCGCCTCTTTTTTTTCATTTAATTCCTGAATAAAACCAAGAATTCCCTCCGGCTCGTGATAAACGATTTTTTCGTTGCTCCCGTCCCTTAAATCCTCAAATACAATGGTAAGCTCGGGATTCAGATAGGTCGTCTCATGCATCCGGCTTTTTACCTCGTCCGCCCGGAATCTTGTCTTTTCAAATATCGTATCATCCGGCAGAAAATTCACCTTTGTCCCTGTTTTTCTCGTCTTTCCGGTTCTCGGAAGAAGTCCGTCCACAAGCTCGATAACCGGAATTCCACGCTCATATCTGTCGTGGTGGATATAGCCGTCACGGCTGATTTCCACATCCATGTAGGATGACAGGGCATTCACAACCGAGGAACCGACGCCGTGAAGTCCCCCGCTTGTCTTATATGCCGAATCGTCAAATTTTCCTCCCGCATGAAGCGTCGTATAGACAATCCGCTCCGCAGATACCCCCTTTGCATGCATATCCACCGGGACGCCGCGCCCGTTGTCTGCAATTGTTGCAGAGCCGTCCTTTTCCAGCGTTACGCGGATTTCCGAGCAAAAGCCTGCCAGATGCTCATCCACCGCGTTATCTACCATCTCATATATCAGGTGATTAAGACCTTTGGTGGAAACGCTTCCGATATACATTCCCGGTCTTTTCCGAACCGCTTCCAATCCCTCCAATACTGCAATACTATCCGCATCATATGTAGTCTTCTTCGCCATCTTTTCCAGTCCTTTCGCATATCCATACTGCAACTATATTAACACAAAATATAGTACGAATCAAATATATTTTACGGTGTCAGCACATGATCTAGTGTATCGGCCAAAACTTCCATAGCATTTTTCATCTCCTCCACCGTATTCGTCTGTGCACCTGCTTCGATCAGAAGCGTTTTCGGAAGCAGATTCATATTATAACAATACCCCCTTAGGTATATATGCCGCGTAAAGCCCGGATAGAGCTGTGCCGCCTTAAGCTGCATCTGCAATGAAAATGCCAGATTATCCTGAATATATGGATTATAAAGATAATCAATATTTCCATTTGCTTTCGTACGGCTTAAGCCGTTAAAAAACATAATCTGTGCCGTGGGCTTTCCGTCTGCCTCAGTCACAAGATGCGTACCCTCCGCCACACCGTCCCTGTGCAAATCAATAAGCACCTCTATACTCGGATTCTCCTTAAGTATATTCCGTATCTCGGGCTCCGCCAAATCGTAGGCCTTGCTTCTGTCAAGTTCTCCGTCTATTAAATCATAGACCCCTTCGTGATGAAGCGTCTCGATTCCCCGCTCATTTAAAAGCTCCGTAAGATAGGTTCCGATTCCTACGATTGTTGTCTTCGTATCCCCCGGAACAGAATCCGCAAACGCTTCCTGAGAATGGGTATGATAAATCAGAACTTTCGGTCCCTTCGTCTCCTCATTAAGCTTCATATCTTTCCCAAGAAGCACCTCTGCATCCAGCTCCTCCGGACTTGTCATCGTCGTACTGTCAATCGTATAAAAATTGCCCACCAGATATTCATAATTCTTCAGCTTTTCAAGAGATAAATCAACTGTTTTTGACGCAGGCTCAGAAACCGGCTCCTCTTCTTCCGGCTCTCCGATGAGCTTTCCGTTTTCATCAACTGCATTTTCATCTTCCGCCTGTTTTGCCAGAATCATTTCATAGGTCGCCCTGTCCTCAATATCCGTCTCCGCTTCTTCCTTCTCCTCTATATAAGTTCCGAGAGGAAGAAAATTCATCGCATGCTGAGCCACCCATTCATCGGCCGAAACGTGATGCTTCTTAACCGTGTAGGAAAACCCGGTGAGATACGTTTCCTGAATATGATTAAGGAGCATCTTATTCGGACCGGCCAAAAGACTGTTCATCCACTTTTTATCTATTCCGGCCCCCATACTGATAACGATATATAAAACAAGAATACCTCCTGTAATTGTCATAAGAATCCGGCCGATTCTCTGTCCGCTTTTCAACTTATCACTCCGTCATTATTTTTCGTCTTAACACTATATGACGGAAGCTTTCTCATTATGTGCATGTCCTTTTCAAAAATCCGGCCAAGAAAATGAACCCTATGCGGAAAACAACATGTTCAATGATTCGGAAATTGTATAGCTGATGCGCCTGACTGTCTCATCTATATCCTTTGGCGTTACAAAAAGGCCGTTCAGATGAGGAGAAATCAGCTCCTTTACCAGCTCATATTTTTCCGTGGCGCTGTAGCCCTGCATCACAACGCCCACGCCCTTTAACGTTTCGGACTCTTCAAGCGCGGCAATAAAATTCTCCATCGTATCATTGACAATTGTCGCCGCATCAACAACCGTAGGCACTCCGATAGCGATCACCGGCACTCCTACCGTCTCTTCCGTAATCGCATTCCTGTGGTTCCCCACACCGGAACCCGGATGAATTCCCGTATCCGCAATCTGAATGGTCCGGTTCAGCCTTTTCGAGCTCCTGGCCGCCAGCGCGTCAACAGCAATAATCAAATCCGGCTTCGTCTCTTTCACAACTCCCCTCACTACCTCGACAGTTTCCATACCGGTCTGCCCCATCACTCCGGGTACAATCGCGCTCACAAGCCTTACATGCTCCTCTCCCATGGCATATTTCCCGTATTCCTTTACGATATGTCTTGTAATATTCAAATTATCCACCACATACGGCCCCAGTGCATCCGGCGTTACCTTTCGGTTTCCAAGACCTATTACAAGCACCGAAAAATCATCCCGCTCCTCTTTCATAATCGCCGCAAGAAACTTTTTAAGCTCCGACGAAATTTCTCTGTGATAATCCTCATCCGGCACGGCCATATTCGGCGCCTCCATCGTAATATAGGTTCCCACAGGCTTTCTCATAATTTTGGCCCCGTTCTCCGTCTCTATTTTCACCGTTGTAACCTTAATCTCCCTCTCTTCGTCCACCTCTTCTGTAAGCACAACCCCCTGCACTTCTACCTGATCTGACTCAAACCGCTCTTTCTGTTCCAGGGCCAAATCCGTCCTGATACTATACTTTTCCACCATTGTCGTCTCTCCCTCACCAATGAACATTTTATCGTATAGTTTTTACAATATTTCAGGAAATATGTATTGACAGAACAACTCCCGTAGACTAAAATAAATAAGTGTGTTTCGTTAGAACGTCCGTGTCCGGCTCTAACGAATCCGGAATCGATAACAAAAGTCGAAATATGAGATATTGGAGGTGGACAAATTGGCTAATATCAAATCTGCGAAGAAGCGAATCTTAGTAAACGAAACAAAGGCTGCCAGAAATAAAGCAATCAAATCAAAAGTAAAAACTTGCGTGAAAAAGGTTGAAACAGCTGTAGCAAACAAAGATACTGCCGCCGCTGCGGACGCATTAAAGGTTGCAATCGTTGAAATCAATAAAGCAGGAAGCAAGGGCGTATATCACAAAAATACATGCTCAAGAAAGATTTCCCGTTTATCAAAAGCCGTAAACGCAATTTCTTAATAGAGACGTCAATAAAAAAAGACATCCATTCCGTCATGTGGATGTCTTTTTTCTTATGTCTTATGCCTAGTTATTTACCAGCTTATCCTCATCACTCCAGCTGTAAAGCTTCCGGAGCTCCTCGCCAATCTTCTCGCACTCATGCTCTGCGGCATTTTTTCTCATTGCGCGGAAGTGAGGCGCGCCGACCTTGTTCTCTGTCAGCCATTCCTTTGCGAAGCTTCCGTCCTGAATATCGGAAAGAATCTTCTTCATAGC
>CAMNRH010000002.1 GCA_946552115.1 uncultured Lachnospiraceae bacterium
GAGCACACGGTTCATACCCGTGGTGTCGCTGGTTCAAATCCAGTTCCCGCTATTTTTATATTATAATGAAGAAGTCCGTATAGTCGGGCTTCTTTTTTGTCGTAAGTTATATTATGGCAGGGCTTCTTTTTTGTCGTAAGTTATATTATGGCAGGTCTTTTGTTTTGGTATTTTCTCAGGAAGAATAGTTGCAGAACAAAAGGGGAAGCTGTTATAATGAAATCAAAGTTTTTTAAAAAGCTTATAAAAAATGCTTACTTGGGATAGTGGACAGGGGGCTGTTATGCAAAAGATACTGGTAGTAGACGACGCGGCAATTAACCGCGAATTGCTGTGTGACATACTGGAAAATGATTATATTGTTGAGACGGCGGAGGATGGAAAAGAGGCGTTAAACAAACTTGAGAAAGCGGAAAATGATATACAGGCTCTTCTTTTGGATTTACATATGCCCAGGCTGGACGGCTTTGCTGTGATAGACGAGATGAAGAAGAGGGGATGGATGAAATGGATTCCGGTACTGGTTATAAGCAGTGAATATTCGGTTGATGTTGAGAATAAATGCTTTGAGCTGGGAGTTTCAGATTTTATTCATAAGCCGTTTGAGAGCTCTCTTGTAAAAAAGAGAATAAAGAATGCGGTAGATTTGTTTTCTTATAAGAATCAGCTTGAGCGAAAGGTGGAAGAGCAGGGGGAGACACTGAAAAAGCAGTCCCAAATTATAAAAAAACAGGCGGAGAAGCTGAGACAGGAAAAATCATTTAATAAGCTGATGATGGAGTATCATGCGGCAATTATGGAAGTAGAAACAAGACTTAAGGTGCTGAATGAGGAATTTTCTCAGGAGTATAACAGAAATCCGTTTGAATCAATTAAAAGCAGATTAAAATCTTCGACAAGCATTTACGAAAAGCTTGAGCGGAAAGGCTATCCTGTTACGGTGGAGGGGATTCGGGACAACCTGACGGATGTGGCCGGACTTCGGGTTATCTGTTCCTTTCCGGATGACATCTATCGTTTGGTGGAGTTATTTACGAGACAGGATGATATCCTTCTGCTTCGTGAGAAAGATTATATTAAGAATCCAAAGCCCAACGGTTACCGGAGCCTTCATCTTATTGTGGGCGTACCGGTTTTTCTGTCAAATGAGAAAATGTATGTAAAGGCTGAGGTACAATTCCGCACGATTGCAATGGATTTCTGGGCAAGTCTGGAGCACAAGCTGAAATATAAAAAGAATGTGGATAATACGGGTGAGATTGTAGAACGCCTGAAGCAGTGCGCGGACTCGATTGAGGATCTGGATTATCAGATGCAGGAGATTCGGAATAAGATTGATAAATCCAGAGAATAATCAACATAAATGAAGAAAGAGAGAAGTAAAGTATGCGTATCGGTATGGGTTATGACGTTCACAGACTTGTAGAAGGACGGGATCTGATTCTCGGCGGAGTAAAGATTCCATATGAGAAAGGCCTTTTGGGACATTCAGATGCAGATGTACTGTTACATGCGGTCATGGATGCGCTTTTAGGTGCGGCGGCGCTTGGAGATATCGGAAAGCATTTTCCGGATACAGAGCCTGAGTATGAGGGAATATCCAGTATCTGCCTCCTTGAACATGTGGGGCGGCTGGTGAATGAGCAATTGTATGTAATCGGGAATATCGATGCAACGATTATTGCGCAAAGGCCGAAGATGAGGCCGTACATTGAGAAAATGAGGGGAAATGTGGCGAAAGCGCTGCATATTTCTCCCAATCAGATTAATATTAAGGCAACTACAGAAGAAGGACTGGGATTTACAGGAAGCGGGGAGGGAATTTCCGCACAGGCGGTTGCATGTCTGGAAACCATTGCGAATTACAGTTATACGGTAGCTGCGGATGAAAATGGAAGATGTGAAGGATGCGGCGGATGTCCGCATGCGGGAGCGTAATCATATGAAGATACGAAAGCTTGATTCAAAGGAGCATAAAGATACAAGGAGACTGTATGAGGAGGTTTTTCCGGAGGACAGCAAAGCCTTTGTAGATTATTATTATGCTGAGAAGACAAAGGATAATCAGATATATGTTGTGGAGGAGGAGGGCGCCGTGCAGGCGATGCTGCACTTGAATCCTTATACGCTGATGGTAAACGGAGAGGAAAAGGATGCCAATTATATTGTGGCGGTGGCAACCAGAAAGGAATATCGGAAGCGGGGATATATGGCGGCGCTTATGAAAACAGCACTTCGCAGTATGTATGAGGAGGGACAGGCATTTACTTTTTTGATGCCGGCGGCGGAGGAGATTTATCTTCCGCACGATTTTAGAACCGTTTACAGGCAGAAGCAAAGAATCTGCCGGGACGCAGAAAGCTTTGGCGGCGTACCGGCGGGAGAGGAAGATGCCGATGAACTTGCCGGGACGGCGGAAAGATTTTTGTCGCAGCATTATCAGGTGTACGTAAAACGTACGAAAGAATATTTCGTACGTCTGATAAAGGAGCTTGAATGCGACGGAGGCAGGCTTCTTTTGCACCGTCAGAGGGGAGAAATCATGGATTGCCGTCTTTATGATGCAGAGCATGGGGAGGAACAGGAAAGTCCCAGTATTATGGCGCGCATTGTAGATGTGCGCAGGATGCTTATGTCTGTAAGGCTGAAAACGCTGATGGCAGCATGTTTTACAGTGACAGATTCCATAATAGCAGAAAATAACAGGTGCCTGACAATAACAGGTACGGAGTTTTCCGGAGTCATGCTTATGGAAGGAAAAGAGGAAAACAGCGAGGGTACCGTAACGATAGCAGCATTGTCCGCCTTTCTTTTCGGAGCAGAGAGCGTAGAGGAGCTTTGTGATGAGGAGGGTGTGAAATTATCCGGGCGTTTGAAAGCGGAATTGAAAAAAATCATACCGCTGTCAAAAATATATTTGAACGAGGTTGTATAAGTTGGGGACGGGGGAAAATTAAAAAAACCCCGTCCCCAACTTATTTCTTTAGAAAATCTTTCATTTTTCGGTGTGCAGGTCTTAAGATTTTCCGGATATAGTGATAAAAGCAAAGGGTACAGGAGGATATACCATGGAAGTGAATCATGTCTTGATTGTTGAGGATGATAAGGAAATACGGGAAGGCGTAGAAATTTACCTGAAAAGTCAGGGCTATGTTGTATTTCAGGCGGCGGACGGGCTTGAAGGCCTGGAGGTTATAGAAAGGGAGGAGATACATCTGGCGATTGTGGATGTGATGATGCCGCGTATGGACGGTATTGCCATGACAATAAAGCTTCGTGAGAAACATGATTTTCCTGTTATATTCCTGTCTGCAAAATCAGAGGAGGTGGATAAGATTATGGGGCTTAATATGGGGGCCGATGATTATGTAACGAAGCCGTTTACTCCTATGGAGCTTTTGGCGCGAGTGAATTCCCAGCTGCGCAGATACCGGAGATTTTTAGAAAAGCTCGGCGGTTCGGAGAAAGCATCCAATATTCATACAATCGGCGGGCTGGAGATTAATGAGGATACTGTGGAAGTAACGGTGGATGGGGAGCCGGTAAAGATGACGCCGATTGAGTATAAGATATTGCTGCTTTTAATGAAAAGTCCCGGCAGGGTGTTTTCAGCGGAAGAGATATATGAACGGGTGTGGAATGAGCGCGCGGTGAGCACGGATACAATTATGGTACATGTGCGCAATATAAGAGAAAAGATAGAGATTAATCCAAAAGAGCCAAAATATTTAAAGGTGGTGTGGGGTGTTGGATACAAAATTGAAAAACAGGCATAAGCTGGCGGTTTTTGTAATTTTTTTCACGATACTGATACCGGGACTATATACGGCTGACCGGTACAGGGAATATTACAGAAACACGGAGCTGACAAAGGAAAATCTGCAGAGTGAAATGTTGGTTTCGGAGGATTTTCTGGAGCATTTTGTGGAAGTGGGATTTGTTCTTCACAATACGGGAAAGGAACAGGGAAATTCCGCAGAGGAAATGAGGGTATTATTAAAAGACGTTTTTAATGATATTATGGAGGAATATGACTTACTCTATCCATATCTGGATTACTGCGTAGAAAATAAAGAGGGAAATGTTGTGGGAGCGAGTACGGCAAATACCGGGCAGAAGCTTACGAGAGAGAATATCGCTTCTTACCCCTTTGGACTTGTCGTGTCCTATGATGAGAACGGAACTCCGGATATTGAAAAAATATACGGGAAATTCAGTGAGGAGCAGAGTGTTGTTTTAAGGCGGATATTTGGAAATGACGAACGCAGCTGGCAGCAGCTTGCGGATGCCGGTGAGGAGTTCGATATTTCAGGGCCGGTAAATAAGACTTATTATTATGCGATGACGGATGATAATCTAAAGGAATATATCAGTAACCGGTATTATGATGAATACCAGGCGGAGCATGCGCCGGAATATATTACGGATACTGTACTTTTTCTGATGCTTTTCGTAGCGGTGCTGGCGTGGATTTATCCGAGATTTCCGTCATGGAGGACAGGAAACGAGAGAATTTTTCAGGCGCCCTTTGAAGCGGTGCTGGCAATAGGATTTATAGTCGTTGTGACAGCCGATAACATCTCTTTGTGGTTTGGTTTCGGGGACGCAGGAAGGGTTGTGGAGCAGTCGGCGTACTGGGCACTGCTTTTTGCAGCCGCTTACTGGGTTTCAGGATGTATCCGGCAGATTTATGTGCTGAAGCCGGTGCGGTATATGAAAGAGCGTACTATTTTATTCCCGTCGTGGAAATATATAAAGAGAGCGTGGGAAGCAGTCGCCGGGAAAGTGAAGGAGTGTTTTCGGAAGCTTTATCATGTTCTGGAGGAGATTGATTTTAGAGAAGAGGGAAATAAGGCTATTTTTAAAATTGTTTTATGCAATTTTATTATTCTGGCTGCCGTATGTGTTATGTGGGTGTTCGGAATTATGGCGTTAATTATTTATTCTGTAATTTTGTTCTTTGTCCTGCGGAAATACTATAATGATTTGAGAGAGAAATATCAGATACTTTTAAAGGCCACTAATCAGATTGCCGGGGGAAATCTGGAGGTGGAGATTACGGAGGATCTGGGGGTTTTTGCTCCGTTTCGCACGGAGATTGAAAAGATTCAGGCGGGCTTTCGCAAAGCGGTCGCGGAAGAGGTGAAAAGCCAGCGGATGAAATCGGATTTAATTACAAATGTATCCCATGATTTGAAAACTCCTCTTACGGCGATTATAACCTATGTGAATCTTTTGAAAGAGGAGAAAGACGAAGAGAAGCAGAGGGAATATATCGAGGTGCTGGAAAGAAAATCACTGAGGCTGAAAGCACTGATTGAGGATTTGTTTGAAATCAGCAAGGCCAGCAGTAAAAATATTACGCTTCAGATTGTGGAAATGGATATTGTAAATCTGTTTAAGCAGGTGAAGCTCGAGCTTGAAGATAAGCTTAAGGAGGCGGAGATAGAGTTTCGGTGCAGCTATCCGGAGGAAAGGCTTTTGACGCCTCTTGACAGTCAGAAAACCTACCGGATATTTGAAAATCTGCTTGTGAACATCTCCAAATACGCGATGCCTCACACAAGGGCGTACGTGGAGATTACAAGGGAGGAGGAGGAAGCGGTTGTCCGCATCAAAAATATATCGGCGGCGGAGCTTACATTTAATCCGGAGGAGATTTCAGAGCGGTTTGTAAGGGGCGATGTCTCAAGAAATACGGAGGGTTCGGGACTTGGGCTTGCCATTGCAAAGAGCTTTACGGAGCTTCAGAAAGGGAAGTTTCGGATTGAAACGGAGGCGGACCTGTTTCGGGTAGAGCTCAGATTTGGGCTTAAGTATTGACAAAAAAGAAAAATTCACATATTATAATCCTATACAAGAAAGACTGGGAACGAAAAGAGTAGTATCCTTACAGGCTGTCAGAGAGAAGCTGCCATCGGCTGCAAGCAGCTTTCAGGATGTGGGATATGAAGTGCATTCGGGAGTTGATTCGGTGAAAGTACGGATATGTTACGGATAGCCGGATACGCAGATACACACGTTACGTGTAGGAGAGTGGAAGACATTTTTCAGGAGTTTGTCTTCTATAAGAGTGGAACCACGGAATTATTCGTCTCTTGCGTCGGCAGGAGGCGAATTTTATATTATAGAAAAGTTTATTTCATATAAGGAGTGCAATGATATGGGATTGATTTCTTACATCAGGGAAGAGATACAGGTCATAAGGGAAAGAGACCCGGCAATCCGCTCAAATCTTGAGGTATTCCTTTATCCGAGCTTTAAGGCGATTTTAATCTACCGCGCGGCGCATAAGCTGTTTCTTAAAAAGCATTACTTTCTTGCGCGTTGGATGTCCCAGCGTGCGGTAAGGAAGACCGGAATCGAGATTCATCCGGGAGCTACCATCGGGAAAGGACTTTTTATTGATCACGGAAGCGGAGTGATTATCGGGGAGACGGCAGAGCTTGGAGATAATGTGACCTTATATCAGGGCGTAACGCTTGGAGGTACGGGAAAGGAAAAGGGAAAACGGCATCCGACGCTTAGAGACAATGTTATGGTAAGCGCGGGGGCAAAGGTTTTAGGTTCTTTTACGATAGGAGAGAATTCAAAAATCGGAGCCGGGAGCGTAGTACTAAAAGAGGTGCCGCCCAATTGTACGGTGGTGGGCGTTCCGGGACGTGTCGTAAAGATGGGGGACGAGAGGATTCCGCGGATGGATATGGATCATGTGCATCTTCCGGATCCGATTAGCAATGATATCAGAGAGCTTCAGACAGACAATCTTCGTATGCACAGACGGCTTACAGAGATTGAAAAGAAGATGAAAGGATTAAAAGAAGAAAATATAGAAATACTTGATTAAAGCTATGAAAATATCAGATGAGGAGGATAAGTAACCGATGAAGCTTTATAACACACTGTCAAAGAAAAAGGAAGAATTTGTCCCGCTTGAGGAGGGAAAGGTCAGAATGTATGTCTGTGGCCCGACGGTTTACAATTTTATCCATATCGGAAATGCAAGGCCGATGATTGTATTTGATACAGTCAGAAGGTATTTTGAATACAAGGGCTATGATGTAAATTATGTGTCCAATTTTACGGATGTGGATGATAAAATTATTAATAAGGCAATTGAGGAAGGGGTAACGGCTGACGAAATATCCAAACGCTATATTGCGGAATGTAAGAAAGATATGGAGGGCATGAATGTAAAACCTGCCACGACACATCCTCTTGCAACCGAGGAGATTTCCGGTATGATTGCCATGATTCAGATTCTTATGGAAAAGGGTTATGCTTATGAAAAGAACGGGACTGTATACTTCAGAACCCGCCAGTTTAAGGAATATGGAAAGCTTTCTCATAAAAATTTAGACGATCTTCGCTCCGGTGAGCGTTCGCTTCTCGTAACCGGAGAGGAGGAAAAGGAGGATCCGCTTGATTTTGTGCTGTGGAAGCCGAAAAAAGAGGGGGAGCCTTTCTGGGTATCTCCGTGGAGTGAAGGAAGGCCGGGATGGCATATCGAGTGCTCTGAGATGTCGAAAAAGTATCTCGGAGAGCAGATTGATATTCATGCAGGAGGAGAGGATCTGGTATTTCCGCATCATGAAAATGAGATTGCCCAGAGCGAGGCGGCAAACGGTAAGGAGTTTGCAAAATACTGGCTTCACAACGCCTTTTTAAATATTGATAACAGAAAGATGAGCAAATCTCTTGGAAATTTCCGGACTGTGCGGGAAATCAGCGAGCAATATGATCTCCAGGTGCTCCGTTTCTTTATGCTCAGTGCCCATTACAGAAGCCCGCTTAATTTCAGCGCGGAGCTTATGGAGGCGTCAAAAAACGGTTTGGAGCGTATTGTCAATGCGGCGGATAATTTAAAGTTTCTCAGGAAGAGCGCCGACGGCAAAATGACAGAGGATGAACGGCGAATCTATGCGGGTACGGACGAATTTGTAAAGTCTTTCGAGGAGGCGATGGAGGATGATTTTAATACGGCGGATGCAGTGGCGGCGGTGTTTGAGTTTGTAAAATACTGCAATACAAATGTGGGAGAGAAAAGCTCGAAAGAGTTTTTGGAGAAGCTTTTTGAGATTCTGGTTAAGCTTACGGATGTGCTGGGAATTGTTGCAGACAAAAAGGATGAAATTCTTGCAGAGGAAATTGAAAAGCTGATTGAGGAGCGGACGGAAGCGCGAAAGGCGAAAAATTATGAAAGAGCGGACGAGATTCGGGAAGAGCTTTTGGAAAAAGGAATTATCTTAGAGGATACAAGAGAAGGAGTAAAATGGAAAAGAGCGTAGAATGGCAGCCTGATACGTATATGCAGGAAATTTTCCGGATGAAAGAGGTGGATATCAGGGAATATTCACCTCTTGCTTTAGCATACATCGGGGACAGTATTTATGATTTGGTGATAAAAAGCCTCGTATTAAATGGGGGAAACAGGCCGGTGCAGAAGCTGCATCTTCAGACGAGCGCTTATGTGCAGGCGAGCGCGCAGTCTTCGATGATGCGCCGGATACAGGAGGAGCTTACGGAAGAAGAACATGCGGTATATAAAAGAGGACGCAATGCAAAGAGCATGAGTCCTGCGAAAAACCAGTCGATTACAGATTATCGGAGAGCCACCGGATTCGAGGCGCTGCTTGGATTCTTATATTTGAAAAAGGACTGGAAAAGGCTGCTTGATTTGGTTAAAATAGGCTTAGACAGTCTGAAGCAAGGAGAAAAAAATAAATGAATGAAAATATCATTGAAGGGCGCAATGCGGTCCTGGAGGCATTTCGTTCCGGAAAACCGGTGGATAAGCTGTATGTTCTCGACAGATGTCAGGACGGACCGGTACGGAGTATTGTCCGGGAAGCAAAAAAACATGATACGATCTTAAAGTTTGTAGATAAGGAACGGTTAAATCAGCTTTCCGGGACAGGGAAGCATCAGGGGGTTGTCGCTTTTACGGCGGCCTATGAATATGCGGAGGTTTCGGACATGCTTAAGCTTGCCGGAGAGCGTGGGGAGAAGCCTTTTCTTTTCCTGCTTGACGGCATTGAGGATCCGCACAATCTGGGAGCAATTGTAAGGACGGCGAACCTTGCGGGTGCTCACGGGGTGATTATCCCGAAGCACCGCGCCGTGGGACTTACGGCCACGGTTCTTAAGGCGTCCGCCGGAGCTCTTAACTACACGCCGGTTGCCAGGGTGACAAATTTGGCCCGGACGATGGAGGAGCTGAAGCGGGAAGGCCTTTGGTTCGTCTGTGCGGACATGAAAGGGGAAATTATGTACCGCCAAAATTTAGAGGGGCCGATTGGCCTTGTAATCGGGAATGAGGGAGACGGCGTCAGCCGCCTTGTGAAAGAAAAGTGTGATTTTACTGCGGCAATACCGATGAAAGGGAATATTGATTCGCTGAATGCGTCTGTGGCGGCAGGAGTGTTGGCGTATGAGATTGTAAGGCAGAGGATGTAACAATGTCAAAGTATGAGTGTATGACCGACGAACAGCTGATTCTTAAGCTTCGTGCCGGAGATAAGCCGATTATGGATTACATAATGGAAAAATATAAAAATCTTGTGCGTAAAGAAGCGAATGCGATGTATCTTCTCGGCGGCGAGACGGATGATTTGATTCAGGAGGGGATGATTGGCCTTTTTAAGGCGGTGCAGGATTTTGAAGCGGAGCAGAAAGCGTCCTTTGCAAGCTTTGCCGTTCTGTGTGTCCGCAGGCAAATCTATTCGGCTATTGCGGCGTCAAAGCGAAAAAAACACAGTCCCCTTAATTTTTATGTCTCTCTCTATGAGACAAATGAAGAGAAAGAGGCTCTGATAGAGACGGTGGGGGCGTCGGAGGAAAATAATCCGGAAGCATTGTTTGTAGGCCGGGAATATGTGGAGCTTATGAAGAGCAGGCTGGAGGAAAGCTTAAGCGATTTGGAAAACCGGGTGCTGTATCTGCATCTTTTGGGGACGGACTACAAAACGATAGCGAAGCTTCTTGATAAAAGCCCGAAGACGGTAGATAATGCACTGCAGAGAATTAAAAGCAAGACGGAGAAAATACTTGAAAAAGAAAAGTCGGAAATTCAGTGAAATAGGATTGACAAACCGATGTTTTTTATTGTATATTATTAACGTTGCATGGATACATGTGCGCTGCCTTGGCTCAGTCGGTAGAGCGTCGCCTTGGTAAGGCGGAGGTCGGCGGTTCGATTCCGCTAGGCAGCTTTTTAAGACCGAAAATAAAGACGTTTCAAAGGAATAGCTCTTTGAAACGTTTTTATATTACCAATAAAAATTATTTATGATATAAAATAGTATGACAGAAAGGAAAAAGGTATGTGATGAGAGAACAAAAGACAATGACCGGGGGAAGTATATGGAAAAACATTTTGTTTTTTTCCATACCGCTGATTTTGGGGAATTTATTTCAGCAGCTTTATAATACGGTCGATTCGATTATTGTGGGAAATTATATCGGCAGCGAGGCGCTGGCGGCGGTTGGAGGAAGCGGCTCGATTATTAATCTTCTGGTGGGTTTTTGTATTGGTGCTTCAGCGGGGGCAGGGGTTGTGCTTTCCCAGTTTTTTGGCGCGAGGAATAAAGAGGGGGTGAAAGAGGCGGTGCATACGACGCTTGCGATTGCAGTCTGTGCCGGGGCCGTTGTTTCTGTCGCGGGCATGATGCTTGCCCCTGTGATGCTCAAGGCCATGGGAACGCCTGCGGAAGTGTTTTCTATGGCGGTCAGCTATCTGCGGGTATTTTTCGGGGGAATGCTGTTTTCAGTTATCTATAATATGTCTGCGGGTATTTTAAACGCGGTGGGAAATTCAAAGCGTTCGCTTATCTATCTGATGATTGCGGCGGTTTCCAATATCTTTCTGGACCTTTTATTCGTAATTGTTTTTGATATGGGAGTTATCGGCGTGGCGCTTGCCACAGACATCAGCCAGCTTTTATCCTGCGTATTTATTATTATTTTCCTCGTAAGAAGTAAGGATATTTACAGATTAAAGCTAAAGGAAATCCGATTTTATAAAAATCTTCCGGGTCGTATACTTAAAATAGGACTTCCGACAGGTGTTCAGAATATTGTGATTTCACTTTCCAATGTCGTGGTGCAGTCCAGCGTCAACAGCTTTGGGCCGGTGGCGATGGCGGGTTTTGCGGCGTACGTAAAAATCGACGGCTTTAATATTCTGCCGGTGTTAAGCTTCAGTATGGCGGCGACAACCTTTACAGGGCAGAATGTGGGAGCGGGGAAGTATGACCGTGTGAAGAAAGGAATGAAAGTGTCGGTGGGAATGACCGTTTTATATACGGTTGTGATGTGCAGTATTTTGATGGTATTTGCGCCGGAGGTTATGCGTGTATTTTCAAAGCAGGAGGAAGTGGTAAGCTACGGGGTGTATATTTTGAAATTCTTTTGTCCCTTTTACTGGATGGTCGGAATTTTAAATGTGCTGACAGGAACGATACGCGGAACGGGAAAAACACTTCAGGCCATGTTTATCTTTTTGTTTTCTATGTGTATTTTCCGTGTTTTTTGGATTTGGGGTACGATGCGGATCTCTCATGAGCTGGCAGGGGTGATGCTCGGCTATCCGGTTTCATGGGCTGTGGGGCTTGTACTTGCGCTTCTCTATGTATGGAAAGGAAAGTGGATGCCGAAAAGCTATTATGAAAACAGAAGTTAATCAGAGCCTGTATAAGGAGTTTAAGATATGATAAGGATTCAGGATGTGACAAAATTTTATGACGAGGTCTGTGCGGTTCATCATGTATCATTTGATATACCGGACGGGACGGTCTTTGGCCTTGTCGGGACAAACGGAGCGGGAAAAAGCACTCTGCTTCGGATGATGGCGGGAGTGCTTGCGTGCGACAGCGGAAATATCACCTATGACGGAATTTCCTCCTATGAAAATCCGGAATGTAAAAGGGAGGTCTTTTATCTGCCGGATACTCCTTATTATTTTCCAAATGCAAACCTTGAGGAGATGATTGATTTTTACCGAAAACAATATCCGGCGATGGAAAAGGAAAGCGTTTTTTATATGGCGGAGCTTTTTAATCTGGATATGGGGCTTCCTCTCCGGACATTTTCCAAAGGAATGAAACGTCAGGTATTTTTGATTCTTGCGCTGTGTGCGGGGACGAAATATCTCTTGTGCGACGAGGTGTTTGACGGATTGGATCCGGTGATGACAGAGGCGGTGAAAAATTTGTTCAGAAAAGAGATGGAAGAGAGAAAGCTTACGATTGTGGCAGCTGCTCATAAGCTTAAGGATTTGGAGGATATCTGCCATAATATGGGAATTATGCATAAGGGGGGGATTTTGAAATCAGGAGATATGCTGGAGCGGATCGGAGACGTCATTCGGATTCAGTGTGTCTTTGACGGGAAGCGGGATATGGAGCAGGAGCTTAAAAAGGAGCTTTCTCTTCTCCGCTATGAGAGGGAGGGGTATTTTACAACTCTAATCGTAAAAGGAGAAAAGGAAGAGGTTTTAGAGCGGATTCAGAATCTGAATCCTGTATTTGCAGAGGAGCTTCCGATGAGTCTGGAGGAAATCTTTATGGCAGAGATGGAGGAGGCTGGTTATGACATCTGTAAAGTATTATGTTAACTGGTTGAAGGAAGCGGGAAGAGGACATGTGACGGCTTTCTTTTCGTGGGCAGGATTTTTTATTTACACGCTGTCTGCTTTTTTCGGACTTCAGACGAATACGGACGCCTGTTTCTTCGGAATCGGAAATGAGAGACTGCTTTACCTTTGCGCGGGGTTAGGTGTTTTTTCGGCGGCAGCAGAGTTCTGGTATCTCGAGCAGCCGGTGAAGCTGGATTTTTACTATAGTCTTCCGGTAAAAAGAGAAGTGATTTTCTGGTGCAGATATGTACATGGAATTTTGCATTTTGTACCTGCGCTTACGGTGAGCATGATTCTCAGCGGATTTTATGAATGCGGTATAGATACGGAGTTTTTGGCATATGCAGACGTTTATGTGATTCGCAGTATATTTGTGTTTACGGCAGTCTTTTTTATTTTTTATCACATTTGTGTTTTTGCACTTTTGGCAGGCGGAAGAATCGTTTCGGCGGTTTTGTTTTTTTCGGTGATTGTCTTTTTTTCACAGGCAGTTTTTAAAGGGATCGGGGAGGCGTATGCGGACCATTTCTTTCAGACCTATTATCGGATTCCTTTTCTTGAGAGGCTTAAGGAGGTGCTGGCGCCCTGGCTGCTGGCACAGAGACTTGCAGGTGCGGCAATTTATGACAGGCGGGAGGCGCTTACGTATCTGCCGGAGCAGGCGGATGTGTTTGCGGCCGCTCTGTGGATTGTCCTTTTTGGATTGTTTATTTTCTGTCTGCAAAAAAGAAGAAAGGTGGAGAATGTGGGAAAGCTTTTTGCTTTTGCCGGTGTCGAAAGGGCAGTCGTTTTTCTTTTTTCCATTATCCTGTCTCTTTGCCTCGGTATCTTTTTTACAGGAAGCGCCATAGTGCTTGTTTTTCTTGTTCATCTTTTGTCGGAAGGATTGATACAGAGAAAAAAGGAAGCGCTTTTTCAGAGGAAAGGGCAGTTGATAGTTGAAGCGGCGCTTGTTTGTCTTGTGACGGGAGGTTTTTTGGCGGGAGCGGGTTTTTTTGATGATTTTATTCCGGAAAAGGAGAAATTAGGAGCGATTCGAATCTGTGTGAACGGTCTTGATATGTCTTATGAGGAGGCTTCACAGAATTTGTTTGGAAAAGAAAGCTATGGGGTTGAGAGAAAGCTTGCTAAATATAAATTCACGGAGGAGGGACTTGCGGAGAGCCTTTCATGGCTGGCTTCCCTTAAAGAAAGGACGGATGTAAAGCCGGAGACATTCGCCACTGTCTGCTATCAGATGAAAGACGGTACGGAAAAATACCGCGCCTATCCGGTAGACGGGGAAGGCCTGCAGGCTTTTTCCAGAGTATTTGAGACGGGAGAATATAAGGAAAAGGCATATCCCGCGGTTTTGTGGGAGGATGTGGGGGAGAATCGTTTTACGTGGATAGACGGAGTAAGTGAGCGGGCGCTGAAGCTTACAGGGGAGGAGAAAGAAGCGTTTCTTAAAAAATATAAGGAGGAGATTTTAAAGCTTAAAATGTCGGAGCTGACGACAGCGGCTCCTGTGGGGGCGGTGGTGATGAGCTCCGATAAATGGGGAGAAAAAGAGACGCTTGTTATCTATCCGTTTTTAAGGGAAACCTGTGAATTTCTGCGTTCTTTTGAGGGAGTAAAAATGGATTTGTCGGAGTATGATGTCAGGGAGCTCCGTGTAATCGATGTTGGCGCTGCAGATAACGCTTTGTCAGGCGGTGTGATAAAAGAAACTTATGAAGCGCCGGAGGAAATTTTGAAATGGAAAGGAAAACTTGTCTGGAAAGAACTCGACATACAGTCTCTTTTGTATCCGCTTGATTATGAGAGGGAGGTAGAGGCGGAGGCGGTGGAGCCGGAGTCCGGGGCCGTGACAGAGATAAAATGTTTTCCTGAAAAATCGGAGTAGGAGGAGAAAGGCAGAAAAATCAAATCGGATTTGCGGTGAGCATATGAAAGAACAGAAACGGGAGGGAAAAAGGATGCCGTCATTTTTAAAAAATATATCAAAATTTTACGGTACGGGAGAAAAAAATGCGGCGGGACAGTCGCTGGAAGAATTTTTGGAGAGGTATGACCCATATAAATATCCGACGCCGAGCTGTACGACGGATGCGGTTATTTTTTCTTATGAGGGAGAAAGCTGTGAAACGATTGACGGGCTTAAAGTACTGCTTGTAAAGAGGAGTAATCATCCGGGCATCGGCTACTGGGCGCTGCCGGGCGGATTTGTGAATCTTAAGGAAAATCTGGAAGATACGGCAAGAAGAGAGCTTGAGGAGGAAACGGGGGTAAGGGGGCTTGTTATGGAGCAGGTGGCGGCCTATGGAGATTATGACAGAGATCCGAGAACGAGAGTAATCACAACGGCGTATATGGCACTGGTGCACCGTACGGATGTGAAGGTACGGGCGGGAGATGACGCTGCGGACGCTGTGTGGTGCGGGCTGGAGCTTAAAGAGATGCCGAACCGTGTACCGGGTACGGAAAAGGAAGAGAATATGGAAAGGGATAAGAATAGAAAGTTTTATCGCTTAAATGTGAAATGTGAAGAAAGAGGCTTTGAGACGGATGCATACGTGGAGTATGCCGCGGCAGGGCATCTGATTCGGGAAGAAAAATATACGGTTACCCGTCAGGGAGAGATAGCGTCAGACCATGCGGCGATTATTGTGCAGGCACTTTTGAGGCTTGACGCCAGGCTTAGAAAACGTTCATAATCTACCTTGTTTCGGGATATTATTTATGCTATGATGTACTGGTATAACGTTTCGCAGGTTATCATTGCGGTTATATCGGCAAGTTTCATTGTTTGTGAGGAGGAAAATATGGGAGAAGAAGCGGTTTCCAGAAATTTTATTGAGCAGGAGATTGATAAGGATCTGTCCGAAGGAGTCTACAGCGAGGTATGCACGAGATTTCCGCCGGAGCCTAACGGATATCTGCACATCGGGCATGCAAAATCAATTCTTCTGAACTCAGGTCTTGCTAAAAAATATAACGGAACCTTTCATCTGCGGTTCGACGACACGAATCCGACGAAAGAAGATATGGAGTTTGTAGAGTCTATTAAGGAGGACGTGGCCTGGCTTGGCGCAGATTTTCAGGATCATCTGTATTTTGCGTCGGATTATTTCGAGGCTATGTATGAGTGTGCGGTAAAGCTGATAAAAAAAGGAAAAGCGTATGTCTGTGATTTGACAGCGGAGGAGATACGTAAGTATCGCGGAACACTTACGGAGCCCGGTAAGGACAGTCCGTACAGGAACCGTTCCGTGGAGGAGAACCTTGCGCTGTTTGAAAGGATGAGAAACGGGGAATATAAGGACGGAGAGAAAGTGCTCCGCGCGAAGATCGATATGGCGTCTCCCAATATTAATATGCGCGACCCGGTCATTTACCGCGTCGCACATATGACACATCATAATACCGGAGATAAATGGTGTATTTATCCGATGTATGATTTTGCACACCCGATTGAGGACGCAGTGGAGAAAATCACCCATTCTATCTGTACGCTTGAGTTTGAGGATCACCGGCCGCTCTATGATTGGGTAGTAAGGGAATGTGAATTTGATCCGGCTCCGCGCCAGATTGAGTTTGCCAAGCTGTATCTGACGAATGTAGTGACCGGTAAAAGATATATTAAAAAGCTGGTGCAGGACGGTATTGTAGACGGATGGGACGATCCGAGGCTTGTATCTATTGCTGCGCTTAGAAGAAGAGGATTTACACCGGAATCACTTAAGCTGTTTATTGACATGTGCGGAGTTTCCAAGAGCCAGAGCTCGGTGGATTACGCGATGCTTGAGTATTGCATACGCGAGGACTTAAAGCTTAAGCGTCCGCGTATGATGGCCGTGCTTGACCCGATTAAGCTTATGATTGACAATTATCCGGAGAACGAAGTTGAATATCTCGAGGTAGATAATAATATGGAGAATCCGGAGCTTGGAGTAAGAAAGGTGCCTTTTGGCAGGGAGCTTTATATTGAGCGCGAGGATTTTATGATTGAACCGCCGAAGAAATATTTCCGTCTGTTTCCGGGAAATGAGGTACGGCTGATGCATGCGTATTTTGTGAAATGCGAAAGCTATGAAACTGATGCGGACGGAAATGTGACTGTGGTGCATTGTACGTATGACCCGGAGACAAAATGCGGTACCGGCTTTACCGGGCGGAAAGTAAAAGGAACGATTCACTGGGTTTATGCGCCTTACGCAAAACAGGCGGAGGTAAGGCTGTATGAAAATCTGATAGATGAGGAAAAGGGTGTGTATAATAAAGAGGACGGTTCGCTGAATTTAAATCCTGATTCCCTGGAGATACGAAAAAACTGTTATGTGGAAGACAGCTTTTCGGATGCAAAGGGACATGACAGCTTCCAGTTTGTAAGAAATGGGTATTTCTGTATTGACTCTAAGGATTGGACGCCGGAAAACCTGGTGTTTAACCGGATTGTATCATTAAAGAGCTCGTTCAGACTGCCGAAGTAGACAAATAGGGACAGGGTTTTTTTAATCGGGGACGGGGTTTTTTTAGAAAAACCCCGTCCCCGATTGAGGATGGATGATGAATGAATTAACGATGAATTTGAAAGTGGATTCAAAGGTTCCGCTTTATGAGCAGATTTACCGGTATATTAAATCCGATATTCAAAGCGGCAGAATCCCTTATGGCGAGAAGCTGCCGTCTACAAGAGCGCTGTCCCGCCATCTGGAGGTCAGCAGGAGTACGGTGGAGCTTGCGTATGAGCAGCTTTTGTCGGAGGGATATGTGGAGGCGGAGCCCTGCAGAGGCTTTTTTGTGGCTCAGATTGATGAATTGTATCATATCGGTCAGGAAAAGGTGAGAGTTCCGGAGAAGAAGGAAGAAGAGAAGACTTACCGGTACGACTTTACGCCGAACGGCGTGGATTTGAAGAGCTTTCCGTATCATGTGTGGCGGAAGCTGTCAAAAGAAATTTTGATGGATGACAGGACGGAGCTGTTCCGTTCAGGGGATTCTCAGGGAGAATATGGGTTCCGCAGTGCGGTGTGCAGCTATCTGTATCAGGCAAGAGGGGTGGATTGTCTGCCGGAGCAGGTGATTATCGGAGCGGGAAGTGATTATATCCTGATGCTGTTATCGATGATTCTGGGAGGCGGGCTTCGAATCGGCTTTGAGGATCCGACTTATAAGCAGGCATACCGGATGATGACGGGACTTTCCTATGAAACGGTTCCGATTGGTCTGGATAAAAATGGAATAATGGTATCCGGGCTTCGGACGTCGGGAGCGGATATTGCTTATGTAACTCCGTCCCACCAGTACCCAACGGGAATTGTGATGCCGATGAAGCGCCGGATGGAGCTGCTTTTGTGGGCGCATGAGGAGGAAAGAAGATATATTATAGAGGACGATTACGACAGTGAATTTCGTTATAAGGGGAAACCGATTCCGGCTCTTAAGAGCTATGACAGGAATGACAGGGTGATTTATCTCGGTACATTTTCCAAGTCCATAGCTCCGGCGATTCGTTTAAGCTATATGGTTCTTCCGAAGCAGCTGATATGGAAATATCAGGAGCGTAGTTCTTTTATCCAGTCAACGGTATCGAAAGTAGATCAGTTGATTGTGCAGCGTTTTATTGAAGATGGATACTATGAACGCCATCTGAATAAAACCCGCGCTATGTATAAAAGCCGTCATGACATGCTGATTGAGGAGCTGAAATCCCATATGGATATGTGTTCCATATCCGGAGAGCATGCGGGTGTACATCTGCTTCTTACCTTTCGGGACGGAAGAAGTGAGGAAGAGCTGGTAAAAGCGGCAGAGGCAGCGGGTATCCGGGTGTACGGAATGTCGGCTTACCGTATTCGGAAAACAGAAAAAAAGGAAGCAACGATTCTTTTAGGCTATGCGAACCTGACGGAAAGGCAGATTCGCGAGGCAGTAGAGCTGCTGGCGCAATGCTGGAAAAAATAACCTGCGGCATAACAGGCGGGAGTATGACAGGAGAAAGGGATATTTATCGTAACAGAAAAGAGGACAAATATGATTGTGTTTCGCATGGCATTTATATTGACGGCATTAATATTAGGAATCTATTTTTATTGTTACATTAGAAGAGTAATAAGGTTTTATGGAGCTGATGCGGATAAAACGCAGCTTCGGATTTTGGCGGCGGCTCTTGCGGCGCTTCTTGCCCTGGGATGTACAAGTATATGGAGTCTCAGGACGGTAGTGATTCTGCATTTGGCGGCCTTTGCCGTATTGTTGGATATTATTGCAGTTTTCGTGAAAAGGATTTTTAGAAAACGGAAAACAGACAGGGCATATAAAGTCTGTAAAAGAATATATGGCTGTGGATTACTGCCGGTTGTAATTACGGGAATATTGCTTATATACGGATATATGAATATGCAAAATGTGGTGCAAACGGAATATAGGCTGGAGACGAAAAAAAAGACAGGAAATTATAAGCTTCTTCTGCTTTCGGACACCCACTACGGAACGGTACAGGAGACGGGGATTTTAAAGGATAAGGTAAAAGAAATGAACGAACAGTCTCCGGATATCGTAGTCCTCTGCGGGGATATTGTAGAAGAGGGAACGTCGAAAGAGAAAATGGAAGAGGTATTTCAGATTTTAGGCGGAATAGAGGCGAGATACGGGATTTATTATGTGTACGGAAATCATGACAGGCAGCCCTATACAAAAGACAGGAGTTACACGGATGCAGAGCTTGAGGACGCTATTACCGAAAATCAGATTAACATTCTTGAGGATACTTATGTGGAAATTAATCAGGCGCTGATTCTTGCGGGAAGAGGGGACGCCGCATGGGGAAATATGTCAGGAAGAGACGCGGTGAAAGAGCTGCTTAAGGATGCAGATAAAGAAAAATATATTATTGTGGCGGACCATCAGCCGATTGAAGCAGAAGAAAACAGCGCGGAGGGGGCAGATTTGCTCGTATCCGGTCACACCCATGCCGGGCAAATCTGGCCGGTAGGAGTTCTGTCGGAGCTTATCGGAATTTTAAATTACGGAGAATATGAAAGTGATGGGTGTAAGGTGATAGTTTCTTCCGGATTTACCGGGTGGGGTTATCCTATAAGAACAGAAAAGCATTGTGAATATGTAGTTATTCATATCGGGGGAAGTATGCCGCGTGGATAATGAAAAGACCTCGAAACGGATGCCTCGGGGTCTTCAGATATTTTAATATTATTCGGATTTTTCTTCTTCAGAAGCTTCTTTAACAGGCTCTGCAGCCTTTGTTTCTTCAGCCGGAGTCTCCTCGGCCGTTGCTTCCTTTTCCGGAGCCTCCTCATTTTTTGGAGCGGAATTGAGAGATACATATTCACGGTCTGCAGCCGGCTTCAAATCGTCGTCAAGGTCGAAATCGTCGTCCTCGAAATCATCCTCGAATTCATTTGTGTCGACTTTCGTTTTTTTCCAATAATAAAGAGCACCTGCCGCCGCAGTACCGACTGCTGCCGCTCCTAATACCTTTTTAATCCATTTTGCCATAACTTGCGTCTCCTTTCATCTGGCTATTTTTTCCTCATACGTGTATTGTAATACTTTTTTCACTAAATGGAAAGGGGGACATATGAAAAAGTTCTGAACATTTTCTGAAAAATGTGTAAAATATCCTATGGATGAGGATGTTGAGATAAGTACAAAATTGTGTTACACTGTGTTGTAAATGAGTGACAGCAAAGGGGAAGAAGACATGAGAAAAAAAGAAAGGCCGGGAACAGCTAAAAAAGGCTTGTTCCGTATTGTATTCAGCCGTACCGGTATTATTCTGCTGCTGATTCTGGTGCAGCTTATATGGTTTATGCGCATCCCATATTATCTGGAGGAATATCTCAGATATTTGTATGGAGTGCTTGTGATACTTGAGGTTATTGTAATTATTTATATTATAAATGCAGAAGAAAATCCTGCCTTTAAGATGACATGGATGCTGTTTGTTGTCGCGTTACCGTTTATAGGCGTTCCGTTTTACATATTTGTGAAGATGCAGATGGGGAACAGCTATATGAGAGGACGGCTTTCTGAGCTTAAGCTGGAAACGGCAGACTATATGCGTCAGGATGATGAGGTTGTGGATGCCCTGTGGGCGAGTAAATCCGCCAACGCCAATCTGGCCTATTATCTTTCAACCAGAGTCGGCTTTCCGGTTTACAGGAATACGGAGGTAACCTATTTCCCGTTGGGGGAGGATAAGTTCCGGCGTATGGTGTCGGAGCTTCGGAATGCAAGGAAGTTTATATTTATGGAATATTTTATTGTGGAATACGGACTTATGTGGGATACGATTCTGAATATTCTGGGGAGAAAAGCGGCAGACGGAGTAGAGGTACGGTTTATGTATGACGGCATGTGTGCCATATCAATGCTTCCGTATGATTATCCGGAGCAGCTTCGGCGTTTGGGGATTGAGTGCAGAATGTCCAATCCGATGAAGCCTTTTTTGTCCACTGTGCAGAATAACCGCGACCATAGAAAAATCTGTGTGATTGACGGAAGAGTAGGCTTTACGGGCGGTGTAAATATTGGGGATGAGTATATCAATAAGAAAAAGCGTTTCGGTCATTGGAAGGATACCGCGGTCATGCTGAAAGGGGATGCGGTACAGAGCCTTACAATGATGTTCCTGGAGATGTGGAATGTGGGAAAGCGCAGCGAGGAAAACTACAGGAGATATCTGACGCCGAAAGCCCGTGGGTTAAGACGGGAGCTGGGATATGTGATTCCCTATGCGGACAGCCCCTTTGACAATGAAAATGTGGGGGAGGAAGTTTATTTCCATATCCTGAACCATGCCAAAAAGTATGTACATATTATGACGCCTTATCTGATTTTGGATAATGAAATGATTACGACGCTTACGAGAGTGGCCAAGTGCGGAATTGAGGTGATTATTATTATGCCGCATATTCCGGATAAATGGTACGCTTTTGCCGTAGCAAAGACTTATTATAAGGAATTGATTGAAAGCGGCGTGCAAATATATGAATATACGCCGGGCTTTGTCCATGCGAAGGTATTTGTATCCGACGATGATACGGCGACAGTGGGGACGATTAATATGGATTACAGAAGCCTGTATCTTCATTTTGAATGCGGAGCTTTTATCTATAATAATTCGGAAATCGATAAAATTGAGAGGGATTTTAAGAGGACGCTGGCGAAATGCCATAAGGTGACGCTGCTTGAGGTGAAAGGACAGACGCTCTTTACAAAGATTTCCGGGAGAGTATTGCGGCTGGTTGCACCGCTTATGTAAAAATATAAGAAAAGCATTGTACATATCCGGGGAAATATAGTATAATGCTAACGGTGATTTTTAAGTCATCATAAAAGACAGATGTGAGTCCGCTCATATTATACGAGGAGGAATGGATATGGTTAGAGCAGTAGTAGGTGCGAACTGGGGAGATGAAGGCAAGGGTAAGATTACAGATATGCTTGCGAGGGAGGCCGATATTATCGTCCGTTTTCAGGGAGGAGCCAATGCAGGCCATACAATTATCAATAATTACGGGAAATTTGCTCTTCACACATTGCCGTCAGGCGTATTCTACAGTCATACGACCAGTATTATAGGGAACGGCGTGGCATTGGATGTCCCGGTGCTGTTTCAGGAGGTACAGTCTATTGTAGAAAGAGGGGTTCCGGAGCCGAAAATCCTTGTATCTGACCGGGCACAGATGGTGATGTCCTATCATAAGAATATGGATGCTTACGAGGAGGAGCGTTTGGGAGGAAAATCCTTTGGCTCTACAAAATCAGGAATTGCGCCGTTTTATTCGGATAAATTTGCGAAAATCGGATTTCAGGTGAGCGAGCTGTTTGACGATATGCTTCTCAAGGAAAAGGCAGAGAGAGTTGCAGAGCAGAAAAACGTGCTGCTTGAGCATCTTTATCATAAGCCTCTCATTAAGCCGGAGGAGCTTTATGAGGAGTTGAAAGAATACAGAAGGATGATAGAACCTTTTGTCTGTGATACGGCGCTGTATCTTCACAATGCCATGAAAGAGGGAAAAAGTATTCTTTTAGAGGGACAGCTTGGAACCTTAAAGGATCCGGATCACGGTATTTATCCGATGGTTACATCTTCTTCTACTCTTGCGGGATACGGTGCGATTGGCGCAGGAATTCCGCCGTATGAGATCCGGAAAGTGATTACGGTATGTAAGGCGTATTCCAGTGCGGTAGGAGCGGGTGCATTTGTAAGCGAGATTTTCGGAGAGGAAGCGGATGAGCTTAGAAGAAGAGGCGGAGACGGCGGAGAATTCGGCGCGACGACGGGACGGCCGAGGCGGATGGGCTGGTTTGACTGCGTGGCGTCCAGGTACGGCTTACGGCTTCAGGGGACTACAGATGTAGCATTTACGGTGCTGGATGTCCTCGGATATCTGGATGAAATTCCGGTATGTGTGGGATATGAGATTGACGGAGAGGTGACGACGGAATTCCCGACGACACATTTACTTGAAAAGGCAAAACCAGTGCTTAAAAAACTGCCGGGCTGGAAATGTGACATCCGGGGGATTAAAGCTTATGAAGAACTTCCGGAAAACTGCCGGAAATATATAGAATTTATTGAGAAAGAGGTCGGATATCCGATTACGATGGTTTCGAACGGTCCGGGAAGAGAAGATATCATTTACCGGGGGTAATTAATCTGACAGAAGCAGCGGGATGAAAAGGCGCCGGATAGAAAGAACCGGCGCCTTTTATTTCTTAAATCGAATTAAGAAATCCCTTATTGAATTTTTAGAAATCTTCCATACTGTGTACATATTTATCTCATACAATAATTTTCAGAAAAGGAACAATTGAAAATAACAGGCATATATTTTAGCGAGTGCCAATATAATAGTAAGGCGGGAATAAGGCCTCTGTGGTTTCGGAGGCGGCAGAATGGAGGTAACAGTATGCAGCAGAAAAAAAGATTTGATTATCCGGAAGCGATGTCAACGGAAGAATATCTGGCAAAAAGAAAGAGGATAAAGGAAAAAGAACAGGGTAAGAGCAGAAAAAAAGGACAGCCCGGAAACAGGATGTGGATGCTGGCAGAATTATATGGATAAAAAATATAGCAAACGGGCCGGCAGCTGTCCGGCTCTGTCTGTTTTCAGTGCTTCCCGGTATCGTTGTCCTCCTTATCGGAGGGGGTTCTCGTAATGCGGTATACAAGCCCATAGCCATATAAGAATACCGGCAGTATGATGGTACAGGCAATCGAAGCCTTTAACAGGCCCTTTGCCGCAGAATGGTCTGTGAGAGCAAAAATCAGAGTACAGGCCTACATAGCAAATAAAAGAACTGCGCCAAAAAGGGCGAGGATGCGTTTGAATTTCATAAAAATACCGCCTTTCGTAACGTTCAGGATAAAAACATTATATATGGAATGAAGGGAAAAAGTAAAGCGGATGTAAAGAATTCTCCTAAAATAATGCTTTGAAAAAGTGAGAAAGTGTTTTATAATATAGCATGCATAGTGTCTGACGGCACGAATATAAAAAAGAATACAAAGGAGTATCAGGATATGAGCCGTACATTATTAGAGCAGTGGAGAGATATTGCTTATGATGAAAGCGCTGACAGAGGACAGCTTAAAAAATTTTGGGGAAGTTATTTTCAGATTGAGAAAGAGATTTACGAGCAGCTCCTTGCAAATCCGGACGAGGAAGTGAAAGGAACCGTAAAGGAGCTTGCAGAAAAATATGAGCAGGAGGTTCTCACAATGGTGGGCTTTCTGGACGGGATTAATGACAGTCTGAAAGAAGCGAATCCGATTGAGACGATGGAAGAGGATACGGTTGTAAGCCTTGCATTTGATAAGGAAAAGCTTTACAAAAATATGGTAATGGCAAAAGCGGACTGGCTGTATGAGCTTCCTCAGTGGAAAGATATTTATTCAGAGGAGGAGCTTAAAAGGCTTTATAAGGAGCAGAAAGAATCAACAACCATCCGCAAGGGAAAAAAGGTTGGCCGCAACGACCCGTGTCCGTGCGGTTCGGGGAAAAAATATAAGAAGTGCTGTGGTAAATAATGTTTTTGCTGGGATTGCTTTGTCTGGCTTATTATTTTCTGATTTGCTTCCGGCTTAAAAGGTGGAACTCGACTTTTTCCGGATTTTGGGTATTTGCAGGGCTTTGTTTTCTCCTTTTAGGGGAGCTTAAGCTTCGGGGGGCAGAGTATTTTCTTGCGGGCTTCGGAATCGTATTTTTTGCCGTGGAGTTAAGAATTCTTTTCGGTATGATTCCGAGCCGGGAGCGGGAGCTTCCATATCTGATTGTGCTTGGCGCACAGGTCAGGGGAACGAAGCTCAGCGGTTCGCTTTACCGAAGAGTTGAGAAAGCGAGGCAGTATCTTTCAGAGCATCCGGAGACGGCGGTAATTGTGTCCGGAGGTCAGGGGAAAGGCGAGGAGATTACCGAGGCTTTTGCAATGCGGAGATATTTGACGGAGCGCGATATTAGCGGCGACAGGATTTTTATGGAGGATAGTTCTACGACAACGGAGGAAAATCTCAGATTTTCTTCGAAATATATCCGTGATATGCGTTTGCCGATAGGAATTGTGACAAATAATTTTCATATGTACAGAGCCTGCCGCTATGCGAAGAGGCTCGGCTATCAGAATCCCAGGTCTGTTCCGGCAGGCTGCAATCCGTATCTGTTCATAAATTATATGGTGCGGGAGTTTTTTGCGCTCATGAAAATGTTGTTGACAAAGCGAAAAGGAATGATATAATAGTAGCATATTGAAAACGCGCTGATGAGACGAGTAGGTTGGGAAAGCGATGAAAGAGAGAGGAGCCGCGGGCTGAAAGCTTCTTATCCCGGAACCATCTGAAGACTACCTCTGAGCGGCTGTAAAGCAGTCCGGTGATTCCGTTATCGTCATAATAAGTGATTCTGACAAAGGTCAGAATAAGCGGGGTGGAACCGCGAGTATCAGATAAACTCGTCCCTTGCAGCGAAAGTATTTGCTGTGAGGGATTTTTGTTGTCAGGCGTACGGCAGAAACGTCCGGCGGACGTTTTTTAGTTTAGAAAGGGTGAAAGCTATGTGTAACAGCTTCAGATTGAATAACGGAACTGAGATTCCGTGTATTGGTTTTGGTACTTATAAGGCAACCGACGGAACAGGACCGGAAATAATCAAAGAGGCTCTTAAAGCCGGATACCGTCATTTTGATACGGCGGCGTTTTATGAAAATGAGGCGGAGATTGGAGAAGCGGCTGCCGATTTTAAAATTCCGAGAGAGGACCTGTTTCTTACCTCTAAGGTTTGGAAAGCAGATATGGGCGCTGAGAAAACGGGAAAGTCCTTTGAGGCATCGCTTAAAAGGCTCGGAACAGAATATCTTGATTTATTTCTGATTCACTGGCCCCGTCCCGATTTGAAAAAAGATTGGCAGGGGCCTTTGGCGGAAACATGGAAAGTGATGGAGGAGCTTTACAGAGCCGGAAAGGTAAGGGCAATCGGCGTCAGCAATTTTATGCCCCATCATTTGGAGGCGTTATTTGGAAGTGCGGATATTTGTCCTTCGGTCAACCAGATAGAGTTCCATCCGGGACATACCCAGGAGACGACGGTAGCATATTGTCAGGAAAAAGGCATTCTTGTACAGGCGTGGAGTCCGCTCGGAAGAAAGCGGGTATTAGAGCATCCGCTCTTAAAGGAGCTGTCGGGAAAATACGGGGTATCCCCGGCGCAGCTCTGTATCCGTTACGCGCTTCAGCGGGGAGTGCTTCCGCTTCCTAAGGCCTCTTCTTATGAGAGGATGAAGCAGAATCTGGATGTGTTCGGATTTGAGATAAGCTCAGAGGATATGTACCGTATAAGCTCCATGCCGCCTGCGGGCTGGTCGGGGGAACATCCGGATTTTGAAAGAATTTATTTTACGTAGCATGGATAAAAATTGAGGTGAGATAAGATGAGTGAATTTAAGAAATACACACATAAAGTACAATACTATGAGACTGACCAGATGGGAATCGTACATCATTCCAATTATATCCGCTGGTTTGAAGAGGCAAGAATGGATTTTATGGAGCAGATGGGAATCGGCTATGAACAGATGGAGGAGCAGGGAATCATCAGTCCCGTGCTTTCTGTGGAAGCAGATTATCTCAGGATGGTGCATTTCGGAGAAATTGTGACGATTGAGACATATGTTAAGGAATACAACGGGATTAAGCTGACAGTGGGATATGAAATCTTCAGTGACAGGACGGATATGGTACACTGCAGGGGGACTTCCAGGCACTGCTTTATCAACCGGGACGGGAGGCCATTGTCCTTAAAGCAGGCGTGCCCTGAATTTCATAATATGTTTCATAAAGGCTTGGAGGATCATAAAAAGAATAAAATAGGATAGAAAGAGGGAGAAGAGATGAAAATCACATTGAAGGACGGCTCTGTAAAGGAGTACGAAAAAAGCGCGGCGGTAATTGATATTGCAGGGGATTTAAGCGAAGGCCTTGCGAGAGTGGCTACAGCGGCAAAGGTAAATGGAGAGCTTGTGGATTTGCGTACGGTGATTGAAAAGGACAGTGAGCTTGAAATTCTGACCTTTGACAGCGATGAGGGAAAGGGCGCTTTTTTTCATACGACCTCGCATATTATGGCGCAGGCGGTAAAGAGACTGTACCCGGAGACGAAGCTTGCAATCGGGCCGTCCATTGAGCATGGATTTTACTATGATTTAGACAGGGAAACGCCTTTTACAGCTGAGGATTTGGAAAAAATCGAGGCGGAGATGAAAAGAATTGTAAAGGAAAATCTGCCGATTGAAAGATTTACAAAATCAAGAGAGGAAGCCATCGCGTATTTCAAAGAAAAGGATGAGCCTTATAAGGTGGAGCTGATTGAGGATCTGCCGGAGGATGAGGAAATCAGCTTTTACAGTCAGGGAGAATTTACAGATCTTTGCGCAGGGCCGCATCTTATGACAACGAAGCCTGTAAAAGCGTTTAAGCTCACGAGCCTTGCAGGCGCTTACTGGCGCGGAAATGAAAAGAATAAGATGCTTACAAGAATTTACGGTGTGTCTTATCCGAAGAAAGCGGAGCTTGACGAATATCTTCATATGATGGAGGAGGCGAAGAAGCGTGATCACAGAAAGCTGGGTAAGGAGCTGGGTCTCTTTATGATGTGTGAGGAGGGACCGGGATTTCCGTTCTTTCTTCCGAAAGGTATGGTGCTTAAAAATACGCTTCTTGATTATTGGAGAGAGCTTCATAAGAAAAAAGGATATGTTGAAATCTCGACGCCGATTATTTTAAACAGGCATTTGTGGGAGAATTCGGGACATTGGGACCATTATAAAGATAATATGTACACGACGGTCATTGACGATGAGGATTTTGCGGTAAAGCCGATGAATTGTCCGGGAGGAATGCTGGTCTATAAGTCCGAGCCGCGTTCTTATAAAGATCTTCCGCTTCGTGTAGGAGAGCTGGGAATTGTCCACAGGCATGAAAAATCAGGCCAGCTTCACGGGCTGATGCGTGTGCGATGCTTTACGCAGGATGACGCGCATATCTTTATGACTCCGGATCAGATTCGTGAGGAGATAAAGGGTGTTGCGGGATTGATTGACGAGGTGTACAGTCTGTTTGGATTTAAATATCATGTGGAGCTGTCTACGAGACCGGAGGACAGCATGGGGAGCGATGAGGACTGGGAGATGGCGACAGAAGGCTTACGCGGCGCTCTTGAGGATCTCGGCATCGCATATGTTGTAAATGAAGGAGACGGGGCGTTTTACGGACCGAAGATTGATTTCCATCTGGAGGACTCGATTGGGAGGACATGGCAGTGCGGGACAATTCAGCTTGATATGCAGATGCCTCAGAGATTTGATTTGGAATATACGGGGGCCGACGGAGAAAAGCATCGTCCGATTATGATTCATCGCGTTGCATTTGGATCCATTGAGCGGTTTATCGGTATTTTGACAGAGCATTTTGCAGGGGCATTTCCTACATGGCTTTCTCCGGTACAGGTGAAAGTGCTTCCAATCTCCGATAAATATATGGAATATGGCAGGAAAGTGCGCGCGGCGCTTGATGAGGCGGGAATCCGTGCTGAGATTGACACAAGAGCGGAAAAAATCGGCTATAAGATTCGTGAGGCGCAGATGAATAAAATTCCTTATATGCTTGTTGTGGGAGCGAAAGAAGAGGAAGCGGAGGTTGTATCTGTAAGAAGCCGTTTCGCGGGAGATGAAGGACAAAAGGGACTTAAAGAATTTATCAGAGATATTAAAAATGAAATTGAAATGAAAAAAATTCGTGAAACAGCAAAAGAAGGATAAATTTTTCGGGTAAAAAGGAAAGATTCGGGCATAATAACCTTGATATTATTTTAGATAGGAGGTTAGATTATGCCGGAATTAAGATGTACGGTGCAGTCATGTCTGCACAATAAAAATTATTATTGTGATTTAGATAAGATTGAAGTCGGAGGACGCTCCGCAAAGCGTTCGGAGGAGACCTGCTGCGACAGCTTTCAGGAGCGGAAAGACAGTAATTCTTACAGCAATGATATGAAAGAGGCGACTGCAACAAGTGCGATTGACTGTAAAGCAACAGACTGTGTTTACAATGAAAAATGTCACTGCCATGCAGGGAAAATCAGCGTGGAAGGCGGCAATGCCTGCCAGTGTGAACAGACGGAATGTGCAACGTTTCAATGTGGATGTGCGTAAGGCGGCGGGATAGTATATTCACAGAATCTGCGGGCAGCAGACAGGGAGAGAAGAGGGAAGCGAAAAGGGCTTCCCTTTTTGGTTGACGCATATTTGAGGAGCGGTTATAATAGATTTATATGTTCAGGAAAGGTTAAAATGTTTGATATGGATAAGAAAGAGACAGGTACGAAAGAGGAAAGGGAAGAAGAGAAGCAGGAGCAGGCATATTATAATGAAAGACCGATTTTAGGAAGAAAAGGACCGTCTAAGATACGGCAGCAGTTTGGCAGGGGAATGACATATTTTCTTGTTGTGGCAGCCGGTCTGTTATTTTATTTTGCCCTGCTTCGCATGACGGATTTGTCAAAGGGAGTCGGGCGTATTTTTGGTGTGCTGAAGCCGGTTATATATGGCTGTGTTATTGCATATCTTTTGAATCCGGTTGTAAATAAAGCAGATGCGTTTCTTATACCGGTGCTGGAAAAAAGGATGGCGCAGAGAGAAAAGGCGTGCAAGCTGTCAAGAGGAATCGGTATTTTTACGGCATTGATTTTGCTGTGTCTGTTAGTAACGGTTTTGTTTAATCTGTTGATTCCGGAGTTGTATGCCAGTATACGGAATCTGGTTTTCACATTGCCAAGACAGATAGGCAATGCGCTGGATACGCTGAATGAGGCGCGGCTTGACGATTCTACAACAGGAACTTTTATCAAGACGGCGCTCGAGGAAGGCACCGATATGTTTATGAACTGGATGCGGACGGATCTGCTGGAAAAGACAAATGAGCTGATGTCCAACCTGACAGTGGGCGTTTTGAATGTTTTGAGTGAAATTTTCAATATTATAATCGGAGTTATCGTATCTATCTACATATTATTCAGTAAGGAGTTGTTTGTCCGGCAGAGTAAAAAAGTGATTTATGCGGTTTTTGATGTGAATCATGCCAATATGATTCTGCATCTGACGACAAAAAGTAATGAGATATTCGGCGGTTTTATCATTGGAAAAATTATTGACTCTGCTATCATCGGGGTGCTGTGCTTTTTCGGACTTTCAATTCTGAATATGCCGTATGTGATGCTGGTCAGCGTAATCGTAGGAGTTACAAATGTAATTCCGTTTTTCGGACCATATATCGGTGCGGTTCCCTGTACGATTTTAATATTATTAAGCGATCCGATGAAAGGACTTTATTTTGCAATTTTTATTCTGCTTTTGCAGCAGTTTGACGGAAACATACTGGGGCCGAAGATTCTCGGAAATTCTACCGGCCTTTCGGCGTTCTGGGTAATTGTGGCGATTCTTTTAGGAGGGGGGCTGTTTGGATTTGTGGGAATGGTAATGGGAGTTCCTACATTTGCGGTGCTATACTATATTGTTGAGATGATTGTGGATAACCGCCTGAAACGTAAGAAGCTTCCGACAGGTACGGAGTATTATGATAAAAAAAGTTATGTGGATTCTGACGGAAATTATATTCATCCGGAAAATGACAGAGAAGCTATTGAGGAAAATGATATAAAAAATATTGGGAGAAAAGAGGGATAAATTATGCCGATACGGGTACAGAACGGTCTTCCGGTAAAAGAAATACTGGAACGGGAGAATATATTTGTCATGGATGAGCACCGGGCGGCGCATCAGGATATCCGTCCGATTAAAATCGGACTTTTGAATCTGATGCCCCTTAAGGAGGATACAGAGCTTCAGATACTCCGTTCAATGTCAAATACGCCGCTGCAGGTGGACGTGTCATTTGTAACGGTATCCAGTCATGAGTCAAAAAATACGCCGACCAGTCATCTGAATCAGTTTTATCAGAGATTTTGCGAAATTAAATCTCAAAAATTTGACGGTTTTATTATTACCGGAGCTCCGGTAGAGCAGATGCCCTTTGAGGAGGTGGATTACTGGGAGGAGTTAAAAGATATTATGGAGTGGAGCAGGACAAATGTTACCTCTACGCTTCATCTTTGCTGGGGAGCACAGGCAGGCCTTTATTATCATTATGGAATTGATAAGATACAGCTTCCGAAAAAAATGTTCGGAGTATTCAAACATAAGGTTCTGAATCGAAAGATTCCGCTTGTACGTGGATTTGACGATGTTTTTCTGGCCCCTCATTCCAGACATACGGAGGTGCCGATGGAGAAAATCCGGATGGAAAAGCGGCTGACGGTTTTGGCGGAATCGGACGAAGCGGGCCTCTTCCTTGCTATGGCGGAGGACGGCAGACAGATTTTTGTTATGGGACATCCGGAGTATGACAGAGTGACGCTGGACGGCGAGTATAAGAGAGATTTGGGAAAGGGGCTTCCGATTGAGATCCCGAAAAATTATTATGAGGGTGATGACCCGGAAAAGAGGCCGCTGCTTACATGGAGGGCTCATGCGAATAACCTTTATACAAATTGGCTCAACTATTATGTATATCAGGTGACGCCGTATGACTTGTACGGGACGCCGTTTTAGGCCGGTGTTTTCAAATTTCTGAAAATTGATGAAAAAATAAAAAAACAGATTAATGTATTCTTCCGATATATAATAACGGGCAGAAAAAAATAGGTGGAAAGAGTAGAAAAAAAGTCTTAGCAGTTTAGATTTTTATCAATATTTATGAAAATTGGCTGTCTGGAGTTTCTTTTGCATAGGTTTACAAGAAAAATTTGAAGAATTTAAGAAAATTATTTAAGCGGAAAAATGTCTGTTTTGTAATAATTCTTGCTATTTTCTTTCTAATAATATATAATGTCTCCATGCTGTTGAAAATATATATGAAAGAAAAGGAAAGAGAAAGGGGCATTTTATGGGGCAGATAGTAGATATTATTAACAAAATTGACGGCTGGGTATGGGGCTGGTGGATGATTATTCTGTTATTCGGTACACATCTTTTTATGACAATCCGCACCGGGTTTATTCAGAGATATACGGTGACAAAAGGAATTAAGCTTTCCGTAACGAAGGATACGGACGGAGAGGGAGAGGTTTCTCAATTTGGCGCGCTTGCCACAGCGCTTGCAGCGACAATTGGTACGGGAAACATTGTCGGAGTAGGTACGGCGATTGCTCTTGGCGGCCCCGGAGCGGTGCTTTGGTGCTGGCTTACCGGTGTGTTCGGGATTGCTACAAAATATTCGGAATCCCTAATCGCAGTAAAATACCGGGTAAAAACAGAAGACGGACGTATGCAGGGAGGCGCGATGTATGCGCTTGAGCGGGGATTGAATATGAAATGGCTCGCTATGATTTTTGCGTTTTTTGCAGCGTTTGCTTCCTTTGGAATCGGCTGTGCGACACAGGTGAATGCAATTGCGAGTATTACAGGCGGTAATTTTGGAATCCCGAACTGGATTGTAGGGCTTATTATCGGTGTTTTGACAGCAATTGTCATTTTTGGAGGAATTAAATCTATTGCAAGAGTATGTGAAAGGCTCGTTCCTTTTATGGCGCTTTTCTATGTGTTGGGATGTATTATCATTTTGTGCATTAATTATGACTTTATCATTCCGGCAATTGTAACGATCTGTAAGCTGGCGATTACTCCGGGTGCGGCAGCGGGCGGCCTTGTGGGTTCAGGGATTCGCCTTGCCATCCAGTACGGAGTTGCAAGAGGTCTTTTTTCCAATGAGTCCGGTATGGGTTCCGCACCGATTGCGGCGGCAGCGGCACAGACGAGAAATCCGGTCCGTCAGGCGCTGGTATCCTCTACGGGGACATTCTGGGATACGGTTGTTGTCTGTCTGATGACAGGACTTGTATTGGTGACAACCATTATGAAGAATCCCAATATTAATGCGGACCAGATTGGAGACGGCGGCGTTTTGTCCACTCTTGCATTCGGCCAGATTCCGGTATTTGGTCCAATCGTACTTACACTTGGAATTATTACATTTGCGTATTCCACGATTCTTGGCTGGGCATATTACGGAGAGCGCTGCGTAGAGTACTTTGCAGGAAGCAAAGGATTAGTGCCGTACCGTGTTCTGTATATTGTCGTTGCAGTTATCGCGCCGGTTATCAGCTTAAACGTCGTATGGACGGTGGCGGATATCTTAAACGCATTGATGGCGATACCGAATCTGGTGGCGGTATTATTGCTGTCGAATGTGATCGTAAAAGAGACGAAGAAATATATTCATAATCTGGACGCTAAGGATTATACGCCAATTCCGGTTGTGAAAGAGTAGTTGTTATATGATACGTCACAAATAAAACTAAAAAAACTATTGACAAATGTCTCTTGTTGCGGTAAAGTGAATAACGTAAATATTTAAAACCGCTGAGAAAGAGGAGTAGATTATTCTAAGACATTTCAGAGAATGGCAGGTGGTGAGATTGCCGTATGGAGTGAGTAGTTGAATGGACTTTCGAGGGCTGCCGGAAATTCTGATAAACGGAAGAGTATGGTATGTCGGGAACCGAACCCGTTATCAATCAGGAGTGTATGTTAGTACATGAGAAAAGTGGACGTTACGTCAATTTGAGTGGTACCGCGATAATATGTATATATTACCGTCTCAGGCAGAGAGCCTGAGGCGGTTTTTTTATATAGAAAGCTGCGGTAGACACGTTTATTTTCTCTCCTAACAGCAGGAAAAATTTCAAAAAAGAAAAGGAGAATGGAACAATGAAAAACAGAGTATTAGCAGGATTATTAACAGTAGCGGCAGCGGCAGTGCTGACGGCAGGATGCGGCGGCAGTACGTCAGGCGAAAGCGGCGGCGGTAAGGAGAAAGAGAGCTATACGATTGGAATCAGCCAGTTCGCGGAGCACGGCTCTCTTGATAACTGCAGAGAAGGCTTTTTAATGGGACTTGAGGAGGAAGGTATTAAAGAGGGTGAGAACCTGACTGTGGACTATAAGAATGCAGCGGCGGATATGGGAACTGCGGGGCAGATTTCCGACAGCTTTGTATCGGATAAGGTAGATATGATTTGTGCAATTGCGACGCCGACGGCCCAGAGTGCATATAACGCGGCGATGGATGCCGATATTCCGGTTATTTACACGGCAGTTACGGACCCGGTGGCGGCGGAGCTTGCGACGGAGGACGGAAAGGCAGTCGGCGAGGTGACCGGTACTTCCGATAAGCTGCCGGTTGAGGTGCAGCTTCAGATGATTCGTAAGATGCTTCCGGATGCGAAGAAGATTGGTATTATGTATACGACAAGCGAGGCAAATTCCCTGTCGGCAATTGAAGAATACAAAGACCTGGCGGGAACGTATGATTTTGAGATTATTGAAAAGGGTATCAGCACGACGGCGGATGTTCCGCTTGCAGCAGAGGATTTGTTAAATAAAGCAGACTGTCTTACAAACCTGACGGATAATACGGTTGTTGCGTCTCTGCCGACGATTCTGGAGAAAGCGGACGATAAGAAGATTCCGATATTCGGAAGCGAGATCGAGCAGGTGAAAATCGGATGTCTTGCGGCAGAAGGATTGGATTATATCGCGCTTGGCAAACAGACGGGAAAAATGGCGGCAAAGGTTTTGAAAGGAGAAGAAAAGGCGTCGGAGATGTCTTATGAAATCATTACGGAGCCGGGTTTTTATGTAAATACTAAGGTTGCGGAAAATCTTGGAATTACAGTTCCGACGGATCTTTCTGACAGTGCGGCAGAGAGCTTTTCGGAAATTACAGAATAAGTCTGTGGGAGGCATTTGATGGATTTTGCAGTATCAATCATTGAGCAGGGGCTGATATACGGAATATTGGCACTTGGAGTATATATTACTTATAAAATATTGGATTTTCCGGATCTTACGGTAGACGGAAGCTTTCCTCTCGGAGCGGCGATTACGGCCGCTCTGATTACACGGGGAGTGAATCCTTATTTTACACTTCCGCTTGCTTTCCTTTCAGGAGCAGCGGCCGGCGTATGTACCGGATTTATCCATGTAAAAGGAAAGGTTCGGGATTTGCTGTCCGGAATTATTATGATGACGGCGCTCTGGACGATTAATTTATATATTGCGGGGACCGCTAATGTGCCGCTTTTTTCCAAGGACAGCATTTTTAAAAATGAGCTGGTGGACAGTGTTCTTCCAAAGAGCCTGAAGCCTTACCGGACGCTTCTTATCTCCTTTTTCCTTGTCGTTCTCTGTAAGGTGCTTTTGGATTTGTATCTGAAAACAAAGTCCGGGTATCTGTTAAGAGCAGTGGGAGATAATGACGTGCTTGTTACCTCGCTTGCAAAGGAGCAGGGAAATGTGAAAATTCTCGGCCTTGCAATTGCAAACGGATTGACAGCCCTGGCCGGCTGCGTATTTGCGCAGGAGGAACGGGTTTTCGAGATATCTATGGGCACGGGGGCGATCGTAATCGGCCTTGCAAACGTAATTATCGGAACAAGTATTTTCAGGAGAGTTACTTTTCTTAAAACGACAACGGCAGTGCTGATAGGTTCTGTGATTTATAAAGCATGTGTGGCCGCAGCGCTTCGGAATTTTGAACCGCAGGCAATGAAGCTGATTACGGCGGTATTATTCCTGATTATATTAATTATCAGTATGGAAAGAAAAGGAAAGGTGAAAGGGAATGCTTGAGCTTAGAGGAATTGATAAATACTACAATCCGGGTACTGTAAATGAAATGTGCCTTTTTCAGGACTTTCATCTGAAGCTTGAGAAAGGGGAGTTTCTTTCGGTAGTGGGAAGCAATGGATCAGGAAAGACCTCTATGCTTAACATTATTTGCGGAAGTATTCCGATTGAAAAGGGACAGATATTTATCGGAGATAAAGAGATAACAAAAGAAAAGGAATATAAACGGAACAGGAGAATTGGACGGGTGTATCAGAATCCGGCGATGGGAACCTGTCCTTCTATGACGATTCTGGAAAATATGGCTCTGGCAGATAATAAGGGAAAGCTCTACGGGCTCGGGCCGGGAACGAATAAAACAAGAATCGGTTATTACAGGGAGCAGCTGGCACAGCTGGGGCTGGGGCTTGAGGATAAGCTTGATGTGAAGGTAGGCTCTCTTTCCGGCGGGCAGCGCCAGGCAATGGCTCTTCTTATGTCCGTTATGACGCCGATTGAATTCCTGATTTTGGATGAGCATACGGCGGCGCTTGACCCGAAGACCGCAGAGCTTATTATGGAGCTTACGGATAAGATTGTAAGGGATAAGAAGCTTACGGCGGTTATGGTAACTCACAATCTGAGATACGCAATGGAGTATGGGAACCGTCTTATCATGATGCATGAAGGGAGGATTGTTCTGGATAAAAAGAATGAGGAAAAGCAGAAAATGCAGATGGACGATATTTTGAAATTATTTAACGAAATCAGTATAGAATGTGGAAATTAAAAAAATAATATTATACAATTGATAGAGCTGGAAACGGCTCTATTTTTGTGAAATATTTTAACTTAAAATTCGTTGACGCTTCCGGGATGTAGTGATAAGATTATATTCAAGCACTCTTATGAAAAACACATGATGTAGTTGATTGAGCGCGGCTTGCATACTAAATATAGATGAAGGGAAAAAAGAGTTATATGTTGACAAGAGAGGTAAAAGTAGTAAAAAAGGATGGAACCAAAGAGGAGTTTAACGTCCAGAAGGTTGTTGTGGCGGTAAATAAATCTGCGTACAGAGCACTGATTAAATTTACGGATGAGGAGATTGGGTTTATCTGTAAATTTGTAGAGGAGAAAGTAGAGGAGCTTGGCGTTACGGAGATTCCGATTGCAGAGATGCACAATGTGGTAGAGGGCGCGCTGGAGAGAGTGAATGCGGCTGTTGCCAAGAGTTATAAGGATTACCGGAATTATAAGCAGGATTTTGTGCAGATGCTTGATGACGTTTATAAAAAGAGCCAGTCCATCATGTATATCGGAGATAAGGAAAACAGCAATACCGACAGCGCTCTTGTATCAACAAAAAGAAGCCTTATCTTTAATGAGCTGAATAAGGAGTTATACAAAAAATTCTTCCTGACAGTAGAAGAGATACAGGCAATCCGTGACGGATATATTTATATTCATGACATGTCGGCCAGAAGAGATACGATGAACTGTTGTCTTTTTAATGTAAAGGAAGTATTAAGCGGCGGTTTCGAGATGGGGAATCTCTGGTATAATGAGCCGAAGACTCTGGATACGGCATTTGATGTAATCGGTGATATTGTGCTTAGTGCGGCAAGTCAGCAGTACGGCGGTTTTACAGTGCCGAGCGTAGACGATATTCTGGAACCCTATGCGGAAAAATCTCATAAAAAGCTGATTAAAAAATACCGCGATTTGGGACTTGACGAGGAGACCGTGCAGAAAGTGGCGTGGGCAGACCTTGAAAAGGAGATGGAACAGGGCTTTCAGGGCTGGGAGTATAAGTTTAATTCCGTATCCTCCAGCAGAGGAGATTATCCGTTTATTACGGTTACGGCGGGAACCGTCACGAGCCGATATGGTAAGCTTGTAACGCTTAAGATGCTGGAGGTCCGCAAGAACGGGCAGGGGAAAAAAGATCATAAAAAACCGGTATTGTTCCCCAAAATTGTATTTTTGTATGATGAGAAGCTTCACGGGCCGGGAGGGCCGCTTGAGGATGTCTTTGAGGCAGGAATTGACTGTTCGGCAAAGACGATGTATCCGGATTGGCTGAGTCTTACCGGAGACGGATATGTTGCAGGCATATATAAAAAATATGGAAAGATTATCAGCCCTATGGGATGCCGTGCGTTCCTGTCCCCGTGGTATGAAAGGGGAGGTATGGAGCCTGCAGATGAAATGGACGAGCCGGTCTTTGTCGGAAGATTTAATATTGGCGCAATCAGTCTCCATCTTCCGATGATTTATGCGAAAGCGCGACAGGAAAGCAGAGATTTTCATGAGGTATTGGATTATTATCTGGAGTTAATCCGGCAGCTGCATCTGCGTACCTATGATTATCTCGGGGAGCTGAAAGCGTCAACAAATCCTCTGGCATACTGCGAGGGCGGTTTTTACGGCGGCCATCTGGGGCTGTATGATAAGATTAAGCCGCTCCTTAAGGCTGCAACCGCATCCTTTGGAATTACTGCGTTAAACGAGCTTCAGCAGCTTCATAATAAAAAGTCGCTGGCAGAGGACGGGCGGTTTGCATTAGATACGCTGCAGTATATTAATGATAAGATTAATCAGTTTAAAAAGGAGGACGGGCGTCTTTACGCAATTTACGGAACGCCGGCCGAAAATCTGTGCGGAGTTCAGGTTCAGCAGTTCCGTAAGAAATACGGAATTATTGAAAACGTATCGGACCGCGAGTATGTAAGCAACAGCTTCCATTGTCATGTGACCGAGGATATTACACCCATAGAGAAGCAGGATTTGGAAGGACGATTCTGGAATTTGAGTAACGGCGGAAAGATTCAGTATGTAAAATATCCGATTAATTATAACCGGGAGGCAATTAAGTCTCTGGTAAGACGCGCGATGGACAGAGGATTTTATGAAGGGGTAAACCTTTCTCTTGCTTATTGCGATGATTGCGGGCATGAGGAACTTTCCATGGATGTATGTCCGGTATGCGGAAGTAAGAATCTGACGAAGATTGACAGGATGAACGGTTATCTGTCCTATTCCCGTGTGAAAGGAGATACCCGTCTGAATGAGGCGAAGATGGCCGAGATTGCAGAAAGGAAAAGTATGTAATCATGCGTTATCACAATATTACAAAGGACGATATGCTGAACGGGGACGGACTCAGGGTCGTGCTGTGGGTGGCGGGCTGCCATCACGGCTGTCCGGGCTGTCAGAATCCGGTTACATGGGATCCGGAGGGCGGACTTCCCTTTGATGAGGAGGCCAAGCAGGAAATTTTTACGGAGCTTGACAAGGACTATGTAAGCGGAATTACCTTTTCCGGCGGCGACCCGCTTCATGAGGCGAACAGGGACGGGGTGACCGCTCTGGCAAAGGAAATTCGGGAGAAGTACCCGGATAAGACTCTCTGGCTTTATACCGGCTATGTCTGGAAAGAGATAAAAGGATTTGAAATTGTAAATTATCTTGATGTTGTAGTAGACGGAAGATTTGAAAAAGACAAGATGGACAACGCGCTTCACTGGAAAGGAAGCGCGAACCAGTTTGTAATAGATGTTAAGAACACGCTAAAGATAGGAGAGTTGGTGCTGCATGGCTAAGAGAGTTGCACAGTTTCACAAGGTCAGCTACAGACAGTTTAAGGAGGCTTTTTTGGATACGTTTGAACCGCTTGAGGAATCGGAACTCAGGGAGATTTATCATGAAATAAAGCTGCCGAAGCGTGCCACAAGGGGTTCTGCGGGGTATGATTTTTTTACCCCCTTTCCGATTGTGCTGGCTCCGGGAAAGACGGTGAAGGTTCCCACCGGTATCCGTGTGGAGATGCAGGAAAACTGGGTGCTTAAATGCTATCCGAGAAGCGGTCTCGGGTTTAAATACCGTCTGCAGCTTAATAATACCGTAGGGATTATTGACAGTGATTATTTTTATTCGGACAATGAAGGCCATATTATGGCTAAGATTACGAATGACAGCAACGAAAAGAAGATACTGGAGCTTGATGCCGGGAAAGGCTTTATGCAGGGTATTTTTGTAGAGTACGGAATTACGATGGATGACGACATAACCGAAGTCCGCAACGGAGGCTTCGGGAGTACAACCGTATAGATGACAGAATAATTTTTTGTAATTCGGGCAATTCTATTCCCAGATACTAATTGTGACAGAGAGGATGGAGGAATAGATATGCCTGATGCAAAGAAGATAACTGCGTTAAGAGAAGAAAATATTGCTTATATGAATCAGGTGCTGCCGGTTAAGGATAGCTTCGATATTATCCAGAGGGATATGTATATCGGAGGCAGGGTAGCATCGTTTTATTTTATTGACGGTTTTACAAAGGATGAGGTTCTTCTTAAAATTATGGATTCTTTTCTGAAAGTAACGGAGGAGGATATGCCGAAAGAGGCTACTGAATTTGCCAGAATGTGTATTCCATATGCGGAGGTGGATGTTTATGGCGATTTTGACCAGGCTGTCCGGAATATTCTGTCAGGGGTGACCTGCCTTTTTGTGGATGGGTATGAGGCGTGTCTTGCGATTGACTGCCGCACGTATCCGGCAAGAAGCGTGGAGGAACCGGATAAGGATAAGTCTCTTCGGGGCTCCAGAGACGGGTTTGTAGAGACAATTGTATTTAATACCGCGATGATGAGGAGAAGGATCCGGGATCCGCATCTGATTATGGAGATGGTTGAAATCGGGGACAGCTCCCGCACAGACGTGGCAATTTGCTATATGAAAGACCGGGTGGATCAGGCGCTTTTGGATACGGTATCAAAACGGATTAAAGATATTAAAATCGACGCGCTCCGTATGAATCAGCAGAGTCTTGCGGAATGTTTGTTTAAGCGGAAATGGTATAATCCTTTTCCGAAGTTTAAGTTTACGGAGCGTCCGGATACGGCGACGGCCTGCCTGTTAGAGGGAAAGGTCGTTCTTCTGGTAGACAACTCGCCGTCTGCAATGATTTTGCCGACCTCTGTTTTTGACATGATAGAGGAGGCAAATGATTATTATTTTCCGACACTTACGAATGTATATTTAAAGGTTGCAAGGGTATTGATTACACTTATGACAGTATTTTTAACTCCGGTATTTCTGTTGTTTATGCAGAATCTCAATTGGCTTCCTGAGGTTTTCGCTTTCGTTGCGGTTAAGGACATGGTAAATATTCCGCTTATTTTTCAGCTTTTAATTCTGGAAATCGCAATTGACGGTCTGCGTCTTGCGGCGATGAATACGCCGAATATGCTGAGTACCCCGCTCAGTGTTATTGCCGGTCTTGTTATGGGAGAATTTTCCGTGCAGTCCGGATGGTTTAATTCAGAGGTTATGCTGTATATGGCATTTGTCGCTGTGGCAAATTATACACAGCCGAATTTTGAGCTTGGGTACGCGCTCAAATTCATGCGGCTGCAGCTTTTAATCCTGACGGCGCTGTTTAACTGGATTGGGTTTATACTTGGGTGTCTTGTTGTTATCTTAAGTGTTTGCTTTAATAAAACGCTTTCGGGAAGAAATTATCTGAATATAAAATTAAACTAGTGTGCAGAAAATGAATTTACAATTCTTCCAAAATTGTATATAATACTCTCCGGGTGAAAAAAGACAGAGGAGGGATATTTATGCAGGAAAATTCAGGGCAGGACAGCAGGCTTGGCACCGCGCCGCTTGGGAAGCTGATGGTGTCTTTGGCACTTCCGTCGGTGGCGGCGCAGCTGATTAATATATTGTACAATATTGTAGACAGGATTTATATCGGTCATATTTCAGGATACGGAGATGTTGCGCTTACGGGAGTAGGCGTGACATTTCCGATTATTATGCTTATATCGGCGTTCAGTGCTTTTGCCGGAATGGGCGGAGCGCCTCTTGCCTCCATAGAGCTGGGACGGAAAGATTACGAAAGGGCGGAGAAGATTCTTGGAAATTCCGCTGGTTTGATTTTATTTTTTTCGGTTACGCTGACTTTTTTATTTTCCGCTTTTAAAACGCCGGTTTTATATGCGTTCGGAGCCAGTGATGTGACAATCGAATATGCAAGGGGATATATTGGAATTTATCTGGCGGGCACAATCTTTGTACAGACGGCGTTGGGCCTTAATACTTTTATCAGCGGACAGGGAGAGGCAAAAACAGCGATGCTTTCGGTCCTTATCGGGGCGGTGCTTAATATCTGTCTGGATCCGGTATTTATCTTTGTACTGAAGATGGGGGTAAAGGGCGCGGCGGCTGCCACGGTTATCTCGCAGGCGGTGAGCGCGGTATGGGTACTGCATTTTTTAACCTCTGAAAAAAGTGTGATTCGTTTGAGAAAGAAATATATACGCCTTAAGCCGGAGTATATCAAACGGATTGCGGCGCTTGGAGTGTCGCCTTTTATTATGCAGAGCACGGAAAGCCTTGTAAGTATTACACTTAATACCGGACTTCAAAAATACGGCGGGGATCTTTATGTAGGAACGATGGCAATTTTAAGCAGTATTATGCAGTTTATCGGAATTCCCGCGCAGGGGGTTACGCAGGGGGTTCAGCCGATTATCAGCTACAATTACGGAGCGGGAAATAAGGGGCGGGTGAAAGGAACCTTTTTCCGTCTGCTTGCTGTTAATTTTACCGCCATGTTTCTTCTGGGTGGGATTGCAGTTGTAAAGCCCGGACTTTACGCTGGAATTTTTACGGGCAATGAACAGCTTGCGGCGCTTACGGCGCAGGTTATGCCGGTCTATTTTCTGGGCTATCTTTTTTTTGGCGTTCAGTCGGCATGTCAGAGTACTTTTGTGGCGTTGGGACAGGCGAAGGTGTCAGTGTTTATTGCGCTTTTGCGTAAGGTCATTCTGTTAATCCCCCTTGCTCTTATTTTGCCCCGTTTTATGGGGGTAATGGGAATTTACCGGGCGGAGCCGATCGCTGATTTTATCTCGGTGACAACGGCAGCTACTTTATTTGCAATTACATTCAAAAAGATTTTGCGTGATATGGATAAAAGTGGTAAGATAGGTGAAGATAAAGGGAAGGAGAAATAAGAAAATGAATGATTATATCGTTACGGTAAACAGTACGGTTGATGTGCCGAAAGAGTGGCTTAAGGAAAGAAACGTTCCTTTTATCCCTCTGAAATATACCATTGACGGAGAAACCTATCAGGATATGTCGGGGCTTTCGTCAAAAGAATTTTTTGCGAAGCTGCGGGAAGGGAAGATGTCGGTGACTTCTCAGGTCAATCCGGAGGAGGCAAAAGAGGCGCTGGAGCCGTTTTTAAAGGAAGGAAAAGATGTTTTGCATCTTGGCTTTTCCTCGGGGTTAAGCGGCACATTCAACAGTATGAAGCTGGCGGCAGAAGCGCTTCGGGAGGAATATCCGGATAGAAAGCTTATAATTGTGGATACCTTATGTGCCTGTATGGGGGAGGCTCTGCTTCTGTATTATGTACTGAAACGTAAAAGTGAAGGGATGACGATTGAGGAGGCGGCTCAGTGGGCGGAGGAGCATAAGCTTCATATTTGTCACAATGTGACAATTGACGATCTTTATCATCTGCAGAGAGGCGGGCGTGTGTCAAAGACAGCGGCGGTTCTTGGAAGTATGGTACAGATAAAACCGATGATTCATATGGATAACGAAGGAAAGCTCCAGGTAATCGGAAAGGAACGGGGAAGAAAGAAATCGCTTCAGAAGATTGTAGAACGGGCGGCAGAGCAGTTTAAGGGATGGGAGAATGATATAATTATGATTACTCACGGCGACTGCATTGAGGACGCAGAATATGTGGCTGAGCTTGTGCGCAGGAAAATGGGTATCAGAAATATTCTGATTAACAATATCGGTACGGTAATCGGAAGCCACACCGGTCCGGGAGTCGTGGCGGTATTTTGTATGGGAGACGAAAGATAGCGGCGGAGAGGAAACGGGGTATGAAAAAGAATCTGATGATTGACGAGGCGATGAAAGCGTTATGGCCGCCGGTACGCGTCGGCTGTATGCAGTATAAGGTAAAGGTAGAAAAGAAGAACGAAGAGATGTGGAAATATCTGAAAAAGGATATTTTTAAAAGGACAAAGGATGCTGTTTTTGATTACGGGGTAAATGAAATTCCAAATATTAAGGAAGCGAGAGCGGCCTACAAGGTCTTTGGAAAGGATCCGAGCAGATACCGGGTATCCTCTGAGGCCCTTGTCCGCAGAATCGGACAGGGAAAGGGGCTTTACGAAGTCAATACCGTTGTAGACGTTAATAATCTGGTATCTATAGAATCCGGATTTTCCGTGGGCTCTTACGATACGTCGAAAATAGAGGATGAGCTGGTATTCCGTGTCGGAAAAGCCGGAGAAACCTATAAAGGAATCGGAAAGGAAGAAATTAAGATTGACGGACTGCCTGTCATTGCCGATAAAAACGGCGCAATTGGAAGCTCTACCAGTGATTCTGAGCGGGCGATGATAACGGAAAAGTCTTCTGAGGTTTTGACTCTTATTTATTCTTTTTCTGATAATTATGATTTGGAAAAGGCGCTGGAAAACGGAAAGCGGTATATGGAGAAATATGCCGGGGCGGTGGAAGTGGAGAGCTGGATTGTACAATAGCTTAGGGAGCTTTTCGGACATTTCCTGGGAATAAAAAAGACGGATGCGGCTGATGAAGCGCCGGCATCCGTTTTATATCTGCCTATTTTGTGACTCTCATAAAATGAGCATAGGATTTGTCTTTTTTGCTGTAATAGGCAGTTTTGCCGAATACAGCTTTTCCATTCCAGAATTTTGTATCGTTTTTTGTGTCGTTCACGCTTGTATGCCCTCCGACACCGATGCATAGTCCTTTATATTTCTTTGGATATGTCACTTTTACCTGAATTTCAGAATACAAGCCTTGTTCAATTATGCATCCGTCTGAGTCCCTGTAGATTTTTCTTTTATTAGTAGGTACTTTCCAGCCGCTGTATTTCACAGTAACTTTTTGTTTATTGCCCTTTGTCAATGCTTTTCCGGTATTATAATCAACCACAGCCGTATAGCAATTTAAAATGGGCGCCGTATAAATACCCGATGGCAGTTTATGGACATTCTTGGCTGTAAGAGGCGTATAGTAGGCCCGGACAGTGTAGTTTAGCTCTTTGTAGCCTTTCTTTTTTGAATTTTTAATCTTGTATTTTGTAATTTTTATGTTTGATTTTTTTGTACCTATTTTATCCAGCTTTGTTTTATAGGATATTGTTTTATTTTTCTTTAAATCCCATTTTACATAAGCTTTTTTCATGTAAGCCTTTGAGGCGGCCTCTGCCTGAGCCCCGTGTACCGGTGCCAGTATACTTCCGGCCGCTGCCGCGAATGCAATCAGTAACGCGGCAAATCTTTTTTTCGCATAGGTTCTTTTTTTCATAGCATATCCTCCTCAATTTACATATATACTACTTAAAAGTATAGACAAACAGAAGCAAATATTCCATCAAATAGTAAAAATTCCAAGTGCGCTTGCTACGGAGCTTCCGAGAATTATTACAAGGAAAATAGGAGCAATCCATTTGATAACAATGTTATACATACCTTCGGCCTTAAAGATTCCGTCTGTCGCCTTTACTTCGTCTGCAAGCGTTTTCGGGCTGATGATGAATCCGATAAAAATACAGGTAAAGAATGCGACAATCGGCATTAATACACTGTTGCTTACGAAATCCATAATGTCGAGAACGGACATGCCCATCCAGCTTATGAAAGAGAGAGGACCGAAGCCCAGCGAGGACGGGATTCCAAGAGCCAGTGAAAGAACCGTTACAAAAATGCTGGCCCCCTTGCGGCTCCAGCCGAATTTATCCCGGAAGATGGACACAATTGTCTCCATAAGGGAGATTGCCGACGTAAGGGCGGCAAAAAATACAAGCACAAAGAAAATCGTCCCGATAACTCCGCCTAATTTCATGCTTGCGAATACTTTCGGAAGCGTCATGAACATAAGCCCTGGGCCCGCGTTCAGCGCGCTTCTGTCTCCGCCGGAAAATGCAAAAACAGCCGGGATAATCATAAGGCCGGCTAAGAATGCAATACCGGTATCAAAAAGCTCTATCTGACGCACGGAGCTTTCCAGGTTATTGTCTTTTTTCATGTAAGAACCATAGGTAATCATAATTCCCATCGCCAGTGACATGGAATAAAAAAGCTGTCCCATAGCGGCGAGAATCGTTTTGGCCGATACATCGGACATATGCGGCTTGATATAATAGATAAGCCCTTCCATTGCACCATCAAGAGTTAAGCCGTATACGGCGATAATGACGGTGAGAATAACGAGAATCGGCATCATAATTTTGCTTACCTTTTCGATTCCCTTTTCGACACCGCACAGAACGATGATGGCCGTGATTGCCATGAAAACGAAGAACCAGCCGATAGGTTCAAAGGTTCCGCTGATAAAATCCGTAAAATATGTATCTCCCGCAGCGCTTTTTACGCCCCCGCTTACGAATACGGAAAAGTATTTGACAACCCATCCGCCGATAACGGAATAGTATGGAAAGATAATAATCGGAACGGCCGCCGCCAAAACTCCGACAAAGCCAAAACGTCTGTCTAAAGATTTAAAGGCCCCGATGGCGCTTAAACCGGTTTTTCGTCCGAGAGCGATTTCAGCAGTCATAAGGGTAAAACCAAAGGTAACTGCCAGTATCAGATAAATCAGCAGGAAAGTGCCGCCGCCGTATTGAGCCGCCAGATAGGGAAAACGCCAGATATTTCCAAGCCCTACCGCAGAACCGGAGGCGGCTAGTACAAATCCAAGCTTGTTCGTAAAATTGCTTCTTTTTTGCATAAAAAATCCTCCTCATAATAGCATTCCAAAAAACAAATTATGATTTATTATCCCATGAAAGGCTATATTTTTCAACCTGTATTTCTCAAATTTATAAATTATGCTTGCACAAAGGTACGATGACAGGATACAATAAAATTATAAATATTGTTCAGACAGGAGAGATTGGAGGAGGTGAGGGAATATGGAGTTTAAAGGTTCATTTTTGTCCCGTTTGTTTGGAGGAAAACCGGATGCGGATATGGGGGGAAAGATGGAGGGCGCTCCCGGGCAGGAGGAGAGCGCGCGGTCTGCAGAGGAAGGTACAGAGACTTTGGCGCAGGAGGAAAGGGAGTATTTGCCGCCGGATGTAAGGCTGCTTGAGTTTCCGGAGGATCATGCGTTGAGGCTCCTGTATGAGCTGAGGAGAGAGCAGTCGGGATTGCAGCCTCCGTTTTACATATACCTGGAGGGTGTTCCGCAGGAAGAAGCTGAGCGTGAGCTTAAACGCCTGAAAAAGGAGCTTACGGAGGAAGCGGCGCTGCGGCTTTCCGAAGCGGTTCCGGAAGCTTCTGACACCTCTGAAAGCCCGGAGGATTCAGAACGTCCGGAGATAGTATTAGATGCACGGCCCTTTGTATTTGTCTCAGAGGATAGGATGGCGGCATGGATGATGGTGTTCCCGCCGGTAGGGAACGGAAAAGAGCCGGACTGTCAAATGCTTGAGAGAGCACTTGCGGAAAAAGGGGTCGCCTTTGGGATAAACGGAGAACTTTTGAAACGTCTTCCGGAGGATTTGCACAGATATTTTCGGTTTCATCTGGCGGCAAAGGGGGCAGAGGCGGTTGACGGAGAGGACGGCTATCTTGTGGATCATTTTTCCAGAGTGATTGAGAGAAAGTTTCAGGTGGATGAGCATGACCGTGTGGACTATTCCTCTCTGAATCTGGTTCAGAACGCCGATAAAGGAGAAGTAATCTGTGAGGCGGTTCCTCCTGTGAAAGGGATTTCAGGGAGAACAGTCTATGATGAGGAGATTCCGGGAAAGGACGGCAAAGCCGCGCAGCTTCCGAGAGGCCGGAATACGGAGATTAGCGAGGACGGAACAAAGCTTGTGGCTGCTCAGGCCGGACATGTAGAATTCAGCGGCCGGAGCTTTCAAATTAAGACCATACTGGAAATTAACGGCAATGTGGATTACACGACAGGAAATATTAACTTTCTGGGAGATGTGCATATTCGGGGTGATGTATGCAGCGGTTTTACGGTTCGGGCGGTCGGCGATATTACTGTTGACGGTGTTGTGGAGTCCGGAGAGGTGGAGGCAGGCGGCGATTTAATTGTCGTAAAGGGAATTGTAGGAAACAGAGATTCGGTTATCCGGGCGCATCATAATATTTATGCCAGGTATCTGGAAAATAGTATTGTGCACGCCAGAGGAAACCTTCAGACGGATTGTATCCTGCACAGTGAGGTATATTGTGACGGAGAGGTTAAGGTTCTTTCGGGAAAGGGAGCGGTTATTGGCGGATACATACGTGCGGCTCGCGGAATCGAGGCAAAGGTCATCGGCTCCAAGTCTGAAAGCAATACAAATATTGCCCTGGGCGGTCAGCCCTGTGCGGATTTTGAAAGAGAGGTTCTCTTTAAAGAGATTGACGGACTGAAAAAGGAGATGCTGAAGCTGGAGCGTCAGCCGGAAAGCCCGGCCAGAACAAAGCGTATGGCTAAGATTCGTCTGGATTTGTCGGTAGGAAAAATGAAATTAGGACAATATGACAAGGACTTGGAAAAGCTAAAGGAAAAGCTCGAAGAGCAGGGGGGCAGCAGGCTTCGATGTCAGCTTGCCTATCCCGGACTGATATTGACGATAGGGGATGAAACGAAGCAGCTGACCAATGAGACCAGCATGTGTAATGCGAGGCTGGTTGAGGGTGAAATCCAGTGGGCATAGTCATAAAATAACGGATGTCTGTACCATTCAGAGAAAGGAGGTTTTTATGGATACTGCGATGACAAAGGAGATGCTAAAGGCTCTTTTTGATGAAACTATCTGCGATGTGACAAAGAAAGCGGCAGGAATCAGCCTGCATCAGGGAAGCGGCAAGCCGGTCGGCGATTCGTGTACCGTATATGCTTCTTTCGAAAGGGGCTTTCATACCAGCGTATCATTTTTTGCAGAAGAAGCGTTGTTTAAACGGCTGACACAGTATATGATGCAGGCGGAGAAAGTTACTCCGAAAGATGTGGAGGATTTTACAATAGAGTATTTCAATATGCTTTGCGGACACATTGCCTCCAGGATGTTCCAGAAGACGAAAGTGGCTTCTCGCTTTGGAATACCGGTTTTTTACCGCAGTCGTTATATACCCGGGAATCAGGGGGAAGATTTTGTAATTAACTACACCAGTGACGACAATGAAAATGCGCAGTTTATCCATCACATACCAAAAGGACGGTAGGAAAGCTGGTGGAATGAGTAGGAAAGGAGAAATCTTTAATGGAAAAGCGAGTTATGATTGTAGATGATTCCCGTGTAATGGAGATTCAGATGAAGAATCTCCTGGAAGATACCGAATTTGAAATTGCGGCATACTGTAAAGACGGTGAAGAAGCACTTGAGATGTATGAGGAGGTTATGCCGGATGTTGTGACAATGGATATTATCATGCCGGGCATGGATGGCCTGGAGACCTCAGAGGCTCTTTTAGAGAAGCATCCGGAGGCAAGAATTGTCATGGTATCTTCTCTGGCTTATGACGATACGATTCAGGAGGCCGACAGCATCGGCGTAAAAGCTTTTGTTTATAAGCCGCTTGAGCGGGAGAAGCTCATAGAGGCGCTTGAAGATGCTTTGATATAAATCGCAGAAAAAAATATAAAAGGGTATAAAATTTTAATTGACAGAATTGCTCAGATGTGTTAGATTATTAGTTGCGGAAAGCGAAAAATAAAGTAGAGTATCCACTCTCACCATAGCACGACAGGGTGACTATTGGTTCAACACAGAGTATAAGGATTTTGTCTGATACCTGAAATCTTATTATACAGAGACATGTAAGTGGATAGTCTGCGCGCTGTTCACTTATTTTATTTTATGGGGGTGCAAGGCAATTAGCGATTTAATGATTAACGGGCAAATCAGAGACAGAGAAGTAAGAGTGATCGGAGAAAACGGGGATCAGTTGGGTATTATGCCGATTCAGGAGGCCATGCGTCTGGCTCAGGAGGCAGAGCTGGATTTGGTAAAAATTGCTCCGAAAGCCCAGCCGCCGGTATGCAAAATTATTGATTACGGCAAATACAGGTATGAGCTTGCCAGAAAAGAGAAAGAGGCGAGAAAAAAGCAAAAAATTGTAGAAGTGAAAGAAGTGCGTCTTTCGCCGAATATTGATACAAACGACCTTAATACAAAGGTGAACAATGCGAAGAAGTTCATCACGAAGGGAAATAAGGTAAAGGTTACCCTGCGCTTCAGAGGACGCGAGATGGCTCATGTGCAGCAGAGTAAGCATATTCTGGATGATTTTGCAGAATTGCTTTCAGATGTTGCGGTTGTTGAGAAGCCGGCAAAGATGGAAGGCAGGAATATGAGTATGGTTTTAACTGAAAAACGTTAAAAATATATGAAAAAGAATTGAAGGAGGAGCATGTTATGCCAAAAATCAAAACGAATAGAGCTGCTGCAAAGCGCTTCAAAAAGACAGGTACAGGGAAGTTAAAGAGAAATAAAGCTTATAAAAGCCATATCTTAACAAAGAAGTCTACCAAGAGAAAAAGAAATCTCAGGCAGTCTACAATTACAGATGCAACGAATGTAAAGAATATGAAGAAAGTATTACCTTATCTGTAAGATAGGAATATGAAGGAGGAGATAAGACATGGCAAGAATTAAAGGCGGACTTAACGCTAAGAAAAGACATAATAGAACTTTAAAATTAGCAAAGGGGTACAGGGGAGCGCGTTCCAAACAGTACAGGGTTGCAAAGCAGTCGGTTATGAGAGCTCTTGCATCCTCTTATGCGGGAAGAAAGCAGCGCAAGCGTCAGATGCGTCAGTTATGGATTGCACGTATCAATGCTGCCGCAAGAATGAACGGCCTGTCCTACAGCAGATTGATGCACGGGCTTAAGCTGGCAAATGTTGATATGAACAGAAAGATGCTTGCGGAGATGGCTGTAAATGATGCGGAAGGCTTTCAGGCGGTTGCAGAGCTTGCTAAAAGTAAGCTGGCATAATGATAACATCTATAAAAACAGGGACCAGATTCGATGAATCTGGTCCTTTAGTTTCGCGTATTTTCCCGATATTGAGACGGTGTCATGTGTGTTGCCGTACAGAAATGAGAGGTAAAGGTATTTGTTTTTTGAAATCCGCACATATTGGCAATTTCTTTGATTGTATAATCGGTTGTTTCAAGAAGAATTTTGGCTTTGGATGTACGGAGCATTAAAAGGTAGCTGTAAGGTGTCTCTCCGGTAACTTTTTTAAAAGCTGATATGAAATATGTCTTCGACAGATGGCACATTTTGGCCAGACTGTCGATATTTACAGATTCTGTGTAATGCTGATTGATGTAGGCGACAACCTGAAGAATTCCCTGCTGATAATGAGAAGGAGTTCCTACAGGCGTACCCTTTTTTTGAAATTCTGCCTCAATGAAAGAGCCGGTGATTAGAGCTGCCAGGTGGCGGAGATTCTCCCGATTACAGGAGGCGCCATTATTATATTCGTTTTTAAAAAGCTGAATATAGGCTTTCTGCTCTTTCGTAAGCTCAAAACGCCAGTTAAACTCTTTTCCGTTATATCCTTTCTGTTTCATGATATTTTCAAGGAACTCTTTATCAATGACAATATTATCATAGGAAATGTTTGTCACAAGGGATTTAAAACCATGTTCTTGTCCGCTCTGTATGGGATAAACATAACCAACCTCTCCGAAGTAGACCGAATCTTTACACATAACAAGAGGAATAGGACCGTAAGGAATCAGAAATTCGTAAGCATCATGTTTATGTCGGTAAGGAAGAGACGTACATTCCGAAGAATCGACAAAGGAAGCAATTGAAAGTAAATTACAATAATAATGGTCACAATTCCTGTCTATAAAATTCTTATCGGCATGGTGAGCGGAAAATAAATGCATAGGCTGTTTCATATATACCACTCCTTTTGCTTTTCGAATACTACCTTAAGAATACCATAAGAAAAAAATTTCCTGTAATAAAAATACTCGGAATATTAATATTTGTTCGGAAAATTAGGATGATATTCCCTCCGTTCGTTCAGCTTTTCCGAACAGGAGGAAACCGATCAGGAACATAACGGCAAGAGAGCCGACACCTGCGCTTGGACTTCCGGTTGTCTGACTTATGAAAGATACGAGGAGTGTTCCGAAAAAGGAAGCGCCTTTTCCGCAGATATCAAGGAGGCCGAAGTATTCTCCGGATTTATCGGCGGGAATGATTTTCGCAAAATAGGAGCGGGACAGCGCCTGGATTGCGCCCTGAAACATACCGACTAATACGGCAAGCACCCAGAAATCAAATTGGCTGTCAAGCCCTACTGCGTAGAGCGCGATACAGAAATATGCGCCGATGCAGATTCGGATTAAATGGGAAGCAGATATTTTTTTTGAAAGGCGACCGAAAATGAGTGCGCACGGAAAGGCAACAATCTGCGTTAAAAGCAGAGCAAGCAAAAGGCCGGTGCTGTCAAGCCCCAGGGACGTCCCGTATGCGGTAGCCATATCAATAATCGTGTATACTCCGTCAATATAAAAGAAGAATGCCAACAGGAAGAAAAAGATTTTCTTTTCCCTGTATATTTCTCTCAGAGATTTTCCGAGACGGGAAAAGCTGTTGCGGATTACATGAGTTCCGGTATCCGCATAGTAGAGCTGTCGGTAATTTTTTAAAAGCGGAAGCGAGGTTATCAGCCACCATGCCGATGTAATCACAAAAGCAATCAGCATGGCCGCCGCCATAGTATAACCCAGCTTTTCAGCATTCAGCACGATGGCAAGGCAGAGGACAAACGGAATGCAGCTTCCGATGTAGCCCCATGCATAACCGTGGGAGGAAACCGTGTCCATGCGCGCTTCCGTCGTCACGTCGGTCAGCATGGAGTCATAAAGGACAAGGCTGGTAGAAAAAGCAGTTTTTGCGATTACGAAAATAACAAGAAAAATTATCCATGAGGAGGTAGTACCGAGGAGTACGCAGGAAACAGTACCTGTTATTAGCACAACGGTAAACAGCTTTTTTTTATAATTTTTTGTATCGGCAACGGCTCCAAGCGTTGGACCAAGCACTGCTACAATCAAGGTAGAGACGGAAATTGCATAGCCCCAGTATGCGAGATAGACGGAGGGGCTGATAGCCGCCGAATCCGCCAGATAATTAAAATAAATCGGCAGAATCGTAGCTACGAGCAATATAAATGCGGAATTTCCGACATCATATAGTATCCATTGTTTTTCGAGAGCTGTTAATTTGAATTTCATACTGCAAACTCCTTTTCTTTCGGAATCACATTCCGTAGTTCTATATAAATAATTGCTGCCAGCCGTCTCCGGCGCCGAAAGTTGGCGAAAAGCGCGCCGAAAGAGGCACTTCATGGTCTAAAACATTAGCATATTGCTGAATCAGGGATGCAGCTACAGTGACCGCTTCCGTGTACAGATTATCCAGAAGAATGCAGTACTTTTGCTGGCATAAGTCATTGGCCTCCGGTTTCATGATTAGTCCCTGCATAGAATCGTATTTTTTTATGAGTTTCAGCGCCAGACAGAGAAGCTTTCTTTTGTTTATTTTTTGCTCCGGCTTCTCCGGGGCATGCAAAAGTTTGTGAATGAAGATCATTCCTTTTAACGAGGATTTTATTTGCTTTGGTGTAATCGGATCGAAGAAAGGAGCGATGATATTTCCGGCCTCATCTGACGGATGAATATGCTGAATCGGAATGTATTCATCCGGATTCAAATTGTCCTTAAGCATAAAATACCGCTCCAGCTCCGTCTCCAGCTCCGCGTGGCTTAAACCGCTTTCCTGCCCCATTTTCTCAATGTAGGGATGGCAGGTGCTGTCCAGAGTAAAATGGCATACAACGCCGTACAGATAGGCTTTCAGAGGTTCGGGATTACCGCTTTGTCTGTAAAGAGCGGCCGCTCTTTCAAAAAATTGTGCAGCGGACTGATCATGAATTTCATAGCCGGTCCGATTCACCTCATTAGAGGCTATTGGACGGTAATAAAAAAGGATGTCCGGTCCATGTACCCCGATATCGTACAGTTCCTGATAATCGCCAATAGTTTTTCTGTATACAAACGGAAGACATTCTGTAACTTCCCGTCCAAAACGATAGTGTGCATATGCTGCCGGCATAGGTAAAAACCCCTTTCCAATAATATGATTCCCTTTACGGGCAAATCTATTATCTCACATTCCAGGAAAATAGGCTAGATGATTTCGAAAAAAATAAACTTGCTTTCGCATAAACGTGGTATATAATAATATCAGAGAAAGATGCAGATATGATAGAAATGAAATCAGGAGGTATTTTAATCATGAAAATATTAGTTGTTGTAGATATGCAGAATGATTTTATCGACGGTGCGCTGGGAACGGAGGAAGCTGTTGCCATTGTTCCGAAAGTTGCGGAGAAAATCAGGGGCTTTGACGGGAAAGTATATTATACGAGAGATACCCATGAAATCAATTATCCGGATACGCAGGAGGGGAAAAAGCTTCCGGTTAGTCATTGTATCCGAGGTTCAAAGGGCTGGGAGCTTCATCCGGAAATCGAGGCTTTAAGAGAGAGCGAACCAATCAATAAGCCGGCTTTCGGAAGTCTGGAGCTTGGCTATGCAATCAGGGAGTATATGATGGACAGGGGAGTACTGGGAAAGGATATGATAGAATCGATTACACTTGTGGGCCTCTGTACGGACATTTGTGTCATTTCCAACGCCATAATATTAAAAGCGATGTTTCCGGAGCTTCCGGTTATTGTAGATGGGTCCTGCTGTGCGGGTGTAACGCCGACGAGCCATAAAAATGCACTGGAGGCTATGAAGATGTGCCAGATAGAGGTGGAATAAGAGGGACAGGGACAACTGCAATTGGGGACGGAGTTTTTCTGAAAAAACTCCGTCCCCAATTGATTCGCCGTTTACGGAATCCGAATTTCCACTTCGGTTCCGACATTCGGTGTACTGGAATATTTCAGTCCATATTCCGGGCCGTATATAAGCTGGAGACGCCGATGGGTATTGTATACGGCGATGTTTGTCCCGGAGCTTCCGACGGTAATATTTTTTTCGGATAGAATGTTTTTAAGCTTTTCAGGAGGAATTCCCACCCCGTTATCGGATATTAGTATTACAATGGTATCCGTGTCGTCTTTCCATCCAGTCAGGACAATCGTTCCTTCCTTTTCTTCCTTTTCCATAATACCGTGCAGAATGGAGTTTTCTACTACGGGCTGGAAAGTGAGCTTCGGAATCGCGTGCTCCATAAGGCTGTCGGGCATATCTATAATAAATTCAATATTATCGTCGAATCTCATGTTCTGTAATTCCACATAGATGGATACGTGCTCCAGTTCATCCTGAATTGTGCTTAAGGACTGCTTTCGGCTGAGTGTCAGCTTGTAGAAGCGCGACAGCTTCTGGATGGCCATTGTTACCTCCTGAGAGCGTCCCTGTTTGGAAAGCCAGTTAATCATATCCATTGTATTATAGAGAAAATGAGGATTCATTTGCGCCTGAAGGGAGTTGAATTCGGCAATCCGGAGATCTTCCGCCGCCTTTGCCTGTTTTTCGACAAGGCTTTGTATCATATGTGACATATAATTGTAGGAATCTACCAGCTCTCCGATTTCATCCTGCGTGTCCGAATCCGGCAGTGCGGCAGGAAGCCCCAGGCGGCATTTTGTCATCTGGTCAATGACGGTAGAAAGCCGGTTGGTTAAGGAGCGGGAGAGAAGAGTTGCGATCATGAAAGCCGCAAGGATGCAGACAAGATAAATCAGTACAAACAGGCCCATAAATATACGGCTTTTTAAAATGAGCGGCTTGGAAGGAATTGCTACAATCATATACCAATCTGTATTTCGAATTCGGTTAAACCCGGCATAGACATCCTCGCCGAGAATGTTTTTCATAATAAAATTATTTGAGGACATAACCGATTCCTGTACCAGGTCATGACTGAAGTGATAGGTTCCGGACAGGGCAAGGTCCGTTGTGGCAACCATACTGTCACGGTTGTTGATAATATAAGCAACGCTGCTGTCGGAGCTTAGATTATCCTTTAAAATTTTATCCAGATGTTCTCTTGAAAAATAGATGGAGAGGTAGATTGTGGTCCATTCCCCCTCATAGATGGTACGGCCTTTGGAAATATATGCGATATCTCCATAATTCCTGGCTTCGTAGGAACCAAGATAAAAGGCGGGGCAGAAAAGCGCGTTTGTAGCGGGTTCTCCGGCAAAAATACCATACCAGTAGGTCCTGCGGGCACGGTCAAGGGGCTCGGCAATATTCTTTAGAGGGCTTTTAAGAAAAAAGCTCTCCTGGCTGGGGATATCCATATAGAGACGGACATTATTAATGAAATCCTCATTCGTCAGATTTTGTATTTCTGTTTGAAAATCAGCGGCTTCCCGGGAGATTGCAAGTGTTTCTAAGGATTCCGTTCTGGCAGGGTTTAAAAGCTTTTTGTAAAATTCATGCTCTGTCAGCTTTTCGTGGGCCGATAAAATGTCGGAAACTCTTGCCTCAATGACAGGGGCGGTCTGGATTGCAGATTCCTGTTCATCCCGTATGGTATCAGAAACGAGCATATTATAAAATCTTGTAAAGAAAAAGAACATGATAACTACCATTGGGATTGTGACGATAACAAGATGGGTAACAGTAAGCTTTGTCTGCAATCTGAGGTTATTATAATAGCGTGTCATGCGCTGAAAAAATGATTTCATCCTTTTAATTTTCCTCCATGCTATTTCAGCATTTTTTCCCGGTATTTTGAGGGAGACAGCCCTGTAAATTTCTTAAAGCTTTTGCTGAAATAATTTCCGTTGCTGTAGCCTACCTTGTATGAAATGTCCGCAATCTGATATCTTGCATCTTCTAAAAGGCGCATTGCTTTTTCCATGCGATATTCGGTCAGGTACTGGTTTAAGGTCTGTCCGGTCTGTGTTTTAAAATAGGTACATACATAGGGAGCAGATAAATGTACATAGTCGCTTATATCCTTAATAGATAAAAGGTCGCTGCCGTAATGCTTTGCAATATAATCTTTAATCATGAAAATCATGTTATCCTCCGGCACATAGGAGTCAAGCTGCTGAAACAACAGCTCTGTACGCTTTTTCAGTGTCTGGTGGAGTTCTTCATAGGTGAAGCAGTTTTCCAGAAATTCAATAATGCTTTCGTTGGAATTTGTATCGGCAGCTCCGGCAGACAGCTTTAATTTTTGACGGCTGTCATTTAATGAATAGAACAGCTTGTAGTATGTATCTTTAATCTGATTCGAAAGGAAACGGCAGTTTCTGTTATATTTCTGATATAGCCTGTCCAGAAAAAGAAGACATCCGTTAAGGTTCTTTGCGGCCAGTTCATCGGAAAATATGTGCGTTTCATCATCCATATCCGCAGGCTTTTCAAAAACAATGGATGAAGCATTGATTTCTTTCGAGGTAAGCAGCGTACCGGGAGGAAAGAAAAAGCTGCTTTGCATAGCGACGACAGCGGAGGTATAGGATGAATAAGCTTTCATAATGCCGTTTGCGGTTTCGCCGCGGCAGATAGAAAAAAGGCCGAGAGGCTGAAACTGTTCTTTAAAAAATATGTCAATAGAAGATAATACGGAGGAAGAGGGCGTGCTGTCCCCCATAATATGGAATACGTGGTAAATGGCATGCATCCGTATATAGAAAGAATGCCGATGAAAGTTTTTCAGAAAATCTTCCAGATTTTCACGGATTTCTTTCAGGGATGCTGAGATTGGCTCGTCGGTTTTCAGCTTTACAATATAGGTGACAAAGCTGCAGCCGGGAACAAGGCGGAGAGAAAGCTCTCCGGCAAGACGTTCGATTTCTTCGCTGTTATCCTTATAGGGCTTTGTCAGAAGCAGGGCAAGCTCAGAGGCGTTTTCCATAGAAAGAAGATCCTCATTCTGACGAGAATATAAAAGCTGACGGCGGCGTTTGACGGCTTCGGCGACGGTTTGCCTGACTGCATCCGGATTCAGAGGCTTTTCTACATAATCGACAGCATTCAGTCGGATTGCAGCCTTTAAATATTCCTTGTCAGAATAGCCGCTCATAAAAATGATACCGGTATCCGGCAGGAGTTCAGATAGTTTTTCGACCAGTTCAATTCCGTTTAGTCTGGGCATGCGGATATCAGACAGGATGATGTCAGGCTCCTGAAGCCTGGCAATATGTAATGCCCGAAGACCGTCGTCTGCCTGGAAAATCTGATGGATGCCAAGACTTTCCCAGTCAATAGAGGAAATCAGTCCTTCTCTTGTCAATATTTCATCATCCGCAATTAATAGTTTCATCCGAAATTCTCCTTACGTCCCGCCAGTGTTTTTTTACATTTTCTTATGTTTTTTTTAATAATTAATTATATTCTAACAAAAACCATACAAAATGCAATAAAAAGAATTTACCCATAATCGAAAAAAATTGCTGTTTTATGTAAAAAAGGTAATTGATAAAATAAAAACAGAAAGGAAAAGGAGGGAGAAAGAAAGTGTCTGATTATGTTTTGGAATTAAGAGGAATTACAAAGATTTTTCCTGGCGTAAAGGCATTGAATAATGTGCAGTTTCAGCTGAAAAAGGGCGAAGTGCACGCGCTGATGGGCGAAAACGGCGCTGGAAAATCTACCTTTATAAAAGTAATCACCGGTGTGCATAAGGCAGAGGAAGGCGAGATGTTCTTAGATGGCCGGAAAGTGGATTTTAAAGGGCCGAGGGATGCGCAGGCGGCAGGAATTGCAGCTGTATATCAGCATCCGACATCTTATCCGGACTTAAGCGTTGCAGAAAATATTTTTATGGGACATGAGATTATCAAAAACGGGATCATTCAGTGGAAACGGATGAATGAGGAGGCCACAGCGCTTTTAAGCCAGCTGAATGCAGATTTTAAATCTACGGACGAGATGGGAGCCCTGAGTGTGGCACAGCAGCAGATGGTTGAGATTGCAAAAGCACTTTCAACGAACGCAAAGATTATTATTCTCGATGAGCCGACGGCGGCCCTGACAAAAAATGAATCTGAGGAATTATACCGGATTGTAGATAAGCTTAAGGAGGACGGGGTATCTATTATTTTCATTTCCCATCGTTTTGAAGATATGTACCGTCTGGCGACAAGGGTTACCGTATTTCGTGATTCCCAGTATATCGGAACTTACGATGTGGATGAGATTACGAATGCGGATTTGATTAAGGCGATGGTAGGCCGCGAGATTAAGGATTTGTTCCCGAAGCCGGAAGTGAAAATCGGAGCAGAGATGCTGCGGGTAGAGGGCTTGTCCAGACTGGGATATTATAAAAATGTTTCCTTTGCGGTGCATGCGGGCGAAATTGTCGGGCTGACCGGATTGGTAGGCGCAGGACGTACGGAGGTCGTAGAGAGCGTATGCGGAATTACAAAGCCGGATGAGGGCAAGGTTTATCTGGAAGGAAAGCAGGTGCAGATAAAGCAGCCTTCCGATGCGATGAAGCAGGGAATCATCCTTCTTCCGGAGGACCGTCAAAAGGAAGGCCTGATTATGACATGGGGGCTTGGAAGAAATGTTACGCTGCCGACAATGGGAAAATACGCGAAAAACGGTTTTAATGACGAAAAGAAAGAGCGGGAAATCGCCAGGCAGCTTTTGGAGGAAGTCGATACAAAGGCAGTTACTATTTTTGACCCGGCGACCTCTCTTTCCGGAGGAAATCAGCAGAAAGTCGTTGTTGCAAAAGCGCTGGGCCAGGAAATGAAAGTTGTTATTATGGATGAGCCGACAAAGGGTGTCGATGTCGGAGCTAAGGCGGAGATTTATCAGATTATGGGCGATCTTGCAAAGCAGGGGTATGCGATTATTCTGATTTCTTCTGAAATGCCGGAAATTCTGGGTATGAGTGACCGGATTATCGTTATGTGCGGCGGAAAAGTAACCGGAGAATTGAATCGCGGCGAAGCAACACAGGAAGGTATCCTTGAGCTTGCTATGGAAAAATCAAAGTAGGGGGACAGGGAAGATGAAAGAGAATAAATCAATCTTAAAAAAAATTACTGATTCCCGTGAAGCGAGTCTGTTTATTGTTTTGATTGTCCTTTGTGTTGTGATTTCATTGCGAAGTCCATCCTTTATGACATTAAAATCCATTTCGGATATGCTGAAAAACAATGCAGTTATCATGATTATGACGCTGGGAATGCTGGGAGTGCTGTTGATAGGGGGAATTGATATTTCAATTGCTTCCACGCTGGCGCTTTCGGGTATGTCGGTAGGTATGCTGATGAAATACGGCGTGGTGGAAAATACATTCCTTTTGTTTGTCATTGCCGTTGGAATCGGCGCTTTGTGCGGGCTTCTGATCGGGCTGATTATTTCGAAAGGGAAAGTGCTTCCGATTATTGCGACAATGGGATTTATGTACATATACAGGGGCCTTGCTTATATGATTGCGAACAGTCAATGGGCCAGTGCGGAGAATCTGGGGAAATTTAAGGATTTTGCGCTGGGAAGCGTACTGGGAGTGAATCATGTCATTATCGTTATGGTAATCTGTTATCTTATCTTCTTTATTGTGATGAAATGGACAAAAATCGGAAGAATGGTTTATGCGGTGGGAAGTAACCGTGAGGCCGCGGAAATTTCCGGTATTAACACCTCTAACGTAGAGCTTCTTGTCTATACGGTAATGGGAATCCTTGCCGGCCTGTGCGGTGCGCTTGCAGTTTCCATCTATTCCTCAGCGCAGCCAAATATGCTCTACGGAAGAGAGATGGATGTGATTGCCGCCTGTGTGATCGGCGGTGTCAGCATGACCGGCGGACGGGGCAGCGTAGCGGGTGCGCTTCTTGGCTCCCTGATTCTGGCGATTATTGCGAAAGCTCTTCCCCTTGTCGGAATTGAAGCGATTGCACAGAATACGGTTAAGGGTATCATTATTCTTGTTGTTATTGTTTTGAACGTTATTACACAGCGTGTAATGGATAGAAATAACCTGAAAGGGAGGGAGATGTAGCTATGGCAGGAAAATCCGGAAGAACGATTGCCAATGTCCCGGAGAAATCTTTGAAAAAGACATTGCTCTGCTGGGAAGGCATGTTAGTCGTATTGTTTATCTTGATAAATATTTTTTGTAAAAGTATCTCCCCAAGCTATCAGTTTGTGAATGTGCTGCGAGAGATGCCGAAGTACTTAACAGAGATGTTTCTGTTATTTCCGATGGCATATATATTAGTACTTGGCGAGATTGATATTTCCGTAGGCTCTACGGTTTGTCTGGCAGCTACAATGACCTGCATGGCATCCAATAATGGAATGCCCTTTGGAATGGTCGTTTTGGTGGCAATTTTGGTTGGAACGGTGTGCGGGCTTCTTAACGGTCTGATTCTGACGAATTTTCAGGAGCTGCCTCCGATGATTGTAACTTTGGGCACTCAGATTGTATTTCGCGGAATTGCAGAGATTGCGCTGGGAAGCGGAGGTTCGATTTCTCTCACGAATGCGGACGGCTTCCGGATGATTGCGGGAAAGATAGGTATTATTCCTTATATTTTCTTCCTGGTAATCATTCTGGCGGTACTGTTTTCTGTAGTTCTGGCGAAGACGACGTTTGGAAGAAGCGTATATGCGATTGGCTCCAATCGTCTGGCGGCGTATTATTCCGGAATCCATGTGCAGAAAATCCGTTTGATTATTTATACAGTAATGGGATTTATGGCGGGCCTTGCGGCGCTGTTTCTTACCTCTGTACTTTACGGAGCGAATACAACGACCGGAAACGGGTTTGAGATGGACGCGATTGCGATGGCGGTATTCGGCGGTATTTCCACATCCGGCGGAAAAGGAAGACTGCTCGGAGGTATTATATCCGGTTTTACGATTATCTGCCTGCGCATCGGCCTCGGACAAATTAATATGAACCCGCAGCTGATTCTGATTATTTTAGGTATTTTGTTGATTCTTGCGGTATTGCTTCCGAATGTTTCGTCAAAATTGAAAATCAGAAAAAAAGCGGTGTAACGATTTATTATGATACCAGGCGTTCTTCTTCGGGACGCTTGATATAAATACTATTCCAGGGAGGAAAAAAGCATGAAGAAAAAACTTTTAAGCGCTTTATTGTGCGCAAGCTTGGTGGCTACTATGGCAGTAGGCTGCAGCGGAGGAAGCAGCGAAAGCAGCAGTGATTCCGGCAATGACACAAAGCAGGAAGCGGACAGCGGAAGCGACGAGGGCGGAAAGACTTACGCAATCGTAACAAAATCAGCAGGAAACCCGTTTAATGAGAAGACTGCGGAAGGTTTTCAGGAGGTCATTGAGGCGCAGGGCGGCACAGCAATTGTAAAGCATCCGGAGGCGGCAACGGCAGATGCACAGGTATCCGTAATTCAGTCCTTGATTTCACAGGGCGTTGATTCTATCTGTATCGCAGCAAATGACGAGAACGCACTCCAGGCAGCGCTTGAGGAAGCTATGGCGGCAGGAATTAAGGTATGCTGCGAGGATTCCAAGACAAATCCGGACAGCCGTCAGGTATTTGTAAACCAGGCTGGTATTACGGAAATCGGACAGTCTCTGATGGATGCCGTACTTGACATTTCCGGCGGAGAAGGACAGTGGGCGATTCTTTCTGCAACATCACAGGCAGCAAATCAGAATGCATGGATTGATTCTATGAAAGAAATCATGGAAAGCGACGATAAGTATTCAAAGCTTGAACTGGTAGAGGTTGCTTACGGTGATGATGAGCCGCAGAAATCTACAGATCAGACACAGGCTCTGCTTGCAAAGTATCCGGACCTTAAAGTAATCTGCGCACCGACAACGGTTGGTATCAATGCGGCGGCAAAGGTTCTTCAGGATGAGAAATCTTCCGTAAAGCTTACAGGTCTTGGACTTCCGTCCGAGATGGCTGAGTATATCGGCGATGACGACGCACATTCCTGTCCATATATGTATCTGTGGAATCCGATTGACCTCGGACGTCTCGGGGCTTATACCTCCATCGCATTGGTTGACGGAACGATTACAGGAGCAGAAGGCGACAAGTTTACAGCCGGAGACATGGGCGATTATGAAATCGTTAAGGCTGACGACGGCGGTACAGAGATGATTCTCGGCGCACCGTTCAAATTTGATGCTTCTAACATTGACGAATGGAAAGACGTATATTAAAATGAAAGTCTGACAGGGGAACTGTGACAGACAAATTAAGGAACGCGGATGAAGGTCTGCGTTCCTTAGTCGCTTAAAGAGGGAAAGGAGTGTGTTTTATGATTCGGAAAGGATTTAAGATGAAGCTGTATCCGGGTATGGCAGAGGAGTATGAAAAGCGTCACAATGAGCTCTGGCCGGAAATGCAGGATATGATTCATGAGCATGGAGGAAAAAACTATACGATATTTTTAGATAAGGAAACAAATGTACTCTATGGCTATATTGAGCTGGAGGATGCAAAAAAGTGGGCAGAGAGTGCAGATACTCCGATTAATCGGAAATGGTGGGATTTTATGGCGGATATTATGGATACCAATCCGGATAACAGCCCGGTAAGTACAGATCTTCTGGAGGTATTCCATTTGGATTAAAAATCATTAGTTGGAACTGGCTATACCAAATACCAATATCTTCTTGTGTGGCTATTGTGCACAAAAAGATATTGGTATTTCTGTTATTATCAACGAAAAATATGACATAAATTGACAAATAATCGGATGAAATAGTATAATGTGAAAAAGATAACCAAATTGGTTCAGCCAGATTGAGGGATAATGTGAGATAAAATCTGGGAATGAGAGAAGGAGTGGTGCGAATGGCAGAGACAAGAGAGTTAATTATTAAGCTCGGTCAGAAGATTACCGACAGGATTGGTCACAAGGTGACCGCAGAAGATCCGGAGTACTGGGGTCTTGTCGGGATTGTCACAGACGAGATGGCAGAGACGGCGCTTAAGATGAAAGTGCGTAAGCCGGTGACGTTTCCTCAGCTTTTGTCCATGACAGGCAAGAGCGAGGAAGAGCTTCAGAAGCTTCTTGACAAAATGTGTGAAGTGGGACTGGTGGAATATAACTGGGAGAACCCGGCCCATGAAAAGCAGTATGTGCTTCCGATGTTTGTACCGGGAAGTGCAGAATTTGCGGTTATGAACAAAAAACAGCTCGAAGAGCATCCGGAGCTGGGACGGTTTTTTGAGCGGATGTCAAGGCTTCCTCTTGAGAAAGTAACTCCGATGGTTCCTCCGGGAGGTGCAGGAATCGGCATGCATGTCATCCCTGTGGAAAAAGCGATTGAGTCGGTCAATCAGTCGATTGATATTGAGCATATTTCCCATTGGATGAAAAAGTATGAGGGGAAATACGCGGCAAGTCCCTGTTCCTGCCGTATGGCGGTTAAGACCTATGACGAGGGGTGTGCGGACGACCCGGAGGATTGGTGTATTGCAGTGGGCGATATGGCAGATTATGTGGTGGAGACGCAGAAAGGGGGACGGTATATTACATACGACGAGGCGATGGATATTTTAAAGCGTGCGGAAGATAACGGATTCGTGCATCAGATAACGAATATTGACGGGGAAAATAAAATCTTTGCCATTTGCAATTGCAATGTGAATGTTTGTTATGCGCTTCGTACGTCCCAGCTTTTTAATACGCCGAATATGTCCCGCTCCGCTTATGTAGCGAAGGTTACGAAAGAGGACTGCGTTGCCTGCGGACGGTGTGTGGAGTATTGTCCGGCAGGAGCCGTAAAACTGGGACAAAAGCTTTGTACGAAAGATGGGGAGGTCCGTTATCCGAAGCACGAGCTTCCGGACGCATCGTCATGGGGACCGGAAAAGTGGGATGAGGATTATCGGGATAAGAATCGGATTAACTGCTATGATACCGGAACGGCGCCGTGCAAGACGGCCTGTCCCGCCCATATTGCGGTACAGGGATATTTGAAAAAAGCAGCACAGGGGAAATATACAGAGGCGCTTGCCCTCATTAAAAAGGAAAATCCTTTTCCGGCAGTGTGTGGGCATATTTGCAACCGGCGGTGCGAGGACGCATGCACCCGAGGTACTGTAGATGAACCGATTGCCATTGACGAGGTGAAGAAATTCATTGCGAGACAGGATTTGGATGCGAAGACGCGTTATATTCCTCGGATTATCCCGCCTACAAGCGGAAGGCTTTTCGATGAAAGGATAGCAATTATCGGCGCAGGCCCTGCGGGCTTATCCTGTGCATATTATCTGGCGGAAAAGGGCTATAAGCCTATGGTATTTGAAAAAAATGAAAAGCCGGGCGGCATGCTTGTATATGGAATCCCGTCTTTTAAGCTTGAAAAGGATGTAGTGGCCTCCGAGATTGATGTGATGCGTCAAATGGGCGTAGAGATTCGGTGCGGCGTTGAGGTCGGAAAGGATATTACGCTTGAGGAGCTGAGAAATCAGGGGTACAAAGCCTTTTATATTGCGATTGGCTGTCAGGCCGGAAGAAAGGCAGGAATCCCCGGCGAGGACAGCGACGGCGTTATGACGGCGGTAGAGCTTCTCAGAAAGGCGGGAGAAGATGAGAGCTTCCCGGTAAAAGGAAAGGCCGTTATCGTCGGCGGAGGCAATGTGGCAATTGATGCGGCGAGAGTAAGCCATCGGTTAGGAGCATCGGAGGTATCCATGTACTGCCTTGAGAGCCGTAATATTATGCCCGCCTCAAAGGAGGAAATTGAGGAGGCGGAGGAAGAAAGCGTTCAGATACACTGCGGCTGGGGCCCGAAAGAAATTCTGAGCGAAAACGGAAAAGTGACGGGAATCGTGTTCAAAAAATGTATTTCCGTGTTTGATGAGAATCATCGTTTTGCGCCGGAATATAATGAGGAAGAAACGGTAACCGTGGCATGCGAGCATGTATTTATGAGTATTGGACAAAGCATCGTGTGGGGAGATTTACTGAAAGGTTCCAGGGTGGAGCTCGGACGTGGGAACGGCGCGGCCGCAGATGCGCTTACTTATCAGACGAAAGAGCCGGATATTTTTGTCGGGGGCGACGTCTATACAGGACCGAAGTTTGCGATTGACGCCATTGCGGCCGGAAAGGAAGGGGCGGTATCGATTCACAGGTATGTGCAGCCTCACAGCAGTTTGACAATTGGACGAAACCGCCGTCAGTTTATCGAGCTAAATAAGGAAAATATTGTACTGGATGAGTATGACGCCTCTGCCAGACAGATACGCGGCAGAAATGAGGAGATTGATCCGCATAAATCTTTCAGACACCCGCATAAGACGTTCACGGAAGAGCAGGTACGGATTGAGACGGCAAGATGTCTGGGCTGCGGAGCCTCTGTTGTAGATGAAAATAAATGCATCGGCTGCGGTATCTGTACGACAAAATGTGAATTCGATGCGATTCATCTATACCGCGACAACCCGAAGTGCAGCAAAATGTATGCTTCGGAGGATAAATTTAAGGCGATTCTCCCTTACGCGCTGAAACGGGGAATCAAAATAAAATTCGGTAAGAAGTAAGGACAAAGGAGGAATGAAACATGTTATTTCAAATTTACGGCGATGGGGCGGGCTGGCAGCTGCTTGGCTGGGTACTTGTTTTTACGGGACTGGTTTTGGCAAACGAAGTGGCGCGCCGTACAAAGCAGGGAGGAATTTTCTGTTTTTTAATTCTTCCAGCAATTTTAACGATATATTTTATCGCGATTTACGTCAGCGCCGCAGGCGGCGCACAATGGGCGCTTAATAACCCGACATATGTACATATGAGCAGCTGGTTTCATTATGCGAAGCTTTATGCGGCGACTGCCGGCTGTATCGGGTTTATGATGCTGAAGTACAAATGGAGTATCGGAAAGACGGAATGGTTTAAGGTGTTCCCGTTTGTAATCGTTGCAATTAATATTCTGATTGCGGTAGTCAGCGATTTTGAGTCCGGTGTGAGAGGCGCGATGGCGCTTAAGGAATTCGGTGACCGGTGGTGGCTGTCCTCCGAGAATGTATGGCTTTACGGCGGCTGGTGGAACTGGGTGAACGGTATCGCAGGTATTTTGAATATTCTCTGTATGACAGGCTGGTGGGGAATCTATTCTTCTAAGGATAAAAAGGATATGCTGTGGCCGGATATGACATGGTGCTTTATTATCGCTTATGATTTGTGGAACTTTGAGTATACGTACAATAACCTGACAACACATGCATGGTACTGCGGTCTGGCGCTTCTTCTTGCACCGACATTTGCCAATGCCCTGTGGAATAAAGGCGGATGGATTCAGAACAGGGCTAACACATTGGCGCTTTGGTGCATGTTTGCACAGGTATTCCCATTGTTCCAGGATGCGAGCCGCTTTACAACGATACCGACCCTCTATGCAGACGGATTTATGGATCCGGCTGTAAGACCGACGGCAGCGGACCCGACTATGCAGGGTGTTGTGGCGATTATTGCACTGGCGGCAAATGTGCTCTGTTTTGCAGTTATTATTAAGAGAGCGAAAGAACAGAAAAAGAATCCGTATAAGCAGGAAATTTTTACGGATCAGAGAGATTTTAAGCTTGCGATGGCAAGAGCTGAGGAGTAATATAGGAATCAACGGAAGGCAGCGGCAGAATTAAAAAACGGCGGGGAGTTCCTGCCATTAAAAAAAATCAGTCATAATAAATCTGCCGGCTGCCGCTGATGCATTCATTTAAAGAGGTATGAATCCACTCAAGAGCACCCTCCGTATCGTGATCGCGAATATGGGTCCATAGCCTGTAGTTGCTTTCATAGAGCGTCCGGATACCGTAAAGGTCGCAGAAGCGCTCCCACATTGTAAAGACAGGGGCTCGGAAAGATTGGAAGATCAGGGGAATCAGGGTGTTTCCGGACATGAGCGCGAATTCGTGCTGAAATTCAAAGGCGGCGCGGATGGCGGTGCCGGTGTCCGAAGCTTTTTTTATCTGTTCGATGATTTCATACAATGTCCGGATATCATCATCCGTGATTTTGCTTATACATAGCTGGGCGGCGAGGCTGTCAAGGGCGATGCGCACCTCAAAGATAGAACGGATTTCATCGTTCCGGATGCGGCCGCCGTTGTATTTCATAATGGACATAAGGGTATCAAGGGTTCCTTTTCTGCGGTAATCCGCAACATATGTGCCGCTTCGCGGCTTTACAATGAGGAAGCCTTTTTTTTCAAGCTCATTAATGCCGTTGTTTACGACGGCGCGGCTTACCTGCATCATTTCTGCAAGCTGCCGCTCAGGAGGAAGCCTTTCGCCGATTTTAAGCTTTCCGGATAGAATCGAATGTTCCAATTGTTCTACAAAAAGCTCTCTGAGGGACGGAGAGCTGATTTTCTGAAATTCCATAAAAATACCCCGCTTTCTAATTTTATTATAGAGAGAAACAGGAATAAAATCAATGAAAAAGATAAATGATGTTTGCGAATGGAATGGGAATGGTGTATACTTGACCTGCAAAGAAAGACAATAATAAAAAATGGAATGGAGAATGGTATGGCGTTAGAAGATTATGTAAAGGCTTATCGGCTTGGAAAAAGGGATTATCAGTACCGTATGCTTCACGGAATGCAGCCTACCGTACAGGTTTTAGACGATATTCTTCCGGGACGTGGAACTTATTCCGAGGTATCGCTCGGTCTTGTTCAGATTCCGATTGACCAGATCGCAGGAACAAAAACGGGCGGAAGAAGCAGTGCATTTGCCGGCAATTTTATGCCTATTTTAAGAGAGAATACGGAATTTGCATCAAAATGGGCAAGTTTAAGCACCAGTCATATAGAGGAAGGAATTCGTGAGCCGATTAAAGCCTACGAATATATGAATAAATTTTATGTATTGGAAGGAAATAAGCGGGTCAGCGTTATGAAATATTTCGGCGTTGCGGCGGTTCCGGGCGTTGTTACCAGAATTGTTCCGAGACGGACGGAGGAGAAAGAAAATAAGATTTATTATGAATTTATGGATTTCTATGAGTTGTCCAGGGTAAACTATATCTGGTTTTCTGAAGAGGGAAGCTTTGCAAAGCTTCAGGAGGCAGTCGGGAAAAAAGAGGGAGAGGTCTGGTCTGAGGATGATAAGCTTACTTTCAGCTCGATTTACCGCAGATTTAGCGCTGAATATAAGCAGATTAACGAATCGAAAAAGGGAGATAATGAGCTGTCGGTTCTTTTAGGGGATGCCTTTTTGTCTTTTATTACTTTATACGGGTATGACGCTGCTTATGATATGACGACGAAAGAGCTGAAAACTTTGATTGCCGACAGCTGGGAGGAATTTAAGCTTTTAGAGAAAAAGGATGAATCCGTTGATTTGAAGCTGGCTCCGAATAATGAGAAAAAGCCGCTTTTGAATCTGCTTCTTCCTACGGGAATGACAAAGCTTAAAATTGGATTTGTCTATGCAAAAACAATGTCCTCTTCCGCGTGGACCTATGCACATGAGCTTGGCAGGCTTTATCTTGAACAGGCGTTTCCGGAGAAGGTCAGTACCGTGTATTATGATAATGTGACTGAGGAATCGGCGGACGGGGTGATTGAGAAAGTGATTCGGGACGGATGTGATCTGATTTTTACAACGTCGCCTGCATTTGTACAGGCGAGTGTAAAGGCTGCGATTGCACATCCGGATGTCAGAATTTTAAATTGTTCTTTAAATACGTCCCATCGGTATATCAGAACCTATTATGCGCGTATGCATGAGGCGAAATTTTTAATGGGCGCAATTGCGGGCGCGATGGCGGAAAATAATAAGCTTGCCTATGTTGCTGATCTGCCGATTTACGGCTCTATTGCAAATATCAACGCATTTGCGCTTGGGGCAAAGATGATTAATCCCCGCGCGGAGATATATTTGGAGTGGTCCTCCTTGAAGGATCAGGATATTTATGAAAATATACGGAAAACGGGTGCGAGCTGCATCTCCGGAAAGGATATGGTAATTCCGGAGGAATCCTCCCGGTATTTCGGTCTTTATACGCTGGAGAATGACTGGCCGAGAAGTCTTGCCATGCCTTTGTGGCACTGGGGGAAATTTTATGAGCGCCTTGTCCGTACGATTATGGACGGGACATGGAAATATGACGACAAATCCTCGGAGAAAAAGGCAATTAATTACTGGTGGGGAATGTCTTCGGATGTGATTGATGTCATATGCTCGAAAAATCTTCCGATAGGAACCAGGCGTCTGGTAGACCTTTTAAAGGATACGATTAGCAGGGGAGAATTTAACCCGTTCTCAGGAATTTTATATTCGCAGGAGGGTGTAGTTCAGGGCGATCCGAATGTGAGCCTTACTCCGGAGCAGATTGCAAAGATGGATTGGCTCGCCGAAAATGTAATCGGCTCGCTTCCGGAGGAGTATGAGCTTCAGGAGCAGGCAAAGCCTGCGGTATTGCAGCAGGGAGTAAAGAAAAAGGAAGGTTAAGATTCACTTATGAGAATACTTGCGATTGCAGATGAGGAGTCGGCATATCTGTGGGATTATTTTGATAAGAGCAAGCTTAAGGGTGTTGATTTAATTATTTCCTGCGGGGATTTGGCGCCGGAATATCTGTCTTTTTTAACGACGCTTACGTCGATACCGGTTCTGTATGTGCACGGAAATCACGATGAGAAATACGACAAAAAACCGCCGGAGGGCTGTATCTGTATTGATGATAAAATCTATGTGCACGGGGGTATACGGATTCTGGGCCTGGGCGGTTCCATGCGCTATAGCTCCGGAAAATACCAGTATACAGAGCATCAGATGCTGTCAAGAGTCAGAAAGCTTGCTTTCCAGCTGTTCAGAAAGAGGGGGTTTGATATTTTGGTGGCTCATGCTCCGGCGTATCAGCTGAACGACGGCGAGGATTTGCCGCATCAGGGTTTCCGGGCGTTTCTTACGCTTATGGAGAAATATCATCCGAGATTTTTCCTTCACGGGCACGTTCATATGTCTTACGGAAGAAAGCATAAGCGCTATGACAAATACGAAAATACGCATGTTATTAATGCCTTTGAGCGGTGCATTTTTGAATATGAGGATGAGAATGTAGGAGAGCATATTTGAATGAAGAAATTTTGAAAAGAGAATAATTTATGATACCGACCCGGAGAAGAGTTATCTTTTTCGGGTTTTCATGCGAAAAAAAAGGCTTGCGCTATACCCGGTAAAGGTATATAATAAGAAAAAAAGGAGGTGAGCTTGTGAGTGAGAATATAGAAAGCTGTCATAAGACGAAGGAGCGTACCGAAAAAGAATACCGAGATTTGCTAAATCGGTTAAGCCGTGTGGAAGGTCAGATCCGAGGTATAAAAAGAATGGTTGAGGAGGATGCTTATTGTACGGATATATTGATACAGGTTTCGGCTGCAAATGCAGCGCTTAACAGCTTCAATAAGGTTTTGCTTGCGGAGCATATCCGTACCTGTGTGGCAGATGATATCCGAAACGGCAGGGAAGATACGATAGATGAGCTGGTATCCACACTGCAAAAATTAATGAAATAAGGAGTTAAGGAAGATGGAGCAGTATACGGTAACAGGTATGAGCTGTGCGGCATGCAGTTCCCGTGTGGAGAAAGCAGTTTCTAAGGTGCCGGGGGTGTCTGTGTGTTCGGTCAGTCTCCTGACGAATTCTATGGGGGTGGAGGGAGATGCTTCGCCTCAGACGGTAATTGCCGCTGTAGAGGAGGCAGGATACGGCGCCTCGCTAAAGGGAAAGGGAGAAAAAAATAAGGAAAGCGCACAGACGGAGGACATGTTAAAGGACAGAGAGACTCCGGTGTTAAAAAGACGCTTAACAGCGTCGCTGTGCTTCCTTTTTCCGCTCATGTATTTTTCTATGGGGCATATGATGTGGGGGTGGCCGGTTCCGGCGGTTCTTGAGGGCAATCACGTGGCGATGGGATTGATTCAGCTTTTGCTTACGACTGCCGTTATGATAATTAATCAGAAATTTTTTATCAGCGGCTTTAAAAGTCTGTGGCACAGGGCGCCTAATATGGATACGCTTGTCGCGTTGGGAGCAGGAGCGTCTTATGTGTACAGCACATATGCATTATTTGCGATGACAGACGCTCAGCTTCATATGGATACGGAGCGGGCGATGAGCTATATGCACGAGTTTTATTTTGAATCTGCAGCCATGATATTGTCGTTGATTACTGTGGGAAAGATGCTTGAGGCACGCTCGAAAGGAAGGACGACGGATGCACTTAAGAGTCTGATGAAGCTGGCTCCGAAAACGGCGGCCGTTATCCGGAACGGACAGGAGATAAAGGTTTCTGCCGGGCAGGTAAGAAAAGGGGATGTCTTTGTCGTAAGGCCGGGGGAAAATATTCCGGTAGACGGGACTGTTTTGGAGGGGACGAGCGCGGTAAACGAATCTGCGCTCACCGGCGAAAGTATTCCGGTCGATAAGGAAGCGGGGGATTCGGTATCCGCAGCGACGTTAAACCAGTCCGGATTTTTAAAATGCGAGGCTACCAGGGTTGGTGAGGATACAACGCTTTCACAGATTATTCAGATGGTCAGCGATGCGGCGGCGACGAAAGCGCCGATTGCAAAGGTGGCGGACCGGGTATCCGGCGTGTTTGTTCCGGCGGTAATAGGAATAGCGGCTCTTACTTTGCTGGTGTGGCTTTTCGCCGGACAGAGTGTGGGCTTTGCACTTGCCAGAGGGATTTCCGTTTTGGTAATTAGCTGTCCTTGTGCGCTGGGGCTTGCGACTCCGGTGGCTATTATGGTCGGAAACGGAATGGGGGCAAAGAACGGAATTATGTTTAAGACCGCCGTTTCTCTGGAGGAAGCGGGGAAGATGCAGATTGTAGCTCTTGATAAAACAGGGACGATTACGAACGGGGAGCCGAAAGTGACAGACATTTTTCCGGAGCCGAAAGTTTCCGAAGAGGAGCTTCTCCGTATGGCATATGCACTTGAGAAAAAAAGCGAGCATCCCCTTGCAAGGGCGGTTTTGGCTCTCTGTGAAGAGAGGAAAGCCGAAGAGATTTCCAAGTGGCCTGAGGTATCGGATTTTCAGGCGCTTCCTGGAAACGGGCTGTCTGGAAAGCTTGGAGAAAGCGTTCTTGCAGGCGGAAATTTCAGATTTATTTCCGGGCAGGCAGATATTTCCGAGGAGGTAAAGAAGCGGGCGGAAATACTTTCGGAGGAGGGGAAAACGCCGCTGTTTTTCAGCCGGGACGGTGTGTTTACCGGGATTCTGGCAGTGGCGGATGTGATGAAAAAAGACAGTCCTCAGGCAATCCGGGAACTTCAGAATATGGGAATGCATGTCGTGATGCTGACCGGTGATAACGCGCGTACCGCCCAGGCAATAGGAAAGCAGGCGGGTGTGGACGAAGTGATAGCAGGAGTGCTTCCGGACGGAAAAGAAAGCGTGATTCGAAAGCTTAAGAAAAAAGGTAAGGTTGCTATGGTCGGTGACGGAATTAATGACGCGCCGGCGCTTACAAGAGCCGATATTGGAATCGCGATCGGTGCGGGAACGGACATCGCAATTGACGCAGCGGATGTCGTGCTGATGAAAAGCAGGCTGAGCGACGTCCCGGCGGCGATACGGTTAAGCCGGGGTACGCTCCGTAATATTCATGAGAATCTGTTTTGGGCATTTTTCTATAATGTAATCGGAATTCCGCTGGCGGCCGGACTCTGGTATCCGCTTTTCGGGCTGAAATTAAATCCGATGTTCGGAGCTGCGGCCATGAGCCTGTCAAGCTTTTGTGTTGTGACAAATGCACTCAGGCTTAATTGGTTCAAAATGTATGACGCGTCAAGGGACAAAAAGATAAAGCAAAAAGAAAAAATTAAGGAGGAAACAAATATGACAAAGACGATGAAAATTGAAGGAATGATGTGCGGACACTGCGAGGCGCATGTGAAGAAAGCGCTGGAAGCGCTTGAGCAGGTGGAAACGGCGGAGGTAAGCCATGAGGCCGGGACGGCGGTAGTAACGCTTACGGAAGAGGTTTCGGACGATGTGCTCAGGCAGGCGGTAGAGGAGCAGGATTACAAGGTGCTGGGAATCGAGTAGGAATTTGCTCCGGTACCTGATAAAGGCAGAAAATCTGAATATTGGGACAAAGGGGAGAGAAAATTTCAGGTTATATTTTCTCTCTCTTTTTATTACAATTAGTAATAACAGATATTGTATGGAGACTTTTAATGAAACGAGCTTTGGCAATACTTTTATGTGCTGTATTATGGTCTCAGCCGGTACTGGCGGCAGATATGAGCAGCCCGATATTACAGGAGGAAGAGACGCAGACAGGGGAGGAACAAAAGGAGGTATTGAAGAAGAACAGTTCCGGCGGTCCGGAGGTATCTGCTCCGTCCGCAATCCTGATGGAAGCGTCTACAGGAAAGGTGATTTATGAAAAGGAGGCGGACGCCGTAAGACCGCCTGCAAGCGTTACAAAGGTTATGACGCTTTTGCTTATCTTTGATACTCTCGCGGAAGGAAAAATAAAGCCGGAGGATGAGGTGACGACATCGGAATATGCCGCGTCTATGGGAGGCTCTCAGGTGTTTTTGGAGCCGGGAGAGGTGCAGACGGTGGATACAATGATAAAATGTATTTCCGTGGCGAGCGCCAATGACGCCTGTGTGGCAATGGCAGAGCATATTTGCGGAAATGAGGAGGAGTTTGTTGCCCGCATGAATGAGCGGGCTAAGGAGCTTGGCATGAAAAATACACATTTTGTCAACTGCAACGGTTTAGATACGGATGGACATGAAACAACGGCAAGAGATATTGCACTGATGTCACGGGAGCTGATTACATCCTATCCGCAGATTCGGGATTACTGTACCATCTGGATGGAGAATATTACGCATACGACAAAAAAAGGCGCCTCTGAGTTCGGACTTACGAATACCAATAAGCTGATACGGCAGTATCAGTATGCAACGGGCTTAAAAACAGGTTCTACAAGCAAGGCGAAATTTTGTGTGTCGGCCACGGCGGAAAAGGACGGGATGGAGCTGATTGCGGTAATTATGGCGGCGAATGATAATAAGGCTAGGGTAAAGGATGCCACGGCTCTTTTAAATTACGGTTTTGGGAAATGCAGAAAATATGAGGAGGAAGAGGTGAAAGCAGTGAAACCGGTTCCGGTGAAGCGGGGCGTGAAAGAGTATGCCGCGGCGGCGCAGAAAGAGCCCTTTGCCTATATCGATACGTCAGGGGAGGAGCTCTCGGGGATTGAAAGAAAAGTATCTTTGAAGAAAAATGTAAAAGCACCCGTAAAGAAAGGAGAAAAGGTGGGAGAGGCAAAATATTATTTAAATGAAGAGGAGATAGGAAGCGTCGACATTGTGACATCGGAGGCTGTAGAGGAAATCAGCTACCTGAGCGCGATGCTTGATATGGTAAAAAAGCTTCTGCTGTAATGCAGTTGGGGACGGGGTTTTTTTAATTTTCCCCCGTCCCCGATTTTAAATTTCTCTTGTATATTCTTTCAGCCATTCTTTTTCGTCATCGTTTAAGTGAGGAGCAACGACTTCGTATACCTTTGCGTGGTATGCGTTTAATTGAGCCTTGTCCTCGGCGGTCAGCATCTCCGGTTTTACCGCGTCCAGGTCAATCGGAGCATAGGTGATTGGCTCAAAGTAGAGGAATTGGCCGTATTCGGTTTTCTGCCCCTCGCGGACGAGAAGTTCGTTTTCAGTACGGATACCGTGAGAGCCTTCAATGTAGATACCCGGCTCGTTTGTGATTACCATTCCGGCTTCAATCGTTGCCCGTTCTCTTTCGCGGATAGCAATACGGAAACCACATGGCGCCTCATGGATATTCATAAGGTAACCTACACCGTGTCCGGTTCCGTGATTGTAGTTGATTCCCCGCTCCCATGCAGGCATTCTTGCGAGGATGTCAAGGTTGTATCCGCAGGTTCCGTGCAGGAATACGGCTCTTGCCAGCCGCAGGTTGCAGAGAAGTACGGTGGTGAAATCCTCTTTCATGCGTTCTGAAATATTTCCGAATGCAAAGGTTCTTGTAATATCGGTGGAACCCTCCATGTAGCCGCCGCCCGTGTCTGTAAGGAAGAGGTTATCCGGCTCTACCGGAATGCTTGTTTCCGGAGTTGCAGCGTAATGTACAATGGCGCCGTGTGCACCGAAGCCGCAGATTGGCTCAAAGCTCTGCCAGAGATAGCCGTCCTGCTCTTTCCGGAACTCCTCCAGCTTTTCCGCTGCGCTGATTTCCGTAATTTCTGTTTTCCCTACGTTTTTCTTAAGCCAGTACATGAATTTTGTGATGGCAACGCCGTCCTTTTCGTGTGCCTTAATAATATTTTTTATTTCCGTGTCATTTTTCATGGCTTTCATAAGAACGGCAGGATTCGTCTTTTCCACTACTTCTGCATCCTTTGGCAGGTTATTGTACAGAGCGTAATTCAGTCTTGCAGGGTCAACTAAAATTGTGCTGTCTCCAGGAAGTGATTTTACATCCTCATAGATTGCATTGTAAGGATGCAGTGAGATGCCGGCTTTCTCAAGCCTTTCTTTCATCTCGCCGGTAAGCTTGCGCTCGTCCAAATAGAGCTTCATATCCTCTGTCGTAATGACTGCATAGGATAAAAGAAGCGGGAAATATTCGATATCGTTGCCGCGTAAGTTTGTAGTCCAGCAAATATCGTCAAGCGCTGCCATAATATGTATGTCGCAGCCGGATTTTTTCATTTCCTCGCGAATGCGGGACAGCTTGCTTTCCGTGCTCTCGCCGGTATATTCTTCGCCGAGTGCAAAAGCCGGTTTTTCAGAGAGCGGCGGGCGATTTTCCCAAATCAGATCGATGAGATCCTCGGAATAATTGATTTTGCCGTTCTTTGAGGCAACAGCTTTTTCAAGGTCCTGTCCGCTGCCCATAGCGACAACGCGTCCGTCAAAGCCCAGTGTTCCGCCCTCCGGAATCATCTTTTCGATATATTGCTCTACGGTCGGTACATCCGGTTCCCCCATTTTAAAAAGTGCAACGCCGCTTCCCTCAAGCTGTTGGGCCGCCTGAATAAAATACCTTCCATCTGTCCAGAGGCCGGCTTCCGTCTGTGTGATAACAGCGGTTCCTGCGGAGCCTGTAAAGCCTGTGATAAATGCTCTTGCCTTAAAGTGCTCTCCCACATACTCGCTCTGATGGTTATCGTCGGTAGGGACCAGATAAACATCATATCCCCGTTCTTTCATCAGCGCCCGGAGAGCGGCAATTCTTTCTGGTACATTCATAGTCAAAACCTCCCTTGGTTTACATTTTGTTTCTAAAAAAATTTTATCATATTTATTTGCAAAATGATAGGGATAATTATATAATTATTCACAGTTCAATTTTCGGATGGAGGCCTCTTTCATGCTTAAAAATAAAAAGTATTTCCTTTTTGACATTGACGGTACGCTTGCTATTGATGATACATTATATGAAGGAAGCAAACTGCTGATAGAGAAAATAAACGCCGTCGGCGGGCGATCCTTTTATATTACAAACAATTCTACAAAAAGCCGCAGAGATTATGTAAAAAAGTTCCGGAAATGGGGAATTGATACGGACGAAGGCCAGTTTATGACAGCTTCCTATGCGGCGTGCAGATATTTGAAGAAGCATTATGAGGGAAAGAAGCTTTTTGTTTTAGGAACTCCGTCCTTTGTGGAGGAGCTTAAAAGCTTTGACCTTTTGATTACGAATCAGGCAGAGGAAGATACGGCCTGCCTGGTGGCGGGTTTTGACAGAACGCTTGATTATGGGAAGATAGAGGAGGCGTGTAAGCTTTTGTTCCGCCCGGAGGTGGATTATGTGGCTACTAATCCGGATTTGCGGTGTCCGGTTTCCTATGGTTTTGTGCCGGACTGCGGAGGAATCTGTGAGATGCTCCGGGTGACAACGGGCAGGGTTCCCCGTTATGTGGGAAAGCCAGGCCCGGAGATCGTAGATTTATGTATGGAGCAGGCAGGCGCATCGAAAGAGGAGGTTCTCGTTGTCGGGGACAGGTTGTATACGGATATTGCCTGCGGGATCAATGCAGGGGTAGAGACGGCGTTGGTCTATACGGGGGAGGCCGGACCGGAGGATATCAAAGACACGCAGTATAAGCCGGATTATATCTACAATAATATTTTGGAGTTATATAAGGCATTTGCGGCGGTATAGGAAAGGCTCGGGGAAAACAGGATGAAGAAAAAGATGGGAAAAAGTAGATACAGGCTTCCGCTTTTCCTGCTCGGAATGGAGAGTGCGGTTATAGCGGCAGAGATATTTCGGGAGCTTCACAGCTTCCGTGTCATACGATATAAAATTTTGTCGGATAAATGGAAGAGAGCAAAAGGGCGATGCCGGATTGTTTTTTTAAGTGATCTTCATAACCGGGTATATGGAATAAAGAATGACAGGCTGTATGCTGCAATCAGAAGACAGAAGCCGGATGTGATATTAATCGGCGGCGATATGCTGGTAGGAAAAAACGGATGTGATTACCGGACGGCAGCGGAGCTTGTTGGAAGACTTCCGAAGCTCTGTTCCGTATATTGCGCCAATGGCAATCACGAGCAGCGTATGAAAGAGGATTCGCAGACTTTCGGGAAAGTTTATGAGGAATATAAGTCAGAGCTTATTAAGACAGGCGTTTATTTTCTTGAAAATGAATCTGCCGTGATTTCCTGCAAGGGCATATCGGTAAGGGTGACAGGGTTGGAAATCCCGAAGACGGGCTATGCAAGAATTTATAAAAAGAGGCCGGATGCGGAAACAATCAGGGCATGTGTCGGGGAATGCGAAAAAGAGTGCTATCAGATTCTTCTGGCTCATAATCCGTCCTACATGGATAGTTATTTTGCATGGGGCGCGGATTTGGTGCTGTCCGGACATCTGCACGGCGGCGTGGTCCGCATTCCCGGTTTTCGGGGAATGGTTTCCCCGGGCTTTGAGTTGTTTCCGAAATATTCCGGCGGATACCACCGGAAAGGAGAGCAGGCGGCAGTTATAAGCAGAGGTCTCGGGAGCCATACGATACCCGTCCGCCTCTTTAATTCGGCGGAGCTTGTCGTATTAGAATTCTAAGGGTTGTGAAACAGAGAGAAATCTTGTATAATAGGGTGCCGGGGTCAAAAGGTCATGGAATTCGTGCACGCACGGCTTTTTGATCCTAACGTCGCAGTGTAAGGGGATACATATGGGAATTCCGGTAAAACTTCAGGTGTTTGAAGGGCCGCTTGATTTGCTTTTGCACCTGATTGATAAAAATAAAATTGACATTTATGATATTCCGATTGTGGAGATTACGAATCAGTATATGGACTATATCCGGGCGATGGAAAAAGAGGATTTGAATGTTATGAGTGAATTCCTCGTTATGGCGGCTACACTTCTGGATATCAAATGCAGGATGCTTCTCCCGAAAAAGCTGAATGAGGAGGGCGAGGAGGATGACCCGAGACAGGAGCTTGTTGCTCAGCTTTTGGAATATAAGATGTACAAATATATGTCGTACGAGCTGAAAGACCGGCAGGTTGACGGGGAGCGTTCTTTATATAAGGCGCCGACGATTCCTGAGGAGGTGCTGGAGTATGTACAGCCGATTGATATGGATGAGCTTTTGGGGGATCTTACTTTAGCGAAATTAAATCATATTTTTCGGGATGTAATGAAGCGGCAGGCAGATAAGATCGATCCTGTCCGCAGTAAATTCGGAAAGCTTGAGAAAGAGGAGGTAACGCTTCCGGAAAAGCTTATCTATGTCGCGGAATATGCAGCGGAGCATAAAAGCTTTTTATTCCGGGAGCTTTTGGAAAGGCAGAGCTCGAAGGTGCAGATTGTCGTAACGTTTCTGGCAGTGTTACAGCTTATGAAAGAGGGTGTCATTTCCATTTTGCAGGAACAGCCCTTTGAGGATATTCGGATTACATCGGTATCCTGATACGGAAAGATAAGCAGAAATCTGTTGGTGTCATACATACATAAATATGAGAGTAGGAAAGGGAACATGGAACAGGTGGAGATTAATAAATTGGAGAGTATTATAGAGGCAATCCTGTTTACAATGGGAGAATCTGTAGAGCTTGGAAAAATTGCCGCTGCTATCGGGCATGACGAAGCGACGACCAGAAAAATTATCCATCAGATGCAGGATAAATACAGGGCGGATAACAGAGGCATTCATATTATAGAGCTTGAGGATTCTTTTCAGATGTGTACGAAAATTGAGATGTATGAATATCTGATTCGTGTTGCAAAGCAGCCAAGAAAGTATGTTCTTACAGACGTGCTTCTGGAAACGCTTTCGATTGTCGCCTATAAGCAGCCGGTCACAAAGCTTGAGATAGAGAAAATCAGAGGTGTAAAATCAGATCATGCGGTAAATAAGCTGGTGGAATATAATCTTGTCTGTGAGGTAGGAAGACTGGATGCTCCGGGAAAGCCGATTCAGTTCGGAACAACAGAGGAATTTTTAAGAAGGTTCAGTATTCATTCGGTGGACGAGCTGCCGAGTATAAATCCGGAGCAGGTAGAGAGCTTTAAAGTAGAGGCGGAGGAGGAAATTCAGCTCCGGCTTAATGTATAAATAAAACGGCTGCATCATACATTGTTGTAATATGGTAGTGTAGGTGCGTGTAATGAAAAAAAAATGGATGAGTGTCATCAGTCTGGTGTGCATTCTGTCCGTATGGGCGTGCCGTGTTCCCGTACAGGCACAGGAGACGGTGAATGAACCAGAACAGCTTTACGCCCAGTCGGCGGTTCTTATGGATGCAGACAGCGGGCGTATTTTGTTTGGAAAGGAAGCGGATAAGAAGCGTCCGATGGCAAGTACGACAAAGATTATGACCTGTATTCTGGCATTGGAGAATATGAAAGGCGATCAGGTGGCGGAAGCTTCCTCTTATGCCGCCGGACAGCCGGAGGTACATCTGGGTGTCCGTGCGGGAGAGCGGTACTATATCCGGGACATTCTTTATTCTCTCATGCTGGAATCCCATAATGACAGCGCAGTTATTGTCGCGGAGGGAATTGCCGGAACGGTGGAACAATTTGCGGTGCTGATGAATGAAAAGGCAGAGGAGCTTGGATGCCGGGATACTCATTTTGTCACGCCAAACGGATTGGATGGGGAGGATGACGGCGGAATTCATTCTACGACGGCTTCCGATCTTGCAAGAATTATGAAGTATTGTATTATGGACTCCCCGGAAAAGGATGAATTTTTAAAAATTACAAGGACAGGGAGCTATCAGTTTACAGATATGAAAAAGAATCGTTCCTTTTCCTGTAATAACCATAATGCCTTTCTGGGTATGATGGAGGGTGCGTTGTCCGGAAAAACAGGATTTACCGCAGACGCAGGATACTGCTATGTGGGGGCCTTAGAGCGGAGCGGAAGGACGTTTATTGTGGCGCTTCTCGCCTGCGGTTGGCCGAATCATAAAGGGTATAAATGGAAAGATACCCGTTCGCTTATGGAATACGGACTTGCCAATTATGAATACCGGGACGTGTGGGAGGAGGTTCCGGCAGAGGAGGTTCCGGTGAAAGGCGGTATTTCCGGGACGGATATCTATGAGAAAGATGCGGTTGTTCCAATAGGACTTGAGGAGGAAAGCCTGAATGATTGTAAGGACAGGAAAGAGCTTTTGGTTCTTTTGCGTGCGGATGAGACAGTAGAGGTTACAAGGAAGACGGAAAAAGGTTTCAAGGCTCCGGTAAAAAAAGGCGTATATGCGGGAGAGGTTACGTATATGCTGAAAGGAGAAGCCCTTGCATCCTACCGGCTTGCGACCCTTAAGGAAGTCGGAAAAAGAGATTTCGGATGGTGTTTCAGGCAAATCTTGAAGCAGCTTTGCTTTTGAAAAAGAACAGGAACAGATAAATGACAGGAGGTACTGATGATGCGGAAAAAATGGTGGAACGATAAGGTGGTATACCAGATTTATCCAAAGAGCTTCTACGACAGTAACGGAGACGGTATCGGAGATTTAAGAGGAGTGATTGAAAAGCTTGATTATTTAAAGCGGCTTGGAATTGATTTGATATGGCTGTCTCCGATTTATCAGTCTCCTTTCGTGGATCAGGGATATGATATTTCCGATTACTATAAAATCGGTGAGGAGTTCGGAACAATGGAGGAGTTTGAGGAGCTTTTATCCGAGGCAAAGAAACGGGATATGGGAATTGTGATGGATTTGGTAGTGAATCACTGCTCCGATAAGCATGAATGGTTCCAGACGGCACTTAAGGATCCCTGCGGGGAATATGGAAATTATTTTTATTTTATAAAGGGTAAAAATGGAGAAAGGCCGAATAATGCCCGTTCTTATTTTGGAGGAAGCATTTGGGAGGAGGTGCCGGGAACCGGGCTTTATTATCTTCATATGTTTGCTAAGGAGCAGCCGGATCTGAACTGGGAAAATCCGGCGGTACGGGAGAAAATATATGAAATGATTAACTGGTGGCTCGAAAAAGGAATTGCGGGTTTTCGAATTGACGCGATTATTAATATTAAAAAGGACATTTCCTTTCCGAACTTTCCAGCAGACGGGCCGGACGGACTGTATACCGGAACGAAAATGATTGAATCGGCGGAAGGAATCGGAGAATTTTTAGGGGAAATGAAAGAAAAGGCTTTTGCACCTCATCATGCGTTTACGGTGGGAGAAGTATTTAATATGAAAGAGGGGGAACTTGAAAAGTTTGTCGGGGACGACGGGTATTTTTCGACAATGTTTGATTTTGCACCTCATGTGCAGGCGCAGGAGGGAGCGCACGGATGGTACGATATGAAGCCTGTGAATTTCGAAAAATGGAAAGCGACAATTATCACGTCGCAGCTTGAGGGACAGGGACGTGTCTTTCTTGCAAATATTATTGAGAACCATGATGAACCCCGGGGAGCAAGCCGTTATCTTCCGGAGTATGCAAGAAATCCGGACGGGATTAAAATGCTTGGGACAGTAAATCTTTTGCTTCGGGGAATCCCGTTTTTGTATCAGGGACAGGAAATCGGAATGAGAAACTGCCCTATGGGCGATATTTGTGAATATGATGATTTGGAGACGAAAAACCAGTATCATATGGCGCTTGCGGCGGGACTTACGAAAGAAGAAGCGCTTAAGGCCTGCGCCCGGTATAGCAGAGATAACGCACGTACGCCGATGCAGTGGAATGACGGATCTCAGGCAGGCTTTACGACAGGGACGCCATGGCTTCGGGTTCATGATAATTATAAGGAAATTAACGTGGAGGCACAGGAGAAGGACAGGCATTCGGTTCTGAATTATTACCGCAGCCTGATTGCCCTCAGAAAGAACAGGGAATGGAAAGAGGTATTTGTATTCGGTGAGTTTGTTCCGGTGTATGAAAATCTGAAGGGCGTATTAGCATTTTACAGAATAGCAGGGAGCAGAAAAGCGCTGGTACTTACAAACTTTGGAAGAACGGAAAAGGAGATTGCGCTGGAAAGTGCGCCGGGGTCTGTGCTGCTTGCAAATATGGAGCGAAAGGAATTACAGGGTAAGACGCTTATTTTGCGGTCATGTGAGGCTATTGTGATAGAGATGCAGGGAAACCTTGACGTGCGGGGCGTCCCATGTTAAAGTAATTTTGTTGAGGGTAATATTTCTATTCTTTTTTTCATTATTTTGCTATTGACAATTTCGGACAATTATAATACTATATTAACAGATTACGAACATTCGTTCGGAAACGAAAAGGAGAATTAATCATGGCAGGTAATGAGGATAAGAAAAAAGCGTTAGACGCTGCGATAGCGAAATTAGAAAAGGATTTTGGAAAAGGAACCGTTATGAAATTGGGTGATCCGGCGGCGCAGGTCGCCGTGGAGACGATTCCGACAGGAGCCTTAAGCCTGGACATTGCGCTTGGCCTGGGCGGTGTTCCGAGAGGGCGTATCGTAGAGGTTTACGGACCGGAATCAAGCGGCAAGACGACGGTTGCGCTTCATATGATTTCGGAGGTTCAAAAAAGGGGAGGCATTGCGGGCTTCATTGATGCGGAGCATGCGCTGGATCCCGTATATGCAAAAAATATCGGAGTAGATATTGACGAATTGTACATTTCGCAGCCAGACAGCGGAGATCAGGCACTTGAGATTGCGGAGACGATGGTCCGCTCAGGAGCGATGGATATTGTTGTAATAGATTCGGTAGCCGCTCTTGTGCCGCGTCAGGAGATCGAAGGCGATATGGGAGATTCCCATGTGGGTCTTCAGGCAAGGCTGATGTCTCAGGCGCTTCGGAAGCTTACGCCGGTTATCAGCAAGTCTAACTGTGTTGTAATCTTTATCAATCAGCTTCGTGAAAAGGTAGGTGTAATGTTCGGAAATCCGGAGACGACAACCGGAGGACGGGCACTAAAGTTTTATGCCTCAATAAGGATGGATGTCAGAAGAATCGAAACGCTGAAGCAGAGCGGGGAGATGATTGGAAACAGAACCCGCGTCAAGGTTGTAAAGAATAAGATTGCCCCTCCGTTTAAGGAAGCGGAATTCGACATTATGTTTGGAAAAGGGATTTCCAGGGAAGGGGACATTTTGGATCTTGCAGTGGAGCTTGGGCTTGTGAATAAGAGCGGCGCGTGGTTTTCTTATAACGGTGATAAAATCGGACAGGGACGGGAGAATGCAAAGATCTATCTTTCCGAGCATAAAGAGGCGATGGAGATTCTGGATGCAAAAATTCGTGCGCACTACAACTTTGACGGAGCCGCGTCAGGGGAAAAAGCAGGGCCGGAGCAGACAGAGAAACCGGCAGGAAAGAAGAAAAAAGAAGAAAAGGCAGAGGAGTAGCAGATGGTTGTCACAAGGACAGAGGCTGTGACAAAGACGAAATATAAGGTGTACATAGACGGACAGTTCGCCTTTGTATTATACAAAGGCGAACTGTCTCGTTATCACGTAATAGAAGGGCAGAAGCTTTCTGAAGAGGCTTATGAGAAAATCCGGGGTGAGATTCTCACGAAGCGGGCGAAGCTTCGGGCTATGCATCTTTTGAATGCTATGGGGCGAACAGAATCACAGCTTACGGAAAAATTAAAGCAGGGAGGCTATCCGGAGGATATTGTTAAAGAGGCGCTCGCTTATGTAAAATCCTTTGGCTATGTCGATGATATCAATTATGCGAGGAATTTTATCGATCACCGAAAGGACAAAAAAAGCAGGAAAGAAATCGTGATGCTTCTGAGAGGGAAAGGGGTTTCCGATGAGGATATCGAACGGGCGATGGAGGAGTGTTATGAGAAAGAGACGGCTGTGCTGGCAATTGAGAAGCTCATGAGAAAGCGCCGTTATGTTCCGGGTGAGGCCTCTTATGAGGGGAAGCAAAAATTTATGGCATATTTGATGCGTAAGGGTTTTTCCTATGACGATGTATGCCGTGCATTGGAGAATGGTTAACTGGTGCTTGACATTTGTCCGAAAAAAGTATAGAATTTAGGTGTTGTATTTGTACAATGAAAACTAAATAAGGAGGTGCTCCTGTGCCGAATGGAATCATGATTGCTGTAGCGGTTGTTGTGCTTGTCATTGCAGCGGCGGTTGTCAGTCATTTTGTTACGGTTTCCAATTTGAGAAAAAATGCGGAAAGCAAGATTGGAAATGCGGAGAGCAAGGCGAGAGAAATTATTGATGACGCAGTAAAAACGGCCGAGGCGAAAAAGAAGGAGTCTCTCTTGGAAATTAAGGAAGAGTCTATCAAGAATAAAAATGAGCTTGAGAAAGAGACGAAGGAACGCAGAGCAGAGCTACAACGGTATGAAAAGCGTGTACTTTCCAAGGAAGAGGCTTTGGACAAAAAGGCGGATGCAATTGAGAAGCGTGAAGCGGGATTTGCAGCAAAGGAAGAACATTTACGTCAGCGCGAACTGAAAGTCGACGAGCTGAGTAAGCAAAGGGTACAGGAACTAGAAAGAATCTCAGGACTTACCTCCGAACAGGCAAAAGAATATTTGTTAAAAACTGTTGAAGATGATGTAAAGCATGATACAGCCAGGCTGGTAAAAGAGCTGGAAGCTCAGGCGAAGGAAGATGCAGACAAAAAGGCAAGAGAGTATATTGTTACTGCAATCCAGCGCTGTGCGGCAGATCATGTGGCAGAAACTACAATTTCGGTTGTTCAGCTTCCAAGCGACGAGATGAAAGGGAGAATTATCGGAAGAGAAGGGCGCAATATCCGTACGTTGGAGACAATGACAGGTGTTGAGCTGATTATTGACGATACCCCGGAGGCTGTAGTATTATCAGGGTTTGACCCGATAAGAAGAGAAGTTGCAAGAATTGCGCTCGAAAAATTAATTGTCGACGGACGTATTCATCCGGCAAGAATTGAGGAGATGGTTGAAAAAGCGCAGAAAGAAGTAGAAGCAATGATACGTGAAGAAGGAGAAGCGGCGGCGCTGGAAGTGGGCGTTCACGGGATCCATCCGGAGCTGATTAAGCTTTTGGGACGGATGAAGTTCAGGACAAGCTACGGTCAGAATGCATTGAAGCATTCTGCGGAAGTGGCTCAGTTGTCAGGACTTCTTGCCGGCGAGATTGGTCTTGATGTCAGAGTGGCAAAGAGAGCAGGTCTTTTGCACGATATCGGAAAATCGATTGACCATGATGTAGAGGGTTCTCATATTCAGATTGGTGTTGATCTCTGTAGAAAGTACAAGGAATCGGCAACGGTTATTAATGCGGTTGAGGCTCATCATGGCGACGTAGAACCGGAAACTTTGATTGCATGCGTAGTACAGGCGGCGGATACGATTTCTGCAGCACGTCCGGGTGCAAGAAGGGAAACGTTAGAAACATACACAAACAGGTTGAAACAATTAGAAGAAATCACCAATCAATTTAAGGGTGTGGAGAAATCTTTTGCAATTCAGGCAGGTAGAGAGATTCGTGTTATGGTAGTTCCAGAGCAGGTATCTGATGCAGATATGGTATTAATGGCCAGAGATATCGCAAAGCAGATTGAATATGAGCTTGAGTATCCAGGTCAGATTAAGGTCAATGTAATACGGGAATCACGTGTTACAGACTATGCCAAGTAGAAGATAAATGTAGATGAAAGCTTGAAAATTCGATGTTTAATATACCCGGATTTTCAGGCTTTTATATATTACCGGTAATTGAAAGGAAAGGGAATGGAAATGAGTGAAGAAATCAGACGTGTGAAAAGAGAGCTTGCTTATCATGGTACAGTTGTGGATGTTTATAAGGATTATATGGAATTTGCAAATGGGAGTACGGAGGAATGGGATTATATCCACCATAACGGCGCGGCAGCGGTTATTCCGGTGATGGAGGACGGACGGATTCTGATGGTAACGCAGTTTCGCAATGCACTGGACCGTTATACGCTTGAAATCCCTGCGGGAAAGCTTGACACGAAAGAGGAGCCGGGAATTGAATGTGCGGCAAGAGAGCTTGAGGAAGAGACAGGCTATAAATCTGAGAATCTGGAATGGCTGATAACACTGCGCACGACAGTAGCAATTTGTAATGAGAAGATAGATATTTTTGTGGCAAAGGATTTAATGCCCTCAAAGCAGAAGCTTGATGAAGGAGAATACGTAACTGTAAAAGCGTATACGCTTAAGGAATTGAAAGAAAAAATCTACTCGGGAGAGATAGAGGATTCCAAGACCGTATCTGCGGTTCTTGCCTATGCAGATAAATATGTGAAATAAGAATATATTAAAATACCCGGCATATAATGAAGTATCTTGGCTGAGGAGGTTTTTGGGGTGAAGATACGGGAAAACAAAAAGTATTTTGTTTTATGTTATATGGCGGGTTTTTTTATCGGTATTCTATATGCAAATCTTGTATCGGGGGATTACATAGCAAGTATTGGGATTTTGGATGACTATTTTTTGGAGCAATATGTACAGATGGAGCTTAATACAGCAGAATTTCTATGGTATGCGGCGTATTTGAGACTGCTTCCGGTTATGCTTCTGTTTGCAGCCGGCTGTACGAAGCTTAGAAAAGGAGCGGCGCTTGCCTACATTGTATGGACAGGCTTTTCAAGCGGCATGATTCTTGTTACGGCGGTGATGAAGATGGGGGTTAAAGGAATTATACTGTGCCTTCTCTGTCTGCTGCCGCAGTTTATCTGTTATGTTGCCGGATATTTGATGCTTCTGTGGTTTTTGTTTGCGTATCCGGCGGTGCGGTGGAACGTGTCAAAAACAGTGTGTTTTGCACTGTTTATGCTGACGGGTATTTTACTGGAATGCTATGTAAATCCGGTTATTGTAAAAATGTTTCTTAGAACACTGTAAAAGGAGCCGTTGTTTCGGCTCCCGGTATTTATCGGTGTATATATCGGCGCATATATCCAAGACAGAAAAGGAAAATGAATATCTGGCTTGCCAGAAGTCCCCAGAGGTATCCGAAAATTCCGTATAGAGGGATAAGGAAAAATACACTGAAAATCCGAATTCCCAGACTTACGGAATTGATTGCAAAGGACAGATAGGTTTTTCCGATTCCGTTAATAATACTAATTAAGGTATTGTTTGTATACAGAAACGGACAGAGCCATGACATAGCGGTAATGAAATTTCCGGCTAAAGGACTGTGAAAGAGAAATGTTCCAATCCAGTCTCCGAAAGCGAGAAGAAATACACAGCAGGCGCTGCCAAGAAAAATACAGCAATAGACGGATTTTTGGATGATGGAGGACATTTCCTTTTTGTTGTTCAGCGTCTGAATTTCCGCTACTGTCGGAAGAAGCATAGTGGATACGGAGTTGGTGATGGCGGATGGAAACAGGATGCAGGGCATTGCCATGCCGGTTAAAACTCCGTAGGTTGAAAGGGCGTCTCCTCTTAGCATTCCATATATCTGAAGCCGGATTGGAATGGAAATGGATTCTATGCTTTGTAAAAGATTGAGGAGCACCCGGTTGGCGGTCAGCGGGCATGACAGGAATAAAAGTTCTTTTCCGTACCGGAAAAAAGAGGAGAGCTTAAGCGACGGAGGAGATGACAAAAAGGGGCCTCGTCGAAGACGCTTAAGACAGTAAAGGGAGGAAGCTATTTCTCCGGTAATCAGTCCCGCAACGGCGACAATTATATCGATCCGGTTTCCGCGGATGAGGGAAAAGCGGTAAATGAGATATACGGATAAAATCCGTATACTCTGCTCAATGAGCTGTGAAACGGCAGGGACACCGGTTTCCTTTTCTCCCAGATAGTATCCGACAATGCAGCTGTGCACTGCGGCAAACGGAAAGGCATAGGAGAGAAGAATTAAAAGTTCGGTACAGCGTTCGTCTTTCAAAAATCTTTCGGACAGGAAAGGCGCATAATATTGCAGAAGAACAGTAACAATACAGGAAAGCGCCACGGTGAAAATCAGGCTGGTATAGAGAAGCTCACGGGCTTCTTTTTTTTGCCCGCAGGTAAGCCGTTTCGCAACGCAGCGTGAGAGAGCTGTTTCAATGCCGGCTGCCGTTAAGGAAAAGCAGAGAGCGTAGACAGGAAAGATAAGCTGATATAAGCCTACACCCTCCTCTCCAAAAGTATGGCTCAAAAAGATGCGGTAAAAAAAACCCATGAAGCGGGTCGCAAATCCGGTGACAGTCAGGATAAAGGTTCCTTTTATGATGGTGTGTTTTCTGGACATAGGATAACTCCGAAACAGATATTACTATAAGATATTCTTTAGCGGGACTTGACAGAACTAAAAGGAAGTGATATTCTACAGAAAGAAAATTCCTAGCGTTAAACTAGGAATTGGGAGAGGGTGAGGATTTGAAGCTGTCAACCAAAGGAAGATACGGACTTCGTGCGATGATTGATATGGCAAGGTACAGCGGGGAGGAGCCGGTGTCTATAAGCAGTATTGCCGCGAGACAGGGAATTTCAGAGAGGTATCTTGAGCAGCTTGTATCGCTTCTTAAAAAAGCCGGTCTCGTAAAAAGTATCCGCGGCGCAGGAGGAGGATATGTTTTGGCGCGGGACATGGAAGATATATCCGTCGGAGATATTCTGCGCGCACTGGAGGGAAACCTTGAACCGGTCAGATGTGCCGCCTTTTATTCGGAAGAGGGCTGTATGGCGTCGGACAGCTGTGTGACAAAGTATGTATGGCAGAAAATCAATGAAAGTATTAACCGGACGGTAGATGAAATGAGGCTGGACGAGCTTGTAAAGGAAAGCAGGAAAATGAATCCGGACGGTGAGTATGGAAATTATAAATGCAATTAATAGATAAAAACAAAGAAACGGGGGAATGAATCATGGAGAAATTGATTTATTTGGATAATGCGGCGACGACAAGGACGGCGCCTGAGGTTGTGGAGGCGATGCTTCCTTATTTTACGGAAAATTACGGGAACCCATCCAGCGTGTACAGCTTCGCTTCCCAAAATAAAAATGCGGTGAATATGCAGCGGGAAATTATCGCGGACGCGCTCGGTGCAAAATCAAATGAAATATATTTTACGGCGGGGGGTTCGGAAGCCGACAACTGGGCGCTTAAGGCGGCGGCAGAAGCATACGGGGAGAAAGGAAACCATATTATTACGACCAAGATTGAACATCATGCAATTTTGCATACATGTGAATATCTGGAAAAGAGAGGTTTTGAGGTAACTTATCTGGATGTGGATGAAGAGGGCGTCGTAAAGCTTCAGGATTTGGAAGCGGCAATCCGTCCGACAACGATTTTAATTTCTGTTATGTATGCAAATAATGAGATTGGGACGCTTCAGCCGATGAAAGAGATTGGTGAGATTGCGCTTGCACATGGGATTTTATTTCATACGGACGCGGTACAGGCGTTTGGACAGGTACCGATTCATGTAGATGAATACCATATCGACATGTTAAGTGCCAGCGGCCATAAATTAAACGGACCGAAAGGAATCGGTTTTCTCTATATCCGCAAAGGGGTAAAGATACGTTCTTTTGTTCACGGCGGAGCTCAGGAGAGAAAGCGCCGGGCAGGTACGGAAAACGTACCGGGGATTATCGGACTTGGTACAGCTGTCAGGCGTGCGCTAAAAACGATGAAGACCCGGACTGAGAAAGAAAAAAAACTCAGGGATTATCTGATTGACAGAGTGCTTGCAGAGATTCCGTATTGCCGTCTGAACGGACACAGGACAAAGCGGCTCCCGAATAATGCAAATTTTAGCTTTCAGTTTATTGAGGGGGAATCTCTTCTTATCCGGCTGGATATGAAAGGTATCTGCGGTTCCAGCGGTTCGGCCTGCACATCGGGTTCTCTGGATCCGTCCCATGTGCTTCTGGCGATTGGTCTTCCCCATGAGATTGCACATGGTTCCTTAAGACTGACACTCGGCGAGGATACGACAAAGGAAGAGATGGATTATGTAGTGGAGGCGCTTAAGGAGATAGTGTCGGGACTTCGAAATATGTCGCCTTTGTATGAGGATTTTATCAGGAAAAATAACAGGCAGACGTATTTTATGAAAGGATAAAAAAGAAGAGGAGGATTGGAATCTATGTACTCAGAAAAGGTTATGGATCATTTTGAACATCCGAGAAATGTCGGAGAAATAGAGAATGCAAGCGGTGTAGGAACAGTAGGAAATGCAAAGTGCGGAGATATTATGAGAATTTATCTGGACATTGATGAAAGCCGGATCATCCGCGATGTGAAATTTAAAACCTTTGGATGCGGAGCCGCAGTTGCAACGAGCAGCATGGCGACGGAGCTTGTGAAAGGGAAATCCATTCAGGAGGCAATGCAGGTGACAAATAAGGCAGTGATGGAGGCTTTAGACGGTCTGCCGCCGGTAAAGGTACACTGCTCGCTTCTTGCAGAGGAGGCGATTCACGCGGCGCTTTGGGACTATGCTGAAAAGCACGGCATTAAGATTGAGGGACTTGAAAAACCGAAGTCTGATATTCATGAGGACGAGGAAGCGGAAGAAGAGGAATATTAATCTGTTTTCGGCTATATTCCGGGAAAATTTTTGGAGAGGCTATATGAAAAAGCGGGTAGTTGTAGGAATGTCAGGAGGGGTAGATTCGTCGGTTGCCGCATGGCTTTTAAAGGAAAAAGGCTATGAAGTCATAGGAGTTACGATGCAGATTTGGCAGGAGGGGATATCGCGGGAGGAAAGCGGCTGCTGCGGCCTGAGCGCTGTGGAGGATGCAAGAAGAGTGGCAGGGGAGCTTGGAATCCCTCATTATGTTATGAACTTCCGGCAGGAATTTAAGAAAGAGGTTATCGATTATTTCATCCGGGAATATCTGGAGGGCCGGACGCCCAATCCATGTATTGCCTGTAACCGGCATGTAAAATGGGAGGCGCTTCTTAACAGAAGTCTGGAAATCGGGGCGGATTACATCGCTACGGGTCACTATGCATCAGTTGTAAGGCTTGAAAATCAGAGATATACGCTCCGCACGGCTTTATCGGGAAAGAAAGACCAGACTTACGCCCTCTATAACCTGACACAGGAGCAGCTAAAAAGGACTATTATGCCGTTAGGGGAATACACAAAGGAGAAAGTGCGGGAAACGGCCGGACGTCTCGGCCTTTTGGTTGCGCAAAAGCCTGACAGTCAGGATATCTGTTTTGTGCCGGATGGCGATTATGCGGCTTATATAGAAAAGCATGCACTTAAGAGCGTGTGTCCGGGTAATTTCGTATTGACGGACGGAACCGTTTTGGGCAGGCATAAGGGAATGATCCATTATACGGTAGGGCAGAGAAAGGGACTGGGCCTGTCTATGGGGCATCCGGTGTTTGTGATTGAAATACGTCCGGAGACAAACGAGGTCGTGATTGGAAGCGGGGAGGAAGCGATGTCCCGTCATGTAAGGGCAAAAGGAATTCAGTATATGTCCGTATCCGGGCTTGACGGAAAAAAACGGCTGCGGGCAAAAATCCGTTATAACCATAAAGGTGCATGGTGCATTGCGGAGCAGGTAAAAGAGGACGAGCTTTTCTGCACTTTTGATGAGCCGATAAGAGCGGCTGCTCCGGGGCAGGCACTGGTGCTGTATGACGGAGACTACGTGTTTGGCGGGGGAACGATTGTGTAAGGTGACATATAAGGAGAGGAGAAAATAATGAGAGCAGATGTGCATATGCATTCAGTCTTTTCCAGTGATTCGGATTCAGAGCCGGAGGACATGATTGTCGGAGCGCTTGGAAAAGGGCTTGAGATGATATGTTTCACGGATCATTACGACAAGGATAATATGGATTGGGGACCGGAGGATATCTTTGCGCCGGAGGATTATTTTCGTGTGCTTACGTCTCTGAAAGAAAAATACCGGGGACGGATAGACGTACGGATTGGTGTGGAGCTGGGAATTCAGCCGCATCTTGCATCCTATTATTCGGAATTTGTGAAAAGGCATCCCTTTGATTTTGTAATCGGCTCGGTACATTCTGTCAAAAAAAAGGATATTGCGTTCGGTACACTGCAGAAAAAATATACGGATGAGGAAATGTACCGAATGACGTTTGAAGAAACATTAAGAGACATAGAGCTTGACAGCTCCTTTGACGTACTCGGGCATCTGGATTATGTGGTGCGTTACGGGAAAGAAAAGGAAGCGCAGTATTCTTATAAAAAGTATGCGGACTTAATAGATGAGATTCTTCGTGCATTGATTGCAGGAGGAAAGGGATTGGAGCTTAATATGGCGGGGCTTAAGTACGGGCTTTCGTTTGCGCATCCCCATCCGGATGTGCTCAGGCGTTACAGAGAACTTGGCGGCGAGGTGATTACCGTGGGAGCCGACGGACATAAGCCTGAGCATATCGCGTATGATTTCTATAAGGCGCCGGATATTTTAAAGGAATGCGGCTTCCGGTATTATACGGAATTTAAAGACAGAGAGGCTGTATTTAAAAAAATATGCTGATGAAATTTTTTATAAGACTTTTATGCAGATTTCCGATAAAAATTGGATTTTTTTAAGCGGCTTGCATAAAAATACCCGTATCTTCCATAAATATGGAAAAGGCACTTGAATTTTTGTACGAGATTTAGTACAATAACACTTGGTTGATGATTCTTTAACAAAGTTAGGGAATTCACAATATAATGACTGCGTAGCCAGTTAATAAGAAAACTTTAGGAGGAATTAATCATGGCAGTAAAAGTAGCGATTAATGGATTCGGACGTATTGGACGTCTTGCATTCAGACAGATGTTTGGAGCGGAGGGATATGAAGTAGTTGCAATTAACGACCTTACATCTCCTAAGATGCTTGCTCACCTGTTAAAGTATGACTCATCTCAGGGCAGATATGCTTTATGTGACAAGGTAGAGTCGACAGAGGATTCTATTATTGTTGACGGAAAAGAAATTAAGATTTATGCAAAAGCAAACGCAGAGGAGCTTCCCTGGGGAGAAATCGGCGTTGATGTTGTTCTGGAGTGTACAGGTTTCTACACATCCAAAGAGAAAGCTTCCGCACATGTTAAGGCAGGCGCAAGAAAAGTTGTTATCTCCGCACCGGCAGGCAATGACCTTCCGACTATCGTTTACAATGTAAATCATGATAAGCTTACGGCAGAGGATACTGTTATTTCAGCGGCTTCCTGTACAACAAACTGTCTGGCGCCGATGGCTAAAGCTCTTAATGACCTCGCAACAATCAAGTCCGGTATTATGTGTACAATCCACGCTTATACAGGTGATCAGATGACACTTGACGGACCGCAGAGAAAGGGCGATTTAAGAAGATCCCGTGCAGCGGCAGTTAATATCGTGCCGAACAGCACAGGCGCAGCCAAGGCAATCGGACTTGTTATTCCGGAGCTTAACGGCAAGTTAATCGGTGCGGCTCAGAGAATCCCGACACCTACAGGTTCTACTACAATCCTGACGGCGGTTGTTGAGGGCAATGTAACAGTTGACGAGATCAATGCGGCTATGAAAGCAGCTTCCAATGAGTCTTTCGGATATAATACGGATGAAATCGTATCCAGCGATATTGTCGGTATGAGATACGGTTCATTATTTGACGCTACTCAGACCATGGCCTGCCCGTTGGACAACGGCACAACAGAGGTTCAGGTTGTATCATGGTATGATAATGAGAATTCTTACACAAGCCAGATGGTAAGAACAATTAAGTATTTTTCAGAGCTTGGCTAAAAATTGACTCGAGGCGGGTCCGGTCTTTTGGGACCGGACCCATTTTTAATCATGTTATTTATAAGGAGGCATTTTTATGCTTAATAAAAAATCAGTAGATGATATTCAGGTAAAAGGTTTAAAGGTTCTTTTAAGGTGCGATTTTAATGTTCCGCTTATCGATGGTAAGATTACGGATGAGAATCGTCTTGTCGCAGCGCTTCCGACAATTAAGAAGCTTATCGCCGACGGAGGGAAAGTAATTCTTTGTTCCCATCTCGGAAAGCCGAAAGGGGAGCCGAAGCCGGAGCTGTCTCTTGCGCCGGTAGCAGTACGCCTGTCCGAGTTGCTTGGACAGGAAGTAAAATTTGCCGCTGATCCGGAGGTTGTAGGAGCGAATGCAAAAGCGGCAGTGGAAGCTATGAAAGACGGAGACGTAGTTCTTCTTGAGAATACGCGTTACAGAGCAGAGGAGACAAAGAACGGAGAGGCACTCAGCAGGGATTTGGCTTCCCTGTGTGATGTGTTTGTAAATGACGCATTCGGAACCGCTCATCGTGCGCACTGTTCCAATGTGGGTGTTACACAGTTTGTCGATACAGCAGCAGTCGGATATTTGATGCAGAAAGAGATTGATTTCCTCGGAAATGCGGTGAATAATCCGGAGAGGCCATTCGTCGCAATTCTTGGCGGAGCAAAGGTGTCCAGTAAGATTTCCGTCATAGAAAATCTCCTTGATAAGGTAGATACTCTTATTATCGGCGGCGGTATGTCCTATACCTTTAGCAAGGCTCAGGGCGGAAGTGTAGGCGATTCTCTTCTTGAGGCGGATTATTGCGAATATGCGCTTAATATGCTTGAAAAGGCAAAAGAGAAAGGCGTAAAATTACTTCTTCCGGTGGACACTGTGATTGCGGATGATTTTTCAAATGATGCAAACTCCAAGGTGGTGCCGGCAGGGGAAATTCCGGCAGGCTGGCAGGGACTTGATATCGGACCTGAGACAGAAAAGATTTTCTGCGAGGCGGTAAAGGATGCAAAGACAGTTGTCTGGAACGGACCTATGGGCTGCTTCGAGATGCCGAAATTTGCCCGCGGAACAGAAGCGGTTGCAAAGGCGCTTGCGGATACAGAGGCTGTTACGATTATTGGCGGCGGAGATTCTGCGGCGGCAGTAAATCAGCTTGGATACGGTGATAAGATGACTCACATTTCTACAGGAGGAGGAGCATCTCTTGAATTTCTGGAAGGAAAAGAATTACCGGGTGTAGCGGCAGCGAATGACAAGTAAAGGTGAAAAGGAGAAATAAAAATGGCAAGAAAAAAAATTGTAGCGGGAAACTGGAAAATGAATAAAACTCCCAGTGAGGCAGTTGCTTTAGTAGAGGAATTAAAACCGTTAGTAGCAAGCGAGGAGGTCAACGTTGTATTCTGTGTACCGGCGATTGATATTATCCCTGTAGTAGAAGCATGTAAAGGCTCTAATATTGAGGTTGGCGCTGAAAATATGTATTTCGAGGAGAGTGGTGCATATACAGGAGAGATTTCTCCGGCAATGCTTACAGATGCTGGCGTAAAATATGTTGTTCTCGGACATTCTGAGAGAAGAGAGTATTTTGCCGAGACAAATGAGACGGTAAATAAAAAGGTATTGAAAGCGTTTGAGCATGGCCTCACACCGATTATGTGCTGCGGCGAGACCTTAGAGCAGAGAGAGCAGGGCGTAACGATGGACTTCATCCGTCAGCAGGTTAAGGTTGGATTCCAGAATGTGACAGCCGCTCAGGCAAAAGAAGCGGTAATTGCTTATGAGCCAATCTGGGCAATCGGAACAGGTAAGACAGCTACAACAGAGCAGGCAGAAGAGGTTTGCGCAGGAATCCGCGCATGTATCGCCGAAATTTATGATGCAGCTACGGCAGACGCTATCCGTATTCAGTATGGCGGTTCTGTAAATGCGGGAAATGCGGCGGAGTTATTTGCACAGGCTGATATTGACGGCGGTCTTGTAGGAGGCGCTTCTCTGAAAGCAGACTTCGGCAAAATTGTAAACTATAAATAAAAAAATTATACTGAAAAAGTGAGAGGTGAAGAAAGGCTGCTATTCTGCTGAATTGTGGAACAGGCAGCCTTTTTGTCCGGTAAAACAGGGTTTACACCTTTTGGGCGATATGATACAATTTAAACTACTTTCAGGGTGGATTTGGGAAGAAGATTTGAGCACAGGAAAAGAAGTGAAAGAATGTGCAGACATTCGGAAAGGAGTATAGGGAATGATGACAGACAGTGAGAAATTAAATATTATTGTATCAGAGATGCGGGATATGAAATCGGATATGCAGGGCATAAAAGAGGAGATACAGGGCATGAAATCGGATATGCAGGATATGAAAGAAGACATGCAGGGCATGAAATCGGATATGCAGGGTATGAAATCGGATATGCAGGGCATGAAAGCCGAAATTAACGATGTGAGCCGCAGAGTAGACGGTATTGAACTGCATCTTGAAAATGAGACGGATAAAAATATACAGCTGTTGGCAGAAAATTTTATTGAGCTGACAAATAAACTGAATCAGGCGATTCCGGCGGCCGATAAGAATCTTGCTTATGAGGTGAAAGTAAACTATCTTGTAGGAAGAGTCAATAACCTTGAAAAGGATATGACAGAGCTTAAGGTAAGAGCTAAAGTTATGTCATAAATGAGATAAAAACGGCATCGCGATTAAAAAAATACACAGGAGCCAATATCTTTGGAAAGATATTCAGAATATTGGCTCTTATATATTGTCTTGATTTTCAGAGGATGCGAAAAAAGTGAAATACAAATGAATCTCAGGAGGATGTTTTATGAGTAACCAATATCAGAAAACGATTTATGCATGTTTTACAGGCTATATTGTTCAGGCGATTATTAATAATTTTGTGCCGCTGCTTTTTTTGACCTTTGAGTCAGATTATCAGATTCCGTTAAGTCAGATTACGATTTTAATCACCTTTAATTTTGGAGTACAGCTTCTGATTGATTTTTTGTCGGCCGGTTTTGTGGATAAAATCGGATACCGGTTGTCCATTGTCATTGCACATGTTTTTTCGGCGGCCGGGCTCGTAGGTTTGGTTATTTTACCGGAGCTTTTACCGGATGCGTTTGCCGGATTTCTGATTGCGGTTATGATTTACGCGATAGGAGGGGGATTAATCGAGGTTCTGGTAAGTCCGATTATGGAGAGCTGTCCGACAGAAAATAAGGAAAGGGCGATGAGTCTTCTGCATTCTTTTTATTGTTGGGGGCATGTAGGAGTCGTACTTCTGTCAACTTTATTTTTCAGAATATTCGGCATAGGAAACTGGAAAATATTGGCCTGTATATGGGCAGTAATACCGGTTTTAAATGCATTTGTCTTTATAAATGCCCCAATTGCTCCGCTGGTGGAAGAGGGAGAAGAGGGAATGACTATGAAAGCATTGTTCAAAGAGAAAACATTCTGGATATTAATGCTTATGATGATGTGCGCGGGGGCAAGCGAGCAGGCGGTAAGTCAATGGGCTTCTACATTTGCGGAAAAAGGACTTGGGGTAAGTAAAATGGCAGGAGATCTTGCGGGTCCCATGGCTTTTGCGGTTCTGATGGGATGCGCCAGAGCCTTTTATGGAAAATACGGAGATAAAATTGATTTGGATAAGTTTATGACGGGAAGCGGCATTCTCTGTATCGCATCTTATTTATGTATTTCTTTATCGCCTTCGCCGGTTTTATCACTTGCAGGATGCGCTCTGTGCGGCCTGTCGGTGGGAATTATGTGGCCGGGGAGCTTCAGTAAAGCGGCCGCCTCTATGAAAAACGGCGGGACGGCTCTGTTTGCCTTTCTTGCTTTGGCAGGAGATGTCGGATGCTCCGGAGGGCCTACACTGGTGGGATTTGTTTCGAACTTAGCGAACGGGAATTTAAAAAGAGGGATATTGACTGCAGTTATATTTCCGGTCGCATTGATTGTGGGAATGAAATTGATAAAAGGAAAGGACAGATGATTTTAAAAGCAATTCCGTATTTTTAGTTTTCAATTTTTAACAATTATAGTATAATAATTCCTGGTGATAAAACAGGTTCCGATGAGAGAAGAAAGGGGCAGTGGTTATGATTTATAAGGAGATACCGCTTCAGGTGCCGGGCTCTGCAGATTATGCAAGGCTTCAAATTTATATTCAGGATATGCCGCATGATGAGAGCCTTAAGATAAAGAAGAGGCCGGTCGTTTTTATCTGTCCGGGCGGAGCATATGAGTGTACCAGCTATCGTGAGGGCGAGCCGCTGGCGATGCATTATCTAAGCAAAGGCTATCATGCGGGGGTACTTCGATATTCTACAGCGCCGCATCGTTTTCCGACACAGGTTCTGGAGCTGGGTCAGGCAATAAAAGTGCTTTCTGAATATGCGCGGGAATGGTATATAGACATGACCGGAATTGTGGTGCAGGGCTCTTCCGCAGGAGGACACCTGGCAGCCAGTTACGGCGCTTTCTGGAACCGAAAGTTTATGACGGATACGCTCGGAATCAGCGCGGACAGAATAAGGCCCGCGGGAGTTATATTAAGCTATCCGGTTATCACCGCAGATAACAGATACGCGCATATGGGAAGCTTTGAAAATCTTTTGGGGGATAAGGTTTCGGAGTATGCGGATCAGGTATCGCTTGAAAAACAGGTAGACGGGACGATGCCGCCCTGCTTTTTATGGCATACGGCGGAGGATGAAACAGTACCTGTGGAAAATTCTATTTTGATGGCGATGGCGCTTCGGAAAGAGGGAATCCCTCTGGAGCTTCATATATTTCCGGAGGGAGAGCATGGACTGAGCCTTGCGAATTCTGTTGTGGAACGCGAGGACGGAAGCGGTGTGCAGGCGGAGTGCGCCCAGTGGGTGCAGCTTGCGGATGCATGGCTTGAGAGGTTGTTTGAAAAATAAATAACAGACAAAGGAGTGGTATTTATGATGAACAAAAAACCAACGGTACTTATGATCCTGGATGGATACGGATTGAATGAGAAAATGAAAGGGAATGCGGTCAAAGAAGGAAAGACTCCGATTATGGATAAATTAATGGCAGAGTGTCCATTTGTAAAAGGAAATGCGAGCGGTATGGCGGTAGGGCTTCCGGACGGGCAGATGGGAAATTCTGAGGTAGGGCATCTGAATATGGGCGCGGGGCGTATTGTATATCAGGATCTGACAAAAATAACAAAGGCGATTCAGGACGGGGATTTCTTTGAAAATAAGGCGCTTCTTGCGGCATGTGAGAATGTAAAGAAAAATAACAGCGCGCTGCATATGTACGGCCTTGTATCCGACGGCGGCGTGCATAGCCACAATACGCATATTTACGGGCTTTTAGAGCTTGCAAAGCGCCAGGGGATCGAAAAGGTTTATGTACACTGCTTTTTAGACGGACGCGATACGCCTCCGGCTTCCGGTAAGGAATATGTAGAGGAGCTGGCCGCGAAGATGCGGGAAATCGGCGTCGGCGAGATAGCGACGGTTATGGGACGCTATTATGCAATGGACAGGGACAATCGCTGGGAGCGTGTGGAGAAGGCTTACCGGGCAATGGTTTACGGGGAAGGAGAGACGGCGGAAAGCGGACCGAAGGGAATTCAGGCCTCCTATGATAAGGATACGACAGACGAGTTTGTTCTTCCGACAGTTGTTATGAAAGACGGCGCTCCCGTTGTAACGATTCAGGATCGGGATTCTATTATTTTCTTTAATTTCCGTCCGGACCGTGCAAGAGAGATTACAAGAGCTTTCTGCGATGACGGCTTTACAGGGTTTGACAGAGGCGAACGGGTCAAAACAACCTATGTCTGCTTTACAGAGTATGACGTAACGATTACAAATAAAATGGTAGCCTTTGTAAAGGAGGAGATAACCAATACGTTCGGTGAATTTCTTGCCGCAAACGGAAAGAAGCAGGCCCGGATTGCCGAGACTGAAAAATATGCTCATGTTACGTTCTTTTTCAACGGCGGTGTAGAGGAGCCGAATGAAGGTGAGGACCGCATTCTTGTGAAATCGCCGAAAGTGGCAACCTACGACTTAAAGCCGGAGATGAGCGCCTACGAGGTGTGCGACAAGCTGACAGAGGCGATTAAATCCGGTAAATACGATGTGATTATTATTAACTTCGCAAACCCGGATATGGTAGGTCATACCGGAGTGGAAGCAGCGGCAGTCAAGGCGATTGAAGCGGTGGATGAGTGTGTGGGAAAAGCGGTAGAAGCGGTAAAGGAGGTAAACGGACAGATGTTTATCTGTGCGGATCACGGCAATGCGGAGCAGCTCATTGATGAGGAGACGGGCGAGCCGTTTACCGCACATACGACCAATCCGGTTCCGTTTATTCTCGTAAATGCAGATCCGGCTTTCCATTTAAGGGAAGGCGGATGTCTGGCGGATATTGCGCCGACCTTAATTGAGCTTATGGGTATGGAGCAGCCGAAAGAAATGAGCGGAAAATCGCTACTGGAGAAATAAAAATGTTACCGGGGACGGGGGAAAATTAATTTTCCCCCGTCCCCAATTGATAGGTGGAGAAGGATGCATATTATTATTGTAGAGGATGACGCTACGATTCGACAGGAGCTTATTTGTCTTTTAGAAAATGCGCTATATCAGGTGAGTGTTCCGGAGCAGATTACGGATTCGGTTTCTTTTATTTTAAACGAGGAGCCGGATTTGGTTCTTTTGGATTTGAATCTTCCAGAGAAGTCCGGATTTGACATTTGCTCGGAGATACGTGTGTCATCAGAGGTTCCGATTATTTTTGTGACGGGAAGAACCGGCTCTATGGATGAGCTGAACGGAATTTTAAGAGGCGGGGATGATTATATTACGAAGCCTTTCCATCCTCCGGTGCTTTTGGCAAGGATTGCGGCGGTTCTAAAACGGACGAAGAGGGAGGAGAGAAATAAGGAATACATTTTTTCCCATAAAGGCGTGGAACTGAATCTTGCAAGAGGCTGCATAAGCTTTGAGGGATGTGAGGCGGATTTGTCTAAAAATGAGCTTAAGCTTCTGCATTATCTGTTTTTGAAAAAGGGAGAGATTGCCGCCCGCGGGGATATAGTGGAATATTTGTGGGATAATCAGGTGTTTATCGACGATAATGCGCTGAGTGTAAACATTACCCGAATACGGGGAAAGCTTGAGCAGATCGGCGTATATGATTTTATTGAGACAAAGCGGGGGATGGGGTATCGGATATGACGGTGAGGGAATATATAAAGGACAGATGTTTTTCTCTGATGCTCCACGTATGCTGTATGTTTCTTCTGTCGGGGTTTTTACATGCAACCGGATATTCGTGGGAGTATACGTTTCTTATTTTAATCAGCTGGTCTCTTATTGTCATGGCGGCGGCAGGAGTTTCCTGTCATCGGAAAAGAAAATATTTTTCTCAGATGGAAAAGCTTCTTTCGCGGGTGGATCAGAGATACCTGTTGGGCGAGCTTATGCCGGCTCCGGTTTCCTTAGAGGATTCGATTTACCGCGATATGATTCGCGTATCCAATAAATCCGCGATTGAAAAAATCCGCATCATTGAGGAGGAGAGAAAGGAATACCGGGAGTTTATTGAAAGCTGGGTACATGAAATCAAAGCTCCACTTACCGGAATTTCCCTGATTTGTGAAAATCATAGAAGAAAGGATATGGAGCAGATTGGCATTTTAAATCAGAAGGTTGAGGCACTTGTGGAGCTGGCTCTTTATTATGCGCGGTCGGATGAGGTCTATAAGGACTACATGATTCGGAAAACAGATTTGCAGAAAACAGTATCAGAGGTCTTTATGAGAAATAAATATTACCTGATACAAAACGGGGTTACGGCGGAGGTTGCATGTGAGACCCCTGTATATACGGATGCAAAATGGATTTCCTTTATTTTAAATCAGTTGGTGCTTAACAGTGTAAAATATAAACGGGAAAAGAATGCTCATATCCGCGTTTATACGGAAATCAACGGACGTGGCGTACAGCTTGCGGTAGAGGATAACGGAATCGGGATTAAGAAAGAAGAGTGTGCGCGTATTTTTGACAAAGGCTTTACGGGAAGCAACGGACGGAAAAACGAGCGGTCGACGGGAATGGGGCTTTATTTGAGCAAGGTGCTGTGCGAAAAGCTTGGGATTGCGATAGCCGCGGAATCAAAAGAGGGAGAGGGAACGCGGATCAGGCTTTTATTTCCGGTGGGGGATTATTATGCGAGGGAAAGCTCCAATCTTACAACTCTGTAATCTTTCTGTAATCTGTCAGAATACAAACCGTCAAAAGAATGTGATACAGTAAGCAGGTAACAAGCCTGTAGCATAAATATCATAAATTTAGACGGGAGTGAAAATTATGTATGACAATATTCGGGTATGCGAGGTAGAAAAATATTACGGAAATGATTCCCATGTTACAAAAGCGGTGGACCGCGTAAGCTTTACGGTGGAGCGCGGAGAATTTGTCGGCGTTATGGGAGCATCGGGGTCAGGAAAGACGACGCTTCTTAATATGCTGGCAACCATTGACCGTGTGACGGCAGGACATATCTTTTATGGAAATACCGACATTACGGAGCTTAAGGAGGAGAAGCTGTCGGATTTCAGAAAGGATAACTTAGGCTTTGTTTTTCAGGACTATAATCTTCTTGATACACTGACAATCGAGGAAAATATTGTACTTGCACTTACGATTCGAAAAAAAAGGAAGAGCGAGATTAAGAAAAAATGTGCGGAAATCATGCGTCTGCTTGGTATTGAGGAAATCAGGGATAAATTTCCCTATCAGGTGTCCGGCGGACAGAAGCAGCGCTGTGCCTGTGCGAGGGCGCTTGTCAGCCATCCGCAGCTTCTTCTTGCGGACGAACCTACGGGCGCTCTTGATTCCCGCTCGGCACAGACGCTTCTTGAGACTTTCACACAGATGAACGCTTCTTTACATGCAACGATTCTCATGGTTACCCATGACGCCTTTTCAGCAAGCTATTGCAGCCGGATTTTGTTTTTGAAAGACGGAAAGATTTTTCATGAATTAGTGCGCGGACAAAAGGAGCGGAGAGTGTTTTTAAATGAGATTTTGGACGTTTTGTCTCTGACGGGAGGTGAGATTTCCAATGCTCGTTAAGCTTGCGGTCAGGAATGTAAAACGCTCGGCAAAGGATTACCTTGTCTATATCATTACGATGGTGTTAATTACGGCGCTTATGTTTGCGTTTAACAGTATTTTATTTTCCCCGGATATCAGAAAACGGATTGATATGGTTGGAATTATGGCGGCTATGATTGGGCTTGCCACATTTTTTATCGTTATCATTGTGGCATGGCTGATTAATTATATGGTACGGTTTATGCTGGAGAAAAGAAGCCGGGAGTTCGGGACTTATCTGCTGTTAGGAATGAAGAAAAAAGAAATTTCCCGTTTGTATATGCGGGAAAATATGATTATGGGAGCAGGGGCATTTCTTGTAGGAACGGTATTTGGACTTTTGCTTCAGCAGATGATTATGGCAGTGCTTTATACGATGCTTCAGGATCATTATCACCTTAAGCTTGAATTTAACAGGTGGTGTATACTGATGACTGTATGCTGCTATGGGGGCTGTTATCTTCTGGCGCTTCTACGGTGTAAGAGAAAATTTAAGAAAATGAATATCAGAGAGCTTATGGATGCGGGAAATAAAAACGAGGAAGTGAAAGAGAAGCAGGAACATGTGAAAAAATGGTTTTTGCCGCTTTCTGTTCTGTTCCTTTTTTTATTTGGCTTGTGGCTTCTTTTTGGAGGAAAGGTTTTCGGCGGCTGGAGCGGGGGAACAATCATTGGATTCCTTGTCGGGCTGGTGCTTGTCATCTATCTTTTTTATATTGGGCTGTCCTCCTTTCTTATCTGTTACGTCAGACGTGGAGGGAGCCTTATCTATAAAGGACAGAATCTGTTTTTATTCCGGCAGCTTTCCTCGAAAATAAAAACAATGTGGTTTACGATGGGGACGCTGACCTCGCTTTTTACAATCGCGTTTTTGGGAAGCACGGTGGCGATTATGTTCAGCGATTATCAGAACCGGGTGCTTGAAAATAAGTTCCCTTTTGATGTGCAGATGTATCATTCGGATGTTGAATATGATTTTGCGGAGGAGCTTCGTATTTTAGAAGAGCAGACCGAAGTTGAGGAGATTTATCCTTATTACATTTATGAAAACGGGACGAATCAGGTAAACGTGTGGCTTCGTACGCATCTTAAGTGCTTTGGAACAATGTTCAGGGAAAGCGGAAGAGAGGATGGAAAAGCAGATCTTGATAAGATTAAAAATACGGATGACGGCTCCTATTGCCGTTATGATACGTATATGAAGCTTTCCGATTATAATCATCTGCGGGAAATGCTTGGTTATGGAAGCGTATCGTTAAAGACGGATGAGTATGCAATCCATATCAAGCCGCGGGTATTAAATGAAACCGGAGATTTTTCGGATAAGCTTGCAGTTAAGGGAGAAAACGGTACACTATCATTTGCGGGCTATTTTACGGAATCCTTTTCTCAGGATGGTCATAACGGCGGAGATTATGTGATTATTATGCCGGATGAGGATGCGGGTATGCTCCGCCCTTACTATAAGGAGCTGGTGGCAGATATTAAGGGCAGGGCTCCGGAGGGACTGGGAAGCAGTCTGGATAATATTGGAAGAGACGGGGAAACTTACGGTTATCTGGATATGGACAGCGAGACGTATGAAGAGGAGCCGGAGCCGGTTACAAATTCCTGCTACGGTTCCGACCAGATTATTACCTATGTAGCGGTAAATCTTGTGAGAGACAATTTGATCCCCGAAATCAAATATATGCTGTCCTCCATTGTCTTTCCTTGCTTTTATCTGGGGTTTGTATTTGTCTGTGTAGCGCTTACGGTTCTGTCCGTGCAGCAGTTAAGCGATTCGGCAAAATACAAATTCCGGTATGACGTGCTTCGCAAAATCGGACTTCGAAAGCGCGAGGTTTTTGGGGTAATCGGAAAGCAGCTTTTCTGGTATTATCTTTGTCCGGCTGTATTTGCGGCAGGAATCGCAGGGATTATTGCGGTGTTTGTCAGTGAAAAGTTTATTTTTTATACTGGAATCGGGGCTTCGGTATTCCAGTATTTCGGGATTTCCTTTTTGCTGTTTTTCGGGATATATGGATTGTATTTTGCAGCAACCTATCTTGGTTTTAAGCGGAATGTGGAGGCGGAAATCTGGCGTTGAGAAACAAAAAATGAAACAAGATTGTCCGGATGGTTTATATGGAAATTTCCGTTGGATTGAGGTATAATTTTAATATTGAAAGTTTACAGAGTAATAATTTTCAGGGAAAGGTCAGACGCAATGAAAAGCTATGATACATTTTTTTTCGATTTGGACGGGACGATTACAGATTCCGCGCCGGGGATTACGAATTCTGTTATTTACGCATTAAAAAAATACGGAATTGAGGAGACGGATGATAAAAAGCTACGCAAATTTATAGGGCCGCCGCTTCCTGTTTCCTTTCAGGAGTACTATGGATTTTCAAAGGAGCAGTCATGGGAGGCAGTGGAATATTACCGCGAATATTACAGGGACAGGGGTATCCTTGAAAACAGTGTCTACGACGGCTTTGAAGAAACGGTTAAGAAGCTTAAAGAGGCCGGAAAGCGGCTTATCGTAGCGACCTCAAAGCCGGAGCCCTTTGCAAGAAGAATCATAGAGTATTTCGGGCTTTCTCCTTATTTTGATTATGTAGCAGGTATGGAATTGGACGGGAGACGGGGAACAAAAACAGAGGTTATCAATTATGCTCTTGCTGTGTGTCATATAACAGACAAAACAAAGCTCTTAATGATCGGTGATCGGGAGCATGATGTAATCGGAGCCCATGCTGCAGGTATAGACTGTCTGGGAGTGCTGTATGGCTTTGGAACAAAAGAAGAGCTTGAGGCTGCCGGCGCCGATTACATCATAGAGAGGCCGGAGGAAATCCTGCGTTTTATTTAGCTTTCACGGGAGATAAATTACGAAAGAGGAAACGGTATGATAAAGATAAATGGGGCTTTATTTCAGAAAGCATATAAGAAATTAAAATCCAGTGTTTATTTTGACAGGACGCAATTGATTCTCCGGGATAAAATTGTTGAGTTTGAGGCTTCCATAGAGGATATGGATGCGTATTTTGATGAGCTTTGCGATAAATTCCGTGATGATGAAGAAAGAGACAACTTATTTCAGGAAATCTGGGACTCGATTTGGACCGACGTATTTCCGAAAAAACTGACCGCAGAAAGAAAACAGGATGTTATTACCAATTCTGTGTCGCCCGAAATAGAAATAGCGGAAAAGCAGTATCATATTAATATGTGCGTCGAAGGGCATATTTTGGGTGTTCTTTGGCTGATGTTAATCGGATATCGGATTGATGAAAAGGTATACGATCATTCTTTCGGCAATCGGATTCGGAAAAAATTATTAAATGAGCTGAGTAAAGAGCCGACCTATTCCCCGTATCTGTTTGAGCCTTATTTTGAACAGTATGAAAGCTGGAGGGATTTTGCACTTGATAAGGCTTCCTTAAATCTTGATTCGGGGCATGATGTGGTCATTTTAACGATGGATTTCCGCCGTTATTTTTATTCGGTGGACATGGATAAAAAAGCGTTTGACCAACTGTATGAGGATGCCGGTGTCAGCGATGAAGAAAATCAGGGATTCCTAAGGGCGTTAAACGACTTTGTGTCAGAGGTTATCGCCCGGTATGCGGAATGTTTTGAGGAAGAAGAATTTGCGGGGAGAAAAATTCTTCCCATCGGTTTTCTTCCGTCAAATGTCATATCAAACTGGTGTCTGAGAAATTTTGACAAGGCAGTTGTAGAAGGATGGAATCCGGTGTATTTTGGCCGTTATGTTGATGATATTCTTATTGTAGATAAAATCCCGCATAACAGCGACGTCTTTAACCTGGCAAAGAAGAATCAGGTCACAAGCGGCCAGATTATCGAATTTTTTTTAAAGCAGTGCTCGAGATGGAAAGGAATCAGCGCTTTGCCGTGTGCCGAAAGCCGCAGCTTGTCTTTATTTGAGAATGATGAAGAGGACGGTTATTATGCCCTGAATAAAAGATATAACCCAATGAAAGATGATAACTCAAAAATCGTGATTCAAAATGAGAAGCTTAAAATTTTTTATTTCAGGAGCGGCGAAACGGACGCTTTGATTACGTGCTTTAAAGAAAGAATTGCCAGGAATAAAAGTGAATTTCGGTATATGCCGGAGGATGAGGCAATATTTCAGAAAGATAATTATAATGAAATTTATAAGCTGCGAAATTCTGCAGGCATCAATAAATTTGGAGGGATTGAAAGTATCTCTGTCGATAAGTTTAATCTGTCAAAATTTCTTGGAAAGCATTTGCGGATCGGGGGAATGATTGAGGATCGCGCAGAGACGAAATTTGAGGAGGATGTGTCAAAAATTTTCGACATACGGACGTTGATTGAAAACTACACAACATGGGAAAAGGTGATGGAGACCTTTGTCATCAACGAGAGATTTACGGCCGTAAAAGAATTTACAGGGAGAATTATAGAAGCGATTGAGGCACTTAAGGGTGATCCGGATGAAATCATGCTGATAAGGGATACGTTGTGCCTGTACCTGCATTCCTGTATCTGCCGTTCCTTTGCGCTGGTGTGGAAGAAAAAAAGCACGGAAACGATTCGGAAGATATGTAAGAAAATGAGTCCGGAAATCAGGGAATATTTTTTCCCTTATGGTTTTGAATCTGATTTGGAGGAGGAAAGACAAAATTATTGTATAACAAGAATGCTTGATAAATCTGTGATGCCGATTCCGATTGATATGCTTCTTACAGGTGAAATGCCGACGGATGAGGACGATATGAATCTGACAAAATTTTATGATGTTATAAAGGCGGCGGACAGTGAGTGGGAAAACGATTATAAGCTGTATCCGTACCTGATTACAATGTATGATTTTTCAATGATTACCTGTATTGAACAATTCAGGGAGGCAAGCCCCTTTAAAAATCTGAAAGAAATATATAAAAAGCAGGAAAACAATTATTTATCCGGTAATTATGATGTGCATAATAAAAGAGATAATTCACAGGTTAAAAGGGGGAACGTATCAGTTGAAAAAATAGAGGTAAAATCTCAGAATGACGGATTATATCATATTGCCGTGGGTGACAGACATAAAAAGAAGCTAAGGGTTGCCATAGCGAATGTGAAATTGAGTCATAATAATTTTGAAATGCTGATAAAGGATAAGCCAAACAGAAGCTACGAAAGATACAGGGACCTTGCCGGTTTAGTGAATCAGGCTGTCAGAGAAAAAGCAGACATGCTTGTTATGCCGGAGGCCTTTGTACCGTTTGAATGGCTGACGGCACTGGCGAGAGTCTGCGCCGGAAATAATCTTGCGGTTATTACGGGAATCGAGCATGTGAAGATTGCAGACAGAGTTTTGAATCTCACTGCGGTGATACTTCCGTATGAAGACTGGAACCATAAAAGCGCATATCTGTCGTTTCATTTGAAGAAGCATTATGCACCTGCCGAACAGGAGGAAATCAGAGGTTACAGATTAAAAGAGGCAGCCGGAAGCACTTATGAATTATACAAGTGGAACGGATGCTATTTTCCGGTATACTGCTGCTATGAGCTCACGTCTGTGTATGACCGTTCCCTTTTTCAGGCATATGCGGACTTTCTGGTGGCAATTGAATGGAATCGGGATGTGAATTATTACAGCAATATATTAGAATCGCTGAGCAGAGACATTCACTGCTATTGCATTCAGGTGAATTCCTCAGATTACGGGGACAGCAGAATTACCAGGCCGTCAAGAACAGAGGAAAAGGATATTATCAGAACAAAGGGAGGGAAAAACAGTACAATCCTGATAGATGAAATTGATATTGAAAAGCTGCGCGAGTTCCAGTTTAAAGAATATGCGCTGCAAAAGAAAGAAAAAGATTTTAAAATTACGCCCCCCGAGTTTAATAAGGATATTATCGGGAAAAAGATTAGGGAAGAGGATTTTTAGTCTGCGCCGGCTTTCCTTATAAAATCTTTATATTTATCATCTAAAATAACCTCCGTAAAGCAAAGGAGGTTATTTTTTATGTATCATTCTATTTTAAAAACAACGGGGCTAACGAAAAGATTCCGCTCTCAGGAAGCGGTAAAGTCGGTATCTTTGGAGGTGCCGGAGGCCTGCGTATATGGAATTCTTGGCGCTAACGGGGCCGGGAAATCAACGCTTCTTAAAATGCTGACGGGAATTTTGCGTCCGACAGAGGGTGAGATTCTGTTTGACGGTCATCCGTGGACGAGAAAGGACTTGTTCGACATCGGCGCGCTGATTGAGACGCCGCCTGTCTATGAAAATCTGACAGCCAGAGAGAATCTGAAAGTACGGGGAATTCTGCTGGGAGAAGGCGACAGGAGAATAGAGGAGGTGCTGTCGATCGTGGGTTTGAGCCATACGGGAAAGAAGCGTGCCGGACAGTTTTCTCTTGGCATGAAGCAGAGGCTCGGCATTGCCATTGCTCTTTTAAATCATCCGAGGCTTCTGATTCTTGACGAACCTGTAAACGGACTGGATCCCATAGGAATCAGAGAGCTTAGGGAGCTGATTCGAAGATTTCCGGAGGAGGGAATTACGGTGATTGTTTCCAGCCATATTTTAGGTGAGATAGAACAGACGGCGGATTATATCGGAATTATGGCGGACGGCGTTCTCGAATTTCAGGGGGAAATGCCGGGAGGCGAGCATTTGGAAGAGCTTTTTATGGAAGTTGCAGGACGAAGAAGGGAGGAAGAATGATGCTGAGGAAATGTTATCGGGCGGAGGTATTAAAAAACCGCCATACGGCGGCAGGAAAGCTTACGGTGTGGATGCCGCTTATCACTGTTTTTCTTGCCGCAATACTTACGATGGATTATATGATTATCGACAGCTATAACTGGTGGTATGGAGGGATTTTCCCGGGATGTACAGCCCTGGTTTCCTGTATGCTGTCTGGAAAGGAGAAAAGTCAGAAGAACCGGAATATTTTAAGTCTCCCGATAGATATGAAAACAATCTGGGACGGGAAAGTCTTATATGGAATCCGGATGCTCACGGTTTCCGTTTTCCTGCTTTTTGGGGCGGCATGTCTTGCAGAGATGGTCGGTACCTATGTATTTCATATGAAGTATCGTTTTGCTATAACGCCGGAAAGTCAGCTGGCGGCAGCGGCGGTCCTCCTTGTCACAGGACTTTGGCAGGTCCCTTTTTGTCTTTTTTTACAGCAGCTTTTCGGCAGTGCGGCGGCGCCGCTCATTCATGTGGCAGGATATGCAATTGCAGCTTTCAGTGCTTCATTACAGCCATATTTTATGCTATTTCCAGGGGCGATTCCCGCAAGGCTGATGTGCTGTATTCTTCGGATTTTACCGAATGGGCTTTTAGCGCGCCCAGGAAGCGTGACTTATTCTCCGGAGCTTGTAAAATCCGGGGCAATTCCCGTGGGAATCATAAGCGCTCTTATATGGTTTCTTCTGCTGTGGGGAATTGGCCGATGGCAGTTTGGAAGACGGGCGGTGGAATAGATGAGGGAATTTACAGGACTTGTTTATGCAGAATTTTATAAAATGCGTCATACGATACTTCTTATGCTGCACATTATGATCCCCGTATTTGGGATTCTGGTATTTTTATGCTATTATAAAATGAGTCCACACAGATGGGAGGACGAGCTGTCGGCCTATCTTATGGTACTTACGGCGGCGTTTCCTTTTATCATCAGTATTGTATGCGTACAGTCGGTTTCCCTCGAGGAGGATAATCAGTTTTTCGTATTTCTGGGGATGCCGGCAGGGAGGGGGAAAGCATTTCTTGCAAAATTCTTTTCTCTGTTTTTTTCGGGGCTTTTTGCGGTTGCGCTTGCAGTCGGAGGGTTTCTTGCGGGATACTGCCTGATTCTTAAAAGGTGCATGTTAGATTTCCGGTTTGCGGGAATGCTTGTTTTTATAATCTGGATAAGCAGCGTCGGCATGTATGTGATGCATATCTTTTTGAACCTGTGGAAGCCGAAGAGCGTTTCCCTCTGTATGGGATTGGTAGAATCGCTTGTCTCGGCGCTTATGCTTACCGGACTTGGAGATGGGCTTTGGCAGTTCTTTCCGTGCTCATACGGCGGACACTGGGAAAGCTTTTTCATGAGATATTGGTTAGAGGGAAAATGGTATGTGGAAAAAGAGTTTCTTTTTAAAAGCCTCATAGTGAATCTTCTTGTGACGGCGGTAATTGCGGCAGTATCGGCGGCAGGATTTTATTTTTATGAGGGAAGGCGGTTTCATGATTAAAATACTGGCAATTGATGACGATAAAGGGATATTGACACTTATAAAAAATGCGTTGGAAAAGGAGGGCTATGCGGTGACGGCAGTCAGTCATCCGGACAGGGTGGGAGCGCTTAAGCTTCAGGACTACCAGCTGATTCTTTTGGATGTAATGATGCCGGAAAAGGACGGGTTTACTCTGTGTGAGGAAATCCGGGGGCTTACGGACTGCCCGATTCTTTTTCTGACGGCAAAGACCGATGAGGAGGCACTGATGCGGGGGCTCGGAATCGGCGGAGATGATTATATCTCAAAACCATTCGGAATCGGTGAGTTAAGAGCAAGGATTGCGGCTCATTTAAGGAGGGAACATCGGGAGAAAAAGTATGCCGTGTCAGTAGAAAGAGTGCAGTTTCAGCTCAAAGCGAAACGAATTTTCTATGAGGGGACAGAGCTGGAGCTTACGAAAAGCGAATATGCAATCTGCGAGTATCTCGCCATGAATCACGGGCAGGTATTTTCAAAAGAAAGAATTTATGAAGCCGTATTCGGCTATGACGGCGACAGTGACAGCTCTGTAATCACGGAGCATGTAAAAAATATCCGCGCAAAATTTAAAAGGGTTCACTGTGAACCGATTGAGACCGTATGGGGGATTGGATACCGATGGAAAAAAGAAAAAAGCGAACGCTGACCGGACTGTTTATCAGATATATTTGTGTATTTTTTGTAAGTACGATTTTACTGGCTCTTTTTATGCTGCTTCTTTTTAATGAATTTGTAAAAGCGGGGGCGGTGATTCCGGCCAATTATATGGAGCGGTGGATTAACGATAACAGAAGAAGGCTGATAAGTGCGGACGAGGTCAGCGAGGCGCTTCTGCCGCCGGGAAGTGAATACGGCGTGTATGACACGGCCGGCAGCTTTCTCTATGGAAGCTTTGGTAAAGCAGACAGGAAAGGGGCATGGGAGGCGTACGTAGAAAATCATATCTTTGCGGAGAGCGGAGGATATTACCGGTTCCTTTTAAGAGACGGGGGAGAAGTGTGCATCATAAAATATTTTCTTAAAACGCAGGCTGCAAACGCCTTTTTCAGGGAGCATCTGCCCCCGCCGGATATTTGTTTTCTTTTTTTATTTGTCATTTTGTTTTTCGTACAGACCGTGCTTGTATCAAAGAGCTTTGCAGGGATGCTTTCAGGGAGACTCAGAGTTTTGAATGACGTGACGGAAAAGATCCGGCGCCGGGATTTGGAAATCACCAGGGAGCATTCGGATATCCGGGAGATTGACGCGGTGCTGGCATCTTTATTCAGAATGGGAGAGGCACTTAAGGAATCTTTGAATGAGCAGTGGAAGCTTGAGAAGTATAAGCGGGAGCAGGTGGCGGCGCTTGCACATGATATTAAGACGCCGTTGACGGTAATCAGGGGAAACGCCGAGCTTCTTGACGAGGAGGCGCTGGGTGAATCCGGCAGGGAATATAACCGCTATATCAGGGAGAATGCGGAAGAGATTGAAAATTATCTTATGCTTCTTCAGGAGATGCTTCTATCGGAAAGTGACACCGGAGAGTCTGAGAGTATTTCCGCGGAACAGATGGCAGAGGAGCTGATTGAAAGAGCGAAAATACTGGCATCCGGTTATTCCGAGGGCAGAATAGGGGTAGAGGAGAAAAAGGAGGCGCTTTTCGGCAGTCTTGTCTGCGACGTCAGTCAGATTCAGAGGGCGTGGGATAATATTGTGAGCAATGCTCTGGAATATACCTTACTGTACGGGCCGCACCCGCTTATGATTACGGCGGAAACGGTGACGGAGGACGGAAAAAGCTATCTGGCGGTGCGGGTTACCGACAGAGGGCCGGGCTTTACAGAGGATGCGCTTCTTTATGCCGCGGAACAGTTTTATCAGGGAGATAAAAGCAGGCATGAAAAGAGACATAAGGGGCTGGGGCTTTATACTGCGTCCAGGTTTGCCGGGCGGCAGGGCGGGAAGCTGATTTTAGAAAATGCATCGGAGGAGGGATATGGAGGGAGAGTATCCTTGCTGCTTTCCATCACCTGAGAGGGTGTTCCTGTCCGTCCGCGCCGTCAGCCGAAAGGCTGTGTATTTTGCGAAAGGTATAGTATATTTTCTTCTTTTATGGTACAATATATAGAAAAAGAGCAGTAATGCCGGAGAAAGAAAGGAAGAAAGATTATGATGAGGAAAAGGAAAAAAGCCCTGGCAATATCACTGATAGCTGTATTTTTGGCAATAGCGTTTGCCGGATGCGGGAAAAAGGAACTGGATGCGGCAGCGGCAGTAGACGCGTATTTAAAGGCACAGACAAAGGGTGAGTTTGACGATTACGCGAAGATCGTCGGGGAAGAGAAAGAGGAGCTGGAAAAAGAATATAACAAAACACTGGATGAAGTAGAGGCGATGTTTCAGCAGGTGGAGGCTCTTGGAGTAAGCTTTGGAGAGGATTTTACCGGTGAAATGAAAAATCTTCTGGCAAGTGTCAAATACGAGGTCGTCGGCGCACAGAAAGATGGAGACAGTTATGTTGTGGATGTGGATATTTCTCCTTCCGATGTGATGAGCCTTTTTATACAAAATGTAATAAGCTCCGTACAATCCATAAAGGACATGGACGAAGTCGGAGACGCGATGCTCGGGGCAATCCGTGATGCCATCGCAAATCAGAGCTACGGAGAGGCGAAACGGCATCAGGTACATCTGGATTATAATAAGGACGAGAAGCAATATGAGATTAATGAAGATGACGTATCAGAGCTTTCTAAGGACTTTTTTGAGCTGGATACAGATGTAACGGAGCTTCTCGGACAGATGTACACGCCGAGCGGAACCGTGTATGATAATCCGTATCTGAACTGGACTAAGACGGAATGGAACGCTGCCTCCGACGAGGAAAAAGACAAGTGCTGCCTTGCGATGGTGCAGGAGCTTCAAGGGCTGAGCGATGAGGAGATGGCGACCGTTGACATGAATGACGAGACGACGCAGGAAGCGATGAAACAGATGAAGGACGGCATTGATTTAAGCTTTAACAGCGGAATGGATATCAGTATCGGCGATTATATAGAGATACTGAGAGGACAGATGGGATTTTAACGGAAAGGGCCGTCGGATTGACGGCCCTTTCATTCAATCATGAAATCGCTTCATTCGCGCAAAAGCTATTGCTTCTTTTTTGTGACTTTGCTACGATAGGCTCAAGAGAAAGGAAGTGAGTATATGATAGTAAAGGACAGCTATATCACGATCGCCTGGCTTGTGTTTTTAATTCTCCTTTTGATTATCGAGATTATCACAATAGGGCTTACGAGTATCTGGGCTGCGGGAGGCGCGCTGGCCGCGTTGATACTGAATATCTCAGGCGTCTCGCTCATTTGGCAGATTGTGGCGTTCTTTGCGGTAACCTTTGTGCTTCTGTGTTTTACAAGGCCCTTTGCGGTGAGGTTTCTTAATACACAGAGGGAAAAGACGAATTACGAAGGGATTATCGGAAAAACAATCCGGATTGCAGAGACGGTAGATAATATCAGCCAGTCCGGAATGGCAGTTGTGAACGGTCAGGAGTGGACAGTGAGAGCAGAAAAGGAGAGTGAAATTCTCCCTCCCGGTACGCTGGCTAAGGTAATCAACATTGAAGGCGTAAAACTAATTGTAAGAAAGTATAAGGAGGAATAAAGATGAGTTTTTTAGGTTTGGGTGTTGTAGCGGCGGTTGTAATTATTGTATTATTGCTTTTGATTTCCTGTATCAAGATTGTTCCGCAGGCGAGAGCGATGGTTGTGGAGCGTCTTGGCGCATTTCAGGCGACATGGAGTACCGGGCTTCACTTTAAGGTTCCGATTATCGACAGAGTTGCAAGAAAAGTGGACCTTAAGGAGCAGGTAGTGGATTTTGCACCGCAGCCGGTTATTACAAAGGATAATGTTACCATGAGAATTGATACGGTTGTATTTTATCAGATTACGGATCCAAAGATGTTCTGCTACGGCGTGGCGAATCCGATTATGGCAATTGAAAATCTGACTGCAACCACACTTCGTAACATTATCGGTGATTTGGAGCTGGACCAGACATTGACCTCCAGAGAGACCATCAACACAAAGATGCGCGCATCCCTTGACGTGGCGACGGACCCGTGGGGAATCAAGGTGAATCGTGTGGAGCTTAAGAACATTATTCCGCCGGCTGCGATTCAGGATGCGATGGAAAAGCAGATGAAAGCAGAGCGTGAGCGCCGTGAGGCAATCCTCCGTGCAGAGGGCGAGAAGAAGTCCACGATTCTTGTTGCAGAGGGTAATAAGGAATCGGCAATTCTGGATGCAGAGGCCGAGAAGCAGGCGGCAATTCTGCGGGCAGAGGCACAGAAGGAGGCTAAAATCCGTGAGGCTGAAGGTGAAGCCGAGGCAATTTTAAAGGTACAGCAGGCAAATGCAGACGGTATCCGTTTTCTTAAGGAAGCGGGAGCCGACGAGGCGGTTCTCACAATTAAGAGCCTGGAGGCATTTGAAAGAGCAGCGGACGGAAAAGCGACAAAGATTATTATTCCGTCAGAAATTCAAAATCTTGCCGGACTGGTAAAGAGTGCAAAAGAGGTTATAGAGGGATAGATTTTTTGCAGACAGTGTAAAGGGAGGCGGTATCATGACGCATATATTGATTCTGGAGGATGACAGAAGCTCGCTTAAGGCGCTTTCGCGGATTCTTGTGGATTGCTCGGAGGATATTGTCGTGCATGCCGCCTCCTCTTATGAGGAGGCAAAGAAGCTTTTAGACGGGGATACGCGTTATGGACTGTTTCTTCTGGATGTGAATCTGGGAGGGGAAAACAGAGAGGATATCGGCGGCATTCTGTTTGCAAGAGAATTAAGGGAGCAGTTTCGTTATACGTTTACGCCGGTGGTTATGGTTACATCAGTGGGAGCGATGGAAATGCAGGCGTACCGGGAGCTCCACTGTTACCAGTACATTATGAAGCCTTTTTTACCGGCTCAGGTGAGAGAGGTGGTACAAAAAGTACTGGAAAAAGAAAAACAGGAGGAGCCGCCCGCCGTTGTCGTAAAAAGGGACGGTGTCAATTATCAGGTAAAATGTGCGGATATTCGTTATATCGAAGCGATACACAGAGGGATTCGGCTTCACCTTAAGGAGGAAAACTGGGAGATTCCTTACGTAACGCTTAAGCAGATGCTTCAGAAGGTTCCAAAGGATATGTTTTTACAGTGTCATCGGATGTTTGCTGTGAACCGCAGGGAGGTAGAGTACTACGATACGGTGAACCGTATTGTAAAGCTAAAGGACTGCTTAGATACCGTAGAAATCGGCGTCACTTATAAAGCAGAGATTGGGAGGATTATCAGTGGTTAGCTGGGCGAGAAAATTCTTATACAGAATCTTTTGTGTAATTGCAATGCTGGTATCTATCTACCTGATTGTGGATTTTCTGGTCAGCGGTACATTTGATTACCGGATTTTCATGATGTTTCTTTTGCTTATGGTTGTTGAAATCTGGGGAATTATTGACTGGCGGAAAAATTATATCCTTATGCAGCAAAAGGAATCGGAGCTTAAGCTGTATCAGCATTATATACAGCCGCTGGAGGAGCTGGTAAAGGAGATACGGGCCAGGCAGCATGAATTTGACAATCATATCAATGCAATTTTGAATATGCATCTGACGGTAGGAGATTATGAGGAGCTTGTAGAACGGCAGTCGGCATATATTACGGAAATTATAAAGGATGACGGAAGCAGACGGTACTTTCCGCTTCTTCGCATCAGCGATAAGGTGCTCGCCGGATTTCTTTACAGTAAAATTGTGCGTGCCCCTCATTATATAAAGACTGATGTGAAAGTAAAAAGTCTGGAAATTTTATCCGGAATCTCCGAGCATCATTTGATTGAAATTGTGGGTACGCTGGTAGACAATGCTTATGAGGCATGTACGGAGGAGATGAGCCATGTCATTATGGAGCTTGATTCGGAGAATGACCGTCTCGTATTTCTGATTAAAAATCAGGTAGAGAATGTAAGGATGGAGGAGCTTCAGCGTTTTTTTGAAAAAGGCTATTCCACGAAAGGCGAAAACGGCAGACGGGGGCTTGGCCTTTACAATGCGAAGATGCTGGTGGGCCGGTACCGGGGCGATATTGTAGCGAGTGTGGATAAGGAGGAGCGGCAGAATTATATTTGCATAAAAGTAACCGTATAGAAGGATAAAGGATTTAGAACCTCCGCTTAAGCGCGGAGGTTCTTATTTGCAGTAGAAAGCATAAGCTTTAGCCGGTTTAACTGATTGACTTCACTGGCGCCCGGGTCGAAGTCGATAGCCACGATATTGGACTTGGGATAAAGTCTTCGAAGCTCCTTAATAACACCCTTGCCGACAACGTGGTTCGGCAGACATGCAAAGGGCTGCGTGCATACAATATTCGGTGCGCCGCTGTGGATAAGCTCCAGCATTTCACCGGTTAAAAACCAGCCTTCGCCGGTCTGGTTTCCGAGAGACACGATCTCGGAGGCCATTTTTCCAAGCTCTTTAATATCGGCCGGAGCGTTAAAGTGCACGCTTTCTTTAAAAGCCTTTGAGGCCGGCGCACGGAACCATTCTAACGCTTTAATTCCAAAATTCGCAATGGTTGCTTTTGATTTTTTAAAGCCCAGCTTTTCAACCTTAAAATTCTGATTGTAAAAGCAGTAAAGAAGGAAATCCAGTAAATCCGGAACAACCGCTTCCGCCCCTTCACTCTCCAGCGTTTCCACCAGATAATTATTTGCTGCGGGGAGGAATTTTACAAGAATTTCTCCGACTACTCCGACGCGCGGTTTCTTTATGTTAAGAAGCTCGATATTTTTATCAAAGTCCTCAATAATATCGCGGCAGAGCTTTTTATACCTGCTTCTGGACGGGTAGCCCGAGGAAAGGAAACGGATACAGGCTGCTTTCCATTTTTCATGCATGGCATTCACGGAGCCGGGTACGGCCTCATAGGGACGCAGACGGTATACGCATTTCATAAAAATGTCGCCGAATACGGCAGCATAAATGCCGCGGAGTACCAGAAACGGCGTCAGCTTGAAGCCGGGATTTCCCTCCAAACCGCTTAAGTTAATAGAGATAACCGGAATATGCTCGTAGCCGGCTTTTTTAAGCGCCCGCCGGATGAATCCGATGTAGTTGGAGGCACGGCAGCCTCCGCCGGTCTGGCTGATAATGACGGCGATTTTATCGGTGTCATATTCGCCGGAAAGGATGGCCTCCATAATCTGTCCGACTACCATAAGAGACGGATAGCAGGCGTCGTTATTTACATATTTCAGCCCGACATCCACCGCCTGCTTATTATCGTTGGGAAGCACCTTAATCCGGTAGCCCGAGGCCGCAAATGCCGGTTCCAGAAGCTCGAAATGAATCGGGGACATCTGAGGACATAAAATCGTATAATCCTTCCGCATTTCCTGTGTAAAGGAAATCTTTGTAATAGCCGGGGAGTGAACCTCGCGCGGTTCTTTCCGCTGTTCTCTTACGCGGATTGCCGCAAGGAGAGAGCGTACGCGGATTCTGGCGGCTCCCAGATTGTTTACCTCGTCAATTTTCAGAGAGGTGTAGATTTTATCGGAGCCGGTCAGGATATCGGCCACCTGATCGGTCGTAACCGCGTCCAGCCCGCAGCCGAAAGAATTGAGCTGAATCAAATCCAGATTTTCCGTTGTTTTCACATAGTTTGCCGCCGCATAGAGACGGGAATGATACATCCACTGGTCCATGACATTTAAAGGACGCTCCACCGGATGAAGGTGGGAGATAGAGTCCTCGGTCAGTACGGCGATGTTATAGGAGTTGATGAGCTCCGGAATACCGTGGTTTACCTCAGGATCTATATGGTACGGACGTCCGGCAAGAACGATTCCGCGGTTTCCTGTTTTATTCAGATATGCGACGGTTTCTTCTCCTTTTCGCTTCATATCCTCACGGCAGTTGTTTAGCTCTGTCCATGCAGTATGTACGGCGGATTTGATTTTCCTGGCCGGTATGGAAAATTTATCCGAAAGCTCCTGATTGAGCCTGTCGGAAATGGTTTCCTCATTTTTTAAAGAAAGGAACGGATGAATAAAATCCACCTCGCCGTGAACGATTGCGTCAATATTATTTTTGATATTCTCCGGATAGGAGGTTACAATCGGGCAGTTATAATGGTTGTTTGCATCTGCAAATTCATTTCTCTCATATGGAATACTCGGATAGAAAATATGTTTGATTCCATGATTAATCAGCCATTGTACGTGTCCGTGGGCAAGCTTTGCGGGGTAGCATTCGGATTCGCTCGGAATGCTGTCGATACCGTACTCATAAATCTTTCTCGTGGAAACCGGAGAAAGGACGACGCGGAAGCCAAGAGTATGGAAAAAGGTAAACCAGAACGGGTAATTTTCATACATGTTGAGTACCCGGGGAATTCCGATGGCTCCCCTTTTTGCCTCGCGTTCTTCAAGAGGCTGGTAGTCGAAATAACGCTTCAGCTTATATTCGAAAAGATTCGGCAGATGGTTTTTTGATTTTTCCTTTCCAAGTCCCCGTTCACAGCGGTTTCCCGTGATAAATTTACGTCCGCCGCTGAAATGATTGACAGTAAGCCGGCAGTTATTGGTACAGCCTCTGCATTTCGTCATAGTCGTAGAGTATTCCAGCGCTTCGATGTCCCTGATGGAGAGCATGGTTGTTCCCTCACATTCCCGGTAGCGCTCTCTTGCGATAAGCGCCGCGCCGAAAGCCCCCATAATTCCGGCAATATCCGGCCGGATGACTTCACAGCCCGCGATTTTTTCAAAGCTTCGTAAGACGGCATTATTATAGAATGTTCCTCCCTGCACGACAATGTGATTTCCGAGCTCCGAAGCGTCGGAAACTTTAATAACCTTAAATAAAGCGTTCTTAATGACAGAGTAGGCAAGGCCCGCGGAGATATCCGCAACTGCCGCGCCTTCTTTCTGCGCCTGCTTTACTTTGGAATTCATAAAGACGGTACAGCGTGTTCCGAGATCAATCGGATGGGATGCAAAAATCGCTTCGTGAGCAAAATCCTCTACGGAATAATTCAGCGATTTTGCAAAGGTTTCTATAAAAGAGCCGCAGCCGGAGGAGCAGGCCTCATTAAGCTGAACGCTGTCTACAGTCTGGTTTTTGATTTTGATGCATTTCATATCCTGCCCGCCGATATCGAGAATGCAGTCTACATCCGGCTCAAAGAATGAGGCGGCGTAGTAATGAGATACCGTTTCCACCTCCCCCTCGTCCAGAAGAAGAGCAGCCTTAATAAGCGCTTCGCCGTAGCCGGTAGAGCAGGAATGTACGATTTCGGCACCGTCCGGAAGCTGGCTGTATATATCCTTGACAGCGCGGATGGTCGTGCCAAGCGGATCTCCTTCGTTATTTTGGTAAAAGGAATAGAGCAGAGTGCCGTCCTCTCCGACAAGAGCGGCCTTTGTTGTCGTGGAGCCTGCGTCGATTCCGAGAAATACCTTTCCCTCATAGGAAGCAAGATCCTTAAACGGGACCTGATGCTTTGCATGACGGTTTTTAAATGTATGGTACTCGGCCTCTGTGGCAAACAGCGGCTCCATGCGGTCAACCTCAAAATCCATTTTTATTCTTTTGTCAAGACGGTTCTGCATCTCGCGAAGCGGAACGGATAAATCTTTTTTTGAGTTCAGTGCGGAGCCGATGGCCGCGAACAGATGGGAGTGGTTCGGTGCAATCGTATGCTCCCTGTCAAGCTTTAAGGTGCGGACAAACGCCTCCTTAAGCTCAGACAGGAAGTGAAGCGGTCCTCCGAGAAAGGCAACGTGTCCGCGGATTGGTTTTCCGCAGGCAAGTCCGCTGATGGTTTGATTTACGACAGCCTGAAAAATAGAAGCGGCTAAGTCCTCTTTGGCGGCCCCTTCATTAATTAACGGCTGAATATCTGTCTTTGCAAAAACTCCGCATCTTGCTGCGATAGGATACAATGCTTTATAATTTTTTGCATATGCATTCAGGCCGGAGGCATCGGTTTGAAGAAGGGATGCCATCTGGTCAATGAAAGATCCGGTACCGCCGGCACATACGCCGTTCATCCGCTGCTCTACGCCTCCGCCTTCAAAATAAATAATCTTTGCGTCCTCGCCGCCAAGCTCAATGGCAACATCCGTCTGAGGCGCATAGTCCTGAAGCGCCGTTGATACGGCGATTACCTCCTGCACAAACGGAATTCCGAGATGCCTGGCAAGCGTAAGCCCCCCGGAGCCGGTAATGACCGGAGACGCCGAAATTGTGCCGAGCCTGTAAATCGCGCGCCCCAAAAGGTCTGACAGAGTCTCCTGAATATTTGCAAAATGTCTTTCATAATCGGAAAATATGACTTCACTGCCGGAATCTAATATGGCAATCTTAACCGTCGTGGAGCCAATGTCAATACCAAGAGTATACAGTTCTTTTTTACTCATAATAATGTACTCCTATTCCCTATATATTTATGTGTTTTTCTGTCTGAAATGTACGCAATAATGTGTTGTCCGCATCAATTCTAACGGACTGTAACATTATACGACAAAAAATGCGAAAATACAATTCACAAATGATTACCAAAAGATAAAATATATATGAAATGTACGCAATATGTTGTGTCATAATTGACAAATAATTCATGAAAAGGTAGAATTATTACAGCAATAAAATTATGAAAACAGGGAGTAAACATATGAGTTGGTTAGATAAACTGGAACGGAAATTCGGCAGATACGCAATACCAAATCTGATGTATTATATTATCATTCTTTACGGGGTAGGGTTTGTACTTAATCTGGTAAATCCGGAGTTTTATTATCGTTATCTCAGCTTAAATGCCGAGGCAGTACTTCACGGTCAGGTGTGGAGACTTGTGACTTTTATTATTGAAGCTCCGTCGGACAGCATCATTTTTATTATTTTTGTGCTTCATCTGTATTATATGATTGGAATTGAGCTTGAGAGAGCATGGGGCTCATTCCGGTTCAACGTATATTTTTTCTCGGGAATGTTTTTCCATATACTGGCTGCGTTTGTCGTATATTTTATATGGGGGATTTCGCTTCCGCTCAGCACATGGTATTTGAATCTGTCGCTTTTCTTCGGGTTTGCATCTCTTTATCCGAATGTAGAGTTTTTGCTGTTTATGATACTTCCCGTCAAGGTGAAATGGCTTGCTCTTATTGACGCGCTCTACTTTGCTTACGGGATTTTGCAGGCGTTTCTTCCGGCTTACGGCGGCGGGATGTTCGGAATGGTATATAAGGCCGGCGCGGTTGCGGCGGCGGTATCAATATTGAACTTTCTTTTGTTTTTCCTAAGCTCGGGGAATGTGCGTCCGTATAGTCCGAGACAGGTAAAAAGGAAAAGGGAATTTAAGAAAAATATTCGGAGCGCCGCAAGGCCTGTGAATTACGGCGGCGGTGCAAAGCATAAATGTGCGGTCTGCGGGCGTACCGAGCTTGATGACGGGCATTTGGAATTTCGTTACTGCTCAAAATGCAATGGAAATTATGAGTATTGTCAGGAGCATTTGTTTACACATACACATGTTAAGTGAGAAAATGAAATAGAATAAACAAAATCAGGGAAGGATAAAGAGGATGAAAAAGACAAAAATTATCTGTACAATGGGACCGAATTCCGATAATGAAGAGGTATTAAGAAAGCTGGTATGCGGCGGGATGGATATTGCCCGGTTTAATTTTTCCCACGGAACGCATGAGGAGCAAAAGGTGCGGATGGATATGCTGAAAAGGATTCGCGACGAGGAAAAAAAGCCGATTGCGATTCTACTTGATACTAAGGGACCGGAGATTCGTACCGGCGTTTTAAAGGGCGGAAAAAAAGCGGTTTTAAGGGAGGGTGAATTTCTCACACTTACGACAGAGGAGATTGAGGGCGACGGGAAACGGGTTTCCATTACCTATGCGGGGCTTGTGGAGGATGTACAGGCCGGAAGCACGATTTTGATTGACGACGGGCTGATTGAATTAAGGGTTAAGAGTAAAAAAGATACGGAGATTGTCTGTAAAATTGTAAACGGCGGCGAGCTGGGGGAGCGAAAGGGCGTGAATGTTCCGAATGTTCCGGTAAGGCTTCCGGCGATTACCGAAAAGGACAGAGAAGATATCCGGTTCGGCGTCGAGCAGAAAATCGATTTTATTGCGGCTTCCTTTGTCCGCAATGCAGAGTGCATTTTAGAAATACGTTCTTTTCTTAAAGAGTGCGGTGCGCCGTATATCCCGATTATCGCAAAGATTGAGAATGCAGAGGGAATTAAGAATATTGATGAAATCGTAAGATGTGCGGACGGTGTGATGGTAGCCAGAGGGGATCTGGGCGTTGAGATACCGGCGGAGGAGGTTCCGTATCTTCAGAAGCTTCTGATTCAGAAATGCAACGATAATTATAAGCCGGTTATCACGGCGACGCAGATGCTGGATTCCATGATGCGTAATCCGCGTCCTACAAGAGCGGAGGTAACGGATGTTGCCAACGCCGTTTATGACGGGACAGATGCAGTTATGCTCTCCGGGGAGACGGCGGCGGGGAAATATCCGACGGAAGCACTTAAGATGATGGTACATATTGTGGAGAATACGGAGGAGCATCTGGATTATAAGACAATACTTGAAAAGGCAAAGGAGCATCATATGAAGAGCGCTTCAAGCGCCCTTGCCCACGCGACTGTGACAACGGCTGCCAATATGGGGGCAAGATGTATTATTACACCTACGGTGACAGGGGCAACGGCAAGAGTTGTCTCAAAATTCAAGCCGGAAACAGAGATTATCGGTGTGTCGCCAAACGAGGCGACTCTTCGGAGGATGCAGATATATTGGGGCGTAAGGCCTTTAAAGTCAATTGAGGCAAGGTCTACGGATGAAATCTGTAACAGCGCAATAGAGCTTGTCTGTGCGAAGCAGATTGCGGAGACAGGAGACGTGGTCGTACTTACGGCCGGTATTCCGTCCCCGACGATTGGCGGGCAGAAGATGGGCGTCAGCAATATGATGAAAATAACGGTGGTAGAATAAGGATAAAACGAATTAAAGGATGACGGCTTTGGTGGACAAAAATGGAAAATCATGATTGGGAAAGGTTTGGAGAAGAGATAAGAAAAACTGTGCAGGATGCAATTGATGCCCAGGATTTCAATAAGCTGAATCAGACGGTGACGGATACGATTAATCATGCGGTAGACGGTATCGCAAATACCATAAAGGGTGCGGGGAACGGGAAATATACGCAGCCGCATCCATATTATGAGCAGGTGCAGCCGCCGCTTAAGAAAGTGCAGCCGCCCCTTAGAAAGGTACAGCCGCCGCTGAATATGGCGGTTCAGGGGAAACTGCCGGCATTATATCGCAGCGTTACATCCGTCGTCTGCGGCGGGACGGTGATGACGGCATTGGGTTCCGTCTGCGGCGGTATCTTTGCCGTGCTTTTGATTCTTACGCTTTTTGGAACGGCGCTTGGAGGAGAATGGGGGTTTGCTCATATTCTTGTGCTGTCGACGTTTCTTGTTTTAAGCGCAGGAAGCTTTGTGGTGAGCAGATGGGGTTCTGTCCTCAGAGGACGCGCAAAAAGATTCCGTGCCTATATCAGGATTTTAGGCGGAAGAGAATATTGCAATATCAGGGAGCTTGCGGAGGGTACGAATAAGAATATAAAATATGTGCTTAGGGATTTGGAGCAGATGCTTCATAAGGGATGGTTTCTTCAGGGCCATTTGGACGAGCAGAGAACCTGCCTGATTGTCAGCCATAATATGTATCGGCAATATCTTGCGATTGAGGATGAACGAAAGAGAAGTGCCGACGAGCAGCGGCTCTCGGAGCTTCAGAGGCAAAAGAATAAGGAAGAGGAGGAAGAGAGGCTCTCTCCGGAGGTACGGAAAATTATCAGGGAGGGAGACGGCTATATCCGGAGGATTCACGCATGCAACGACGCGATTCCCGGAGCAGAGATTTCGGCAAAAATTTCCCGGATGGAGACGGTGATTGACCGTATTTTTGACAGAGTTGAACAGGAACCCGATTCGGTGGATGAAATCCGCCGGCTGATGGAATATTATCTTCCAACGACAATTAAGCTTCTCGAGGCTTATCAGGAGCTCGACTCCCAGCCGGTTGACGGGGAAAATATCCGTTCCTCAAAGGAGGAGATTGAAAAGACTCTGGATACGCTCAGTACAGCGTTTGAGAAGCTTCTTGACAGTCTGTTTCAGGATACGGCATGGGACGTATCCTCGGATATCTCCGTGCTTCGCACAATGCTTGCGCAGGACGGGCTTACGGAGGACGGGCTTAAAAAATAAAAAGGATGGAGAAAAAACATGAATGAATTTGAGGAATTTTCAGCAGTTCCGGAGCTTACGCTGGAGCCTTTTAAGGAGGAAAAAACAGAGGTTTTAAAGGCAGAAAAAGAAGAGGTTTTTGACGACAGTATTCTTTCGGCGGAGGAGAGAAAAACCGTGGATGCATTTGTGCAGCGGATTGATCTTACGGATTCTACTGCCATTTTGCAATATGGAGCGGGCACCCAGAAGAAAATGGCGGATTTTTCCGAGGGTGCGCTTGAAAATGTGAGAACGAAAGATCTGGGAGAGGTAGGAGAGCTTCTTTCCGACGTCGTGAAAGAGTTAAAGAGCTTTGATGATGAGGAGGAAGAAAAAGGAATTTTCGGAATCTTCAAAAAAACTTCCAACCGGATTCAGTCGATGAAAGCAAAATATGCCAAAGCGGAGACAAATATCAATCAGATATGCAAAGTACTTGAAAATCATCAGGTACAGCTTCTTAAGGACATTGCAATTCTCGATAAGATGTACGAGATGAATCTTACTTATTTTAAAGAGCTCTCTATGTATGTGCTTGCGGGAAAGAAAAAGCTTGAGCTGGTGAAGAGCACGGAGCTTCCCGGGCTTCTTGCGAAAGCAGAGAGAAGCGGGCTTGCGGAGGATGCGCAGGCGGCAAGAGATTTGGATTCTATGTGCGGCCGTTTTGAAAAGAAGCTTCATGATCTGGAGCTTACGAAGATGGTTTCCATGCAGACGGCTCCCCAGATTCGTCTGATTCAGAGTAATGACACTTTAATGGCTGAGAAGATTCAGTCGACGATTGTGAATACGGTACCTCTCTGGAAAAGCCAGATGGTACTCGCTTTAGGCGTAGAGCATTCCTCACAGGCGGCCGCGGCTCAGCGCGAGGTAACAGACATGACGAATGAGCTTTTGAAGCGGAATGCTGAAAAGCTTAAGATGGCGACGATTGATACGGCGAAAGAGTCAGAGCGCGGTATTGTAGAGATGGATACGTTAAAGCATACGAACGAAGCGTTGATTGCAACTTTTGACGAGGTGATGCAGATTCAGGCGGAAGGACGAAGAAAACGAAAGGAAGCAGAGCAGGAGATGCTTCGTCTGGAAAGCGAGTTAAAGGGAAAGCTTTTGCAGCTTCAGGGATAGAATTAACTGCGTGATAAAAAATGTGTTGACAGACAGGGAACAATAATATATAGTGTTCCATGAAAGAACTACTAGAAAGGCTGGCAGGGCAGCTTGTTTCGGCTGCCTGCAGATGTGTGAGAAGAGCATGGCGGGAGAGACATTTATAGAGCGATTAATGGAATTTGACCTTACAAGGCAGGAGGCGGGAATTTATGAATGTATTCTCCGAGAAGGGAAGATTACGGGATATGAGGTGGCAAAGCAGCTGGGCATATCAAGATCCAACGCATATAATTCCCTGGCCAGCATGACAGAAAAGGGAGCGGCCTATTTGGTAGAGGAGGGGACGACAAGAAAATATGCGCCGGTTCCTCTGGATGAATTCTGTAAAAACCGCATCCGAAAGCTTGAGAACCACATGCAGTGGCTGAACGCCCATCTGCCCGAGGAAAAGACCTATGTGGACGGCTATATTACTATTGAGGGTGCGGAGCACATATTGAATAAGATAAGAAATCTTTTGCTGAAGACAAAAGAGAGAGTCTACATATCATGTACAAGTAACTATCTTCTTTTGTTTGTAGATGAATTTGAGCAGCTTCTAAGGGACAGGAAGAAGGTAGTTGTGATTACGGACCAGCCGGTAAGCTTTGGAAATGTAAAAGTGTATGTGGGTTCTGCCCGTGAGATGCAGATTGGCGTAATTTCTGATTCGAGGTATGTGCTGACCGGAGAATACGGGGAAGGAAGTATGAATACCTGTGTGTATTCCGGACAGAAAAATTTCGTGGAGCTCTATAAGCGGGCGCTTGCGAATGAGATTAAATTATTTGCGATGCAGGAGGAGAATCAGTAAAGATGAAAAAGCAGCCATTTGTTACCAAAGCACAGCTGGATGAGATAGTGAAGGAATACCCGACGCCCTTTCATCTCTATGATGAAAGAGGAATTCGGGCAAATATAAAAGCGCTTAAGGACGCATTTGCATGGAATAAAGGATATAAGGAATATTTTGCGGTAAAAGCGACGCCGAATCCGTATTTAATTGACATTTTAAGAGAATACAGCTGCGGCTGCGACTGCTCCTCCTATACGGAGCTGATGCTGTCAGACGCCGTCGGAGCGTGCGGAGACGATATTATGTTTTCCTCAAATGATACTCCGGCTGAGGAATATCTGTATGCGGAAAAGCTTGGTGCCATTATCAATCTGGATGACATTACGCACATTGATTTTCTGGAGCAGACGATAGGTTATATTCCAAAAACAATCAGCTGCCGTTATAATCCGGGAGGATTATTTAAAATCAGCAACGATATTATGGATAATCCAGGGGATTCCAAATACGGGATGACAACAGAGCAGCTTTTTGACGCGTTTAAAATACTTAAGGAAAAGGGTGCGGAGGAATTCGGTATTCATGCTTTTCTTGCGAGCAATACCGTGACAAACGAATATTATCCGATGCTTGCGAAGATTCTTTTTGAGGTGGCGGTGAAGCTTAAGAAAAAGACGGGAGCGCATATTAAATTTATCAATCTGTCAGGCGGGATTGGAATTCCTTATACACCGGATCAGGAGCCGAATGATATTCGGATGATCGGCGACGGAGTGCGCAGGGTATACGAAGAAGTTCTCGTACCGGCCGGTATGGGCGACGTGGCGATTTATACGGAGCTTGGACGCTTCATGATGGGGCCTTACGGATGCCTGGTGACAAAGGCAATTCATGAGAAGCATACACATAAGGAATACGTCGGTGTGGACGCGTGTGCGGTAAATCTGATGCGTCCCGCAATGTACGGGGCATATCATCATATAACGGTTATGGGAAAAGAAACTCTCCCCTGTGATCATAAATACGATGTTACCGGCTCCTTATGTGAGAACAATGATAAATTTGCTATTGACCGGATGCTTCCGAAGATAGAGAACGGAGATCTCCTTGTCATTCATGATACAGGGGCCCATGGTTTTGCTATGGGATATAATTATAACGGGAAGTTGAAATCGGCGGAAATTCTTTTGAGAGAGGACGGAAGCACGCAGCTGATTCGGAGAGCGGAGACGCCGGCGGATTACTTTGCAACCTTTGATTGTTTTGAAATTGGGAAAAAGCTTTTGAAATCGGCGCAGGTCGAGAGAAATTGATAAAGAAACAAAGAGAAAAGGTATCGCAATCCATCGAATTGCGATACCTTCTTTACTGACTGCACCGAGTACGGATAAATCCGAACCCTCAACCTCCGCCAACGTGATAGTCTTGGAACCGTCCTTATAGTTGAAAGTAAGGATTATCTTGTCCTCATAAAGATACACCGCATTTACAAAACTGTCAATCAGTCTTTGCCGCTGTTCCCGCTTTGTCACATCAAATTTGCGGAAGCGGTAAATGAAGAAAGCTATCTGTTCTCTTGTAAGCATGGGCTTGTGCATTTCTTCCTGTAAAATGCTGATTTCAAGCTGGCTCTTGGTTTCCTCCAGCTCGTCCAGCCTTTGCTTGGTGGACGGTGTGAAAATCCCGGCTTGAATAGCATTGAGCATATTGTTAATGCCTTTTTCTGTTTCTGCAAGCTGTTTTTTCAAAAGAGGCAGATCGGTGCTTTCTCTTTTCTGCAATTCCATAAGCGTATCAATCAGCCGTTCCATGACTTCATCATTCATAATCGCTTTCATGGTGTAGCTGACAACTAAATCTTCAATCCAGTCTTTCTTGACCGCTTTTTTATCGCAGAGTTTCTTTTTCTTGGTATTCACACAACGATAATAACGATGTACTTTCATGGTGTGGCTTGTGCCGCTTTCCCCTACCATGAAAGAGCCGCATTTCCCACAGTACAGCTTCGTTGTCAAAAGGTAATCGTCCTCGGCTTTGTGACGGGCAGGAGCCTTTTTGTTCTTCGCCAGCCGTTCCTGTACCCGTTCAAATAATTCTTTCGGGACAATCGCCGGAATACCATCCTCCTTGACTACATCACAATAACTGTACTCGCCCATATAGCGACGGTTCTTCAAAAGGTGGTTCATAATATTCAGCGTGATTTTCCCACCACGAATGGAACGCATCCCCCGACTGTTCAATAGATTAACAAGCTCCTGCATAGTTGCCCCCTCGCTGTACTTTGTAAACATTTCCAGCACCACCGGGGCAGTCTTGGGGTCGATTTGATAATACTGTTGTTCGTCAATATAATATCCCATCGGAACAGTACCACCGTTGTATTTACATTTCAGCGCATTATCGGTCAGTCCCCGGATAACCTTTTCAGAAAGCTCCGCAGAATAGTATTCTGCATACCCCTCCAACATGGCTTCCAGAATAATTCCCTCGCTGCCCTCGGAGATATTCTCCCTTGCGGAAATGACTTTCACGCCGTTCTTTTTCAAAAGGTTTTTATATCGTGCGCTGTCGTAACGGTTTCGGGCAAAGCGGTCTAATTTCCACACAAGGACAACATCAAATAAGCCCTTTGCGCTGTCTTTAATCATGTGCTGAAATTCGGGACGGTTATCTGTTTTTGCTGACAATGCCCGATCAATATAAGTCCCTAAAATTGTAATATCGTTGCGCTCTGCATACTCCTTACATTCCCGTAACTGTCCCTCAATACTTTCTTCCCGTTGGTTATCAGAAGAATAACGAGCGTAAATCACACCTTTCATTTTCTTTCCACCTCCATCATTTCAAGAAGCGTCTGTTTTAATTTTTCATTCAGCGGAGATTGCGGGTCGAAACACATTTCAATAAACTGTTTCATTTCCTCACTCCCCGGTGCAATCTTCGGGCGGTGTTCATATAGCTTGCCTTGCGGATTGTCTGTCCGGGCAAGCAGGTAATCCAATGATACATCAAAATAATCCGCATACCTTACAAGCGTTTCCAAAGAGGGAGCCGACTGTCCCTGCTCATAACGATTGATACTGGACTGCTTCACTCCCAAAAGTTCCGCCATCTTTACCTGCGACAACTTCACACTTTCTCGCAATCTCCGCAGGTGTTCTCCTAATTCTTTCATGGATTGTAACCTCCTTGTTTCCTCTATTCTTAGTATATCACTTTTTCGGTTTCTTTTCAACCCGTATTAAGCATATTTTTATGAAATATACTCGTAAAGCGGATAAAGAAAACGGGGAGGGTTACAACAAAATAAGCGGTCAATCCAGCTGTGGTTTTACAGCAGATTGTGACCGCTTATTTTGCATTTTGGAGGAAGTGTGGCTACACACTCCGACAAAATAGGGTTTCCAAAGGGTACCCCTTTGGCACACGACTTTGCTTGCAAAGTGTAGTGTGTTATACGCTCTGTCGGCGTTGCTGCGAAAATGAGGTTGCCGCCGGGTCGGGCAAGCACATTTGAAGCAGCAGGAAAACAAGGCTGTGATTGTGTGGCGTGGAGCCGCAAACACAGGGTTGGTTTCATCAGCAGACAGGGCGTATATGAAAGCCCCGTCCCTCATCCTACGCCGAACTTCGGGACAAAATAGGACTGTTGAAAAACCCCCTAAATATATTTGAAATATGATAAAATAAAGTATAGAGGGGGATATTCTTATGATGACAAAGAACACACATAAACAGATGAAATTTCAT
>CAMNRH010000003.1 GCA_946552115.1 uncultured Lachnospiraceae bacterium
GTTACAGTGTTTGCAGTGTACTTACATATCATCCTGAAGTAAAAGCAGTTATCGCATGTTCCGGTTTTAATTCTTCATCGGATATGTTTGAAACAGAGGGGAAAAAACAGGCGAGGAACGGTATCTATCTTATACTGCCGTTTGTGAAGCTGCACGAGAGGATAAAATACGGCGGCTATGCCTCAAATACTGCGATGGACGGATTTTCAGAAAGTGATGCCGCCATTATGATCCTGCATAGTTTTGATGATGAAGTTGTTCCGGCCGAATACGGCTACGACATCTATTATGAAAAATATAAAGATGATTCCCGGTTCCGGTTCATTCATTTTGAGGATAAGGGACATAATTATTTCAATGATGAAGTCTATAGGGATGAATTTAATGAGGAATTCGATAAATGGCTTGAAACGCTTGATTACGATTATGATGCCTCTGAAAACAAGGAACGGTTTTCGAAAGATAGATCTGACTATATACATAAAAACCTTGACAGGGAAAAAAGATTTAATTCATTGGATTTGGAGCTGTTTGGGGATTTTGTTGGTTTTTATGATGAGAATATACATTAATTATTCAGATAACAGTGATATTTAGACATCGGAGATAGTACAGCTATTTTTGGAGTAATAAAAAAATCTGATTGTGATGACATCACAGAACGGAAAAAGAAAATAATATACAATTATCCTCAAAGAATAAGGAGGTACAGGTATGGGACTTTTCGGGTTTTTTAAGCAGCCTGATATCAATCAGGGTGTAGAGGAATATAACACGGCTTCCGGCGCCGTGCTGCTGGATGTACGCACCCCGCAGGAATATCGGGAGGGGCATATTCCCGGCAGTAAAAGTGTGCCGCTTAAGACGATTGATAAGGTTGCCTCGGTAGTTAAGGCGAAAGATACCCCGCTGTACGTTTACTGCTACTCGGGTGCAAGGAGCCGTCAGGCAGTCAATATGCTTCAGCGCATGGGATATACCAATGTAATTAATATCGGCGGTATTGCCGCTTATTCAGGAAAGGTGGATTCGTAAATATGAAAGTAGTTATTGTAGGAGGCGTAGCCGGAGGTGCAACTGCGGCTGCCCGCATTCGCAGATTAGATGAGAGAGCGGAAATTACTGTATTTGAGCGTTCGGGATATGTTTCCTATGCTAATTGCGGCTTGCCGTATTATATCGGCGATGTAATCAGTGATTCCGAAGAATTGACGCTTCAGACTCCGCAGAGCTTTTTTTCAAGATTTCGTGTGAACATAAAAGTCCGCCATGAGGTCACTGCTCTTCATCCGGATAGAAAAAGTATTTCCGTAAGAAATCTGGAAACCGGCGATGAATTTGAAGAGTTTTATGATAAGCTGATTCTGTCTCCCGGTGCAAAGCCTGTTCAGCCCCGTCTGCCGGGTGTCGGGATCAAAAAACTGTTCACTCTGCGCACTGTGGAGGACACTTTCCGTATGAAAGAATATATCAATAACAATCATCCCCAATCCGTAGTGCTGGCGGGAGGAGGCTTTATCGGCCTGGAATTGTCGGAAAATTTACGGGAACTGGGAATGGACGTTACGATTGTACAGCGCCCGGGACAGCTGATGAATCCTTTTGATGCAGATATGGCTTCCTTTATCCACAATGAAGTGCGCCGCAATGGTGTCAGGCTGGCTCTTGGCCGTACGGTAGAAGGATTTGAGGAAACGGACGGGGGCGTGAAAGTTATCCTGAAAGATGAGGAGCCGCTTTGCGCGGATATGGTAGTTCTTGCCATCGGCGTTACGCCTGATACCGAGCTTGCGAAAGAGGCGGGCTTAGAAATGGGTATTAAGGGGAGCATTGTGGTCAATGAGCAGATGGAAACGTCCTTTCCCGATATTTATGCCGCGGGAGACGCTGTGCAGGTGAAGCATTATGTTACCGGACAGGATGCTTTAATTTCTCTTGCAGGCCCGGCGAATAAGCAGGGGCGAATCATTGCCGACAATATATGCGGGGGTAAAAGTCATTATTTGGGTTCGCAGGGAAGCTCTGTTATCAAGGTCTTTGATGTGGTTGCGGCTACGACAGGAGTTAATGAGACCAATGCAAAAAAAGCAGGATTGGATGTGGACACAGTGATTCTGTCTCCTATGAATCATGCGGGCTATTATCCCGGCGGTAAAGTTATGACCATGAAGGTGGTTTTTGAAAAAGAAACCTATCGTCTTCTGGGCGCTCAGATTGTAGGCTACGATGGTGTGGATAAGCGTATTGATGTGCTGGCGACAGCCATTCATGCGGGTTTGAAAGCAACGCAGCTGAAAGATTTGGATCTTGCATATGCACCGCCCTATTCCTCGGCAAAGGATCCGGTTAATATGGCAGGCTTTATGATTGATAATATTTCCAAAGGTATATTGAAGCAGTGGCATTTGGAAGATGTTTCCGCTTTGCCCCGTGACGGAAGCCGGACGCTTCTGGATGTCAGAACAACGATGGAATACGACGGCGGACATATTGACGGATTTATCAATATACCCGTAGATGAGCTTCGTGAAAATCTGGATAAAATTGAAAAAGGCAAGCCTGTTTATGTGATTTGCCAAAGCGGTCTGCGCAGCTATATCGCTGCCCGCATTTTGGAGGGAAACGGCTATGAGGCTTATAATTTCTCCGGTGGATTTCGGTTTTACGATGCGGTGTTAAATGACCGCTGCCTGATTGAAAAAGCAAGTGCCTGCGGTATGGATAGACAATAGCGGGAGGAATCCCTCAGATGAATATTGAAAAATGCCCGTCCTTAACCTGGAACAGGTTTTTGGCCGGGCACTTTTTATGCGTTTTGGAGTCTTTCCAATTTTTTGACATCCAGGATATGTATTGTTCCGCGGGATAATCGGATCATTTCTTCACTTTGAAAATAGCGGAGCATTCGGGTAATAACCTCCCGGTGAGAACCTAAGTGGTTCGCTATCGTTTCATGAGTGATCCTCAGCTTATTCGTTCCTTCGATGGATGCTTCTTCTAAAAGAAAAGCAGCGACACGCTTATCCAGGCTCTTCCACATGATTTGCTCCATCAGCCACATAACGTCAGAAAAACGGGTAGCCATTAACTCGTTGGTATAGTTTGCGACTGGTGCGGATTCTTCCATAATACTTTTATAGATTTCCGCAGGAATAATCCAAAGCTCCGTGTCCTTTTCAGCTTCAATCGTTATTTCAAACTGAATCGAACGCAGCATACAGGAAGCGGAAAACAGGCACATATCCATATCAAACAGACGATAAATCGTAATTTCACGGCCTTTATCAGAAAGAATGTATGCCCGAAGCTGGCCGGATTTTACCAGGAGCAGCCCGGTGCAATTCATATTGCCGTTATGGATAAGAGTTCCTTTCTTAACCTTTCGTGTAATTAAACTGCCGAGTATCCGATTTTTCTGGTGTGTATTTAATTTGTTCCAGACAGGAAAAATATTTTGAAAGTCCATTATATCTCCTCCTGCGCTCAGTATAATAAAAATTCTGACATATGTCAAAATGAAACCATATTAATTTTCAGAGGAGCTTTAATGATGGCCTGAGGTAGCCGGAAATGAGGAATTATGATATACTTGATTCCAGAGTAGCTGTCAATGAAGATGTATAGGAATACCGGATGGAGGCGAGCTGATGAAATTAAAAAACGTATTGATTATTGTGAAAGATATGGAAAAATCCATTAAATTTTATAAAGAGCTTTTCGGCCTGGAAGTGATTCTTGATAACGATGGAAATGTGATTATGACGGAGGGTCTTGTCCTTCAGGACATAAAATACTGGGAACAATTTTTGAACAGAAAGTGTATTTCCCGAAATCATATGAGTGAGCTGTATTTTGAAGAAAGAGATATAGAGGCGTTTCAAAAGAAGCTGGAAAATTACCCGGAACCTGTCGAATATGTAAATCAGCTGATGACTCATAGCTGGGGGCAGCGCGTGATACGCTTCTATGACCCGGATGGGAATCTGATAGAAGTTGGGACGCCGACAGTCATTCCCGAATCCTTTTCGATTTGAATTTGAGATTACGGAATTCATGGCGACGATACAAAACATGACATACAGATGTCGTGTTTTGTATGGTATTTTGTAATCAGGACGGTAAGGAAAGCTTTCTGCAGGATAACAGAAGAAAGGGGTAAGAAATGGCATTTGATTATAAAAAAGAATACAAAGAATTTTACATGCCGCCGAAGAAGCCGGGGATTGTTACGGTGCCGCCGGCGAAATACATTGCAGTCCGCGGGAGCGGCAATCCGAATGATGAAACGGGCGAATACAAAGCGAGTATAAGCCTGCTTTACGGAATTGCTTTTACAATCAAAATGTGTGAAAAAGCAGGGCGGAAGATTGACGGATATTTTCAGTATGTTGTCCCGCCGCTGGAGGGACTATGGTGGCAGGAAGGAAAGGCGGAGATTGATTACAGCCGCAAAGAGGATTTTCAGTTTATCTCGCTTATCCGTCTGCCGGATTTTGTGATGAGAGAGGATTTTGACTGGGCTGTGAGGGAGGCCTCCAAAAAGAAGAAAACGGATTTTTCAAAGGTCCGGTTTTTTCCGTATGACGAGGGGGAATGTGTGCAGTGTATGCATATCGGGCCCTATGACGATGAGCCGGAGACGATTGCCGCCATGCATGAATATGCAGAGCAGAACGGTTATGAGTCTGACATAACCGGCTCCCGTTTCCATCATGAGATTTACCTTTCGGATCCGAGAAGATGCAAAGCGGACAGGCTCCGGACGGTTGTGCGGCAGCCGGTCAGGAGAAAATCATGTTAAAAGCAATCATTATTGGGAGCCCCGGCGCGGGAAAAAGTACCTTTGCCCGGAAGCTTAAGAGTGTGGCAGGACTTCCTTTATATTATCTGGATGTATTGTGGCATAGGCCTGACCGGACGAATATTTCTAAAGAAGAGTTTGACGTAAACCTTAAGGAAATATTGAAAAGAGACAGGTGGATTATTGACGGAAATTATCTGCGTACATTGGAAATACGTCTGCAGGAATGTGACACGGTATTTTTTATGGATTATCCGCCGGACATATGTCTGTCGGGCGCTCAGTCCCGTATCGGAAAAAAACGGGAGGACTTGCCGTGGCTGGAAATGGAATTTGACGAGGAATTTAAGCAGTGGATAATTGATTTTCCAAAGGTTCAGTTGCCCCGTATTTACGAGCTTTTGAAGAAATACAGGGGGACAAAGGATATTTATATTTTCAAATCGAGGGAAGAGGCAGATGCTTATTTAGAAAAGCATTTTCAGAAAAAACCGGAGTGAAAGAAGCTCCGGTTTTTTCTGTAATGAATTCTTTGAAATTAATGACAATTATGATTGACAAAAAGTTTATTAGTAGTATAATGAATTCAGCGCGGAAAGTTTAGTAAAAAAATATTTTTAGTTTAGATATATTGTATGTTAAACGGAAAGGACAGACTTTTTATGGAACAGGAATATGTCAATGAACATATCGGGAGGAAGATTAAGGATTTGCGCAACAGGAACGGGCTGACACAGCAGGAGCTGGCTGACAGGACAGAGCTTACAAAGGGCTTCATTTCCCAGCTGGAAAGAGGGCAGGTATCGCCGTCTATTGTGACGCTTCTGGATTTGATTGAATGTCTGGGAACGACCGCCTCGGATTTCTTTAAGGAGGCCGAGGAGGAACATATTGTGTTTTCCGAGGAGGGCTTTTTTGAAAAAGTGGACGATGCGGGGAACAGTATCCAGTGGATTGTTCCGGCAGCCCAGCGCTATCAGATGGAGCCGCTTTTAGTGGTGGTACAGCCTCATGAGTCGCTGGAGGAGGATAAACCCCATGATGGAGAGGAATTCGGATATTTGATTTCAGGGAGATTGAAGCTTTATTTGGGTGACAGGATTTATTCTGTGAAAGCGGGAGAGTGCTTTTATTATCCGGCGAAGCGTAAGCACCGGATTGAAAATCCGGGCGGCAGACCGGCAAAATTTATCTGGATCAGTACGCCGCCGACATTTTGACGATTTAAATATTGGGGGAAAATATGGAACATATGACAAATATTATCGAATTAAGACATATTACAAAAACATATGAGGACGGCTTCAGTGCGGTATCGGATTTGAACCTTGAGGTGAAAAAGGGGGAATTTATCACTTTTTTAGGGCCTTCCGGGTGCGGGAAGACGACGACGCTGCGGATGATTGCCGGATTTGACCTTCCCACGGAAGGGGAGATTCTTTTAAACGGAAAGCCGATTACAGAGCTTCCGCCCAATAAAAGGCCCATTAATACAGTATTTCAGAGATATGCCCTGTTTCCGCATATGAATATTTACGAAAATATTGCGTTCGGGCTGAGGCAGAAGAAAACACCGGAAAATGTAATCGCGAAAAAGGTGAAAAAGGTTTTGGAGCTGGTGGATTTGGAGGGATTTGAACGGCGGAGTATCGATACCCTGTCCGGCGGGCAGCAGCAGAGGGTTGCCATTGCGAGGGCGGTAGTGAATGAGCCGCAGATTCTTCTTCTGGATGAGCCGCTGGGGGCTTTGGATCTTAAGATGAGAAAGGAAATGCAGCTTGAGCTTAAGGAGATGCACCGGGAGCTTGGGATTACCTTTATTTATGTAACCCATGACCAGGAGGAGGCTCTTACTATGTCGGATAAGATTGTCGTTATGGCGGAGGGGAAGATGCAGCAGATCGGCTCTCCGGAGGATATTTATAATGAGCCGGCAAATGCTTTCGTAGCAGACTTTATCGGGGATAGTAATATTTTTAACGGAATTATGACAGGGAAGCTTAAGGCCCGTTTCTGCGGCGGAGAGTTCGTCTGTGTGGATGATGTGGAGGAGGGGACCCATATTACGGCGGTAGTGCGTCCGGAGGACGTTATTTTAACGGCGCCGGAAAAAGGAAGAATCAGAGGAATTGTAACCTCCGTTATATTTAAAGGAATACATTACGAGATTACAGTGGAATCCGGCAAAAACGAGATTGTCGCACAGTCTGTAAATTCCGCGGCTGTAGGAGAGCGTGTAGGCGTGCAGGTGGAGCCGGATAATATTCATATCATGATAGCGGAGGACCATACGAATATCTTTGCGGCGGAGATTAATAAAAACAATGAGCTTGAGTATAACGGGACGGTTCTGAATGTCCCTCTGACCAGAATTATCAGGGGAAGCAGGGAGGAGGACGGAACACTTCTTGATGCTTCCGGCTCGGAGATTGACTTAAAGAAGATAAGAATTAAGATATCTATTAAGCCGCAGGATATTGAGCTTACGGATGAGCAGGAGGAAGGGCTTGTGCAGGGCTGTATCAGCAACCTGATATATAAGGGGGATCATTACAGCTATGTGATTCACACGGATTTGGAGCAGGATTTTGTGGTGGATGACGAGTATTTGTGGAATATGGACGACCAGGTCGGACTTTTGATGCCGGTAGAGAAGATGGTCTTTACGGTCAGGAAATAGGAGGGGATTCATGTACAAAAATATTTTTTCCAGGAAGAGTTTGGGAATTCCGTATTTGCTGTTCTTGCTGCTTTTTGTTTTGCTGCCTCTTTTCGTGCTTATTTATTATGCATTTACAAACGGGCAGGGAGAGTTTACGGTTTTGAACCTCACCGGATTTTTTACGGATCCCAACACGCTGGGGACGCTTTGCTACAGCTTTGGGATTGCGGCGGTTACGACGGTGGTCTGTCTGCTTTTGGCCTATCCGGCAGCCTATATTCTGGCAATCAGTAAGCTTCCGGCAAAATCTATCATCATAATGCTTTTTGTTATGCCCATGTGGATTAATTTTTCGCTCAGAATTACCGCGCTAAAGGAGATTCTTACATGGATGGAGGGGAGGCTTGCCTACCATCCGTTTTTCAATACGGTGCTTGGCATGAGCTATGATTTTCTGCCGTTTATGATTTTGCCGATTTATACGACAATCTCCAAGCTTGACGGAGCGCTTTTGGAGGCCGCAAGAGATTTGGGGGCGGGAGAGCTGCAGGCGTTTTTGAAAGTAACGCTTCCGTTGTCGCTGCCGGGAATTTTAAGCGGAGTATCAATGGTTTTTTTGCCGGCGATGACAAATTATGTCGTATTGGATATGCTGTATAACAGCACCTATATTATGGGAAGTCTGATTGGCAGCTATTTTGCTGCGTATAACTGGAACGGCGGCTCTATGATTGCATTGATTCTTCTTGGAATTGTCTGCCTGTTCACGCTTATGACGAGAGGGATAGAGGAGGAAAATACGAGAGGAGGGGCGCTGCTATGATAAAGAAAGCATGGAAAAGCATTGTTATTATCCTTGTTCTTGCCTTTTTGTATCTGCCGATTCTTGTTCTGGCCGTATACAGCTTTACCGACGCAACGAATATCGGGGCAATCCGCGGATTTTCTCTGCATAATTATGTGACGCTCTTTACGACGCCGGAGCTTGTAAGAATGATTTTGGGAACAGCGCTGCTGGCTCTGGTATCGGCGCTTCTTGCGACGATTCTCGGAACACTTGGTTCCATTGGGGCTTTCTATTCAGGGAAAGGGATGGCTTCCGCCATCAACACGATGAATCAGGTGCCGGTAGTAAACGCCGATGTTGTGACAGGATTTTCCATCTGTATTTTACTGGTGGTCGTTTTCGGCGTCAGCAAGGATACCTTTCTCCCGCTGATTATCGGACATGTGACCCTTTGCGCGCCTTTTGTATTTTTATCGGTGGTTCCGAAGCTAAAGCAGATGGATTCCAGTATTTACGAGGCGGCGCTGGATCTCGGGGCGACGCCGCTTACGGCGCTGATTAAAATTGTGATTCCGCAGATATTTCCGGGAATCGTTTCAGGCTTTGCGCTGGCGGTTACGCTGTCCCTGGATGATTATTTTGTGGCTACTTATACAAAGCCTGCAACCTTTGATACGATCAGTACTTATGTAGTAAATGCAACGAAAGGGGCGCAGACAACGATCAAGACTGCTCTGTGGGCATTGTCAACGGTTATTTTTCTTCTGGTCGTCCTGTTTACGGTATTTATGAACATCCGGGCCGGAAAGCAGAGCGGAGAAAGGCAGGGGGTATGAGAGTGGAAAAGAAAAAAAAGGCGGCCTTATACTTTGCACTTTGCGCAATCCTCTTTTTGTTTCTTTTGTTTCCCGAAACAGTGCTACGGGCAGAATCCGATGAAAAAGAAGAGAGACAGGTGACTCTCCGGGTGTGTAACTGGGAAGAATATATTGATTTGGGAGGCTGGGATGAGGAGGATACCATTGATTTAGACAGCGGGGATATTATCGGTGTAAATTCCATGATAGAAGATTTTACGGACTGGTATTATGAAAATTACGGCATCCGGGTAAAGGTGGAATATTCGACCTTTGGAACGAATGAGGACCTCTATAATATGCTGACGCTCGGGGATACCTATGATCTGGTGTGCCCGTCGGAATATATGATTATGAAGCTGATGACCGAGGACAGGCTTGTACCGCTTTCGGATGATTTTTTTGATGTCTCCGATAAAAATAATTATTATATAAATGGAGTATCCCCCTATATTCATTCGATTTTTGAAAACAATGAGATACAGGGAAAGCCGTGGAGCGATTATGCGGCCGGATATATGTGGGGAATTACAGGAATTGTATATAATCCGGCGCTTGTGAGCACGGAGGATGCTTCAAGCTGGAAAATATTAAATAATCCTGCGTATTACAGGCAGATTACGATTAAGGATAACGTAAGGGATTCTTATTTTGCGGCAGTGGGTGCAGTGAAATCGGAGCTTCTGACCTCCCGGGAATTTTTGGAATCTCCCGATTATCAGAAGAATCTGGAGCGGGAAATGAATGACACCTCAGAGGAGACGATTGCGGAAGTTCAGGAATATCTTCAGGATGTAAAAAACAATGCCTATTCCTTTGAGACAGATTCCGGAAAGGCGGATATGGTTACGGGAAAGGTGGCTGCGAATTACCAGTGGTCTGGTGATTCGGTATATACGTTGGATCAGGCGGACGAGGATGATTTTCCGCTGTCGTTTGCCGTACCGGAGGAGTCGACGAATATTTATTTTGACGGCTGGGTGATGCTGAAAAGCGGGATTGACAGCGACGAGGCTAAGCAGCATGCGGCGGAGGCATTTATCAATTTTAATTCCAGAGCGGATAACGTAATCCGTAATATGAATTATATCGGCTATACCTCTGTAATTTCCGGCGGCGAAGACAGGCGTATTTTTGAATATGCCGATTGGTGTTACGGGGCGGAGGAGGATGAAAGGGATACGTCAGATTATGATCTGGGATATTTCTTTTCAGAAGACGGGGACGACGGGAAGGAATATATCATTACGGCGCCCTCCGATCAGGTATACCGACAGCTTTTTTCCCAGTATCCGTCGGAGGAGGCAATGTCCAGAGCGGCGTTGATGGTATGCTTTGATGAAGAGCAGACTCAGGCGATTAATCAGATGTGGATTAACGTCAGGTGTTATAATATCCATGATGTGCCGGTATGGGTGTGGATTGTTGCCGCAATCGGATTTGGAATATTGATTTCAGCCGGATGCAGGAAAGCTTTGGAAAAACGGAAAAGCTAATAGATAAATTGGGGACGGGGGAAAATTAATTTTCCCCCGTCCCCAATCGTATCATCGGATAAAATTTGTCCGTATTGCTTCTTCTTTTTCCGGCAGGCCGTACTTTTCCTTGCCGAGAGCGATGCTTTTCATAAGGAATGACATATTTTTTGCAAGTGTCCTCATCGTCTGAAGACCTTCTCCGTCCTGAGCGGCCTCGCCCGGAGCGCGTCCGTGGACGCTGTTCCAGTATTGTCCGGATGCGACAGGCATTCCGGAAATGGTGAAATATTTATTCAGCTCGTCAAAGGTTGCGGATAAACCGCCGCGTCTGGCAGCGACAACGCTTGCGCCTACTTTCATTGTCTTGTCAAAAGGTGTGCTGTAGAACAGACGGTCGAGAAATGCAATGAGCGTTGCATTTGCAGAGGCATAATAAACCGGGCTTGCGATAACCAGGCCGTCACAGGCCTCGAATTTCGGCGCCGTTTCATTTACAATGTCGTCAAACACGCATTTTCCGTTTTTTGCACAGGAGTAACAGGCGATACAGCCGCGAATGTCTTTTTTCCCAATCTGCAGAATCTCCGTGTCAACGTTCTCCTGTGAGAAAACCTTTTCCATCTCATGTAAAGCGATACTTGTATTTCCCTCCGTGTGAGGGCTTCCGTTAATCATTAAAACTTTCATTTAATCATTCCTCCTGTGAGTTACTTATTCGAGCCTATTATATAACAGGCGGAGCATAAAAGACAATAGAAAGGACATACTATTTACTAAAAAGAGCCGTAAGGAGGAAGCAGGTATGGGAGAGATAAAGACGGATTTGTTTCCGGAGAGGCTTCGGGCAGGGAGAAAGGATGCGGAGGCAAAAAGGGCTGGGGAGTTGAGCAGGCGGGGCGGAATTCATAAGAATGTTGTAATTTCCGTGGAAACGCTGACAGAGCGTACGGAGAAGAAGAAAGATACCCGGGAGGATTAAATCCGCCCGGGCAGCATCATGAGGAGGATGGCAAGCCCTCCGGCGGCATAAATGCCGTTTATAATCACGCAGAGCTGCATCCAAATCCCCTTTATATGCCATTTTTGGTATGCAAGGATTGTAAAAATTCCTGAAAAAATCATAAATACGGCATAGAAGCAGATCATGATTTCGGCGACAGGTGATTTGAGAGCCCAGTCAAAGCCTCGAAGCGGAAGAATTGTCCACGGGACAAAAAGCATCAGGGTACATAACAGGATAGTTATTTTTGTTTTCATGAGTTTCATTTCCTTTCTTTATATCCAAATTTTGCACAGGAGACGATAAGGCATACTCCTGTAATGATAATTGCCGCGGGAATCCACGGAAGCCAGTCTATGGAGGTTTCGTAGACTCCCTTTGCCGCTTTTCCGTATTCGATCATCAGAACGTAAAACGGATAGCTCATAGGGTGCAGACACCAGTAGTCTGTATTAATCATAAGGACCGAGGGTACGCAAGCGGCAAGGCTGAGCCCGGCGGAAAAGATGGGCGTCTGGATGAGGGTGGAAATCATCCAGAATACCGCTGCCGCCGGAAGCGCCGCCAGGTAAAATTTCCCTATGGCGGGCAGGGAGTAAGATAGAGGAAGCACAAAATCATACTCCTGCATGCGGGAGGAGATATAAGCGCTTAAGTAGTATACTCCGATTGACAGAAACATCTGTATGGCAGGCAGTATGAGAAGAACCGTAAATTTTGCAAGACATAGCAGTCCGCTGTTCACGGGGAGGGAAAGCATCTTAAGAATGCTATGGTTGAGCCGTTCTGTCTGTGTTAAAAGCACGGTGCAGATGATCAGCGTTGCCGGAATCATAAACCAGACCATTCCCATAAAGCCCTGAATGAAAAAATTATGCGCAGGCAGGATGGAAATATCCTGTATTTTTGTTAATTTGCCGGAATTTATAATAGCGGGCAGCCACATCAGTATTACGGGGGCGAGCAATATGAGAAATATTTTGGAGCGCCGGATTTTTTTTATTTCTATAGAGATGAGAGAAAAAAAGTTCATGAAAAGTTCCTCCTTATTTTTAAGCAGATAAATTCAGTCAATGCAAACAGTAATGTTTCCAAAGCAGCTATTTCCAAAAACAGTCCTACATGTCCGTCTGCGTGTACATTGTCCAAAAGCTGGTAAGGCGCAGAAAACGGACACAGCGCAAAAAACAGCTGTTCCTGCGGCAGAATAGAAAAGGTGAATACAAGGATGACGCCGATGCCAAGAGATATCCACATATTCCGGAAAGCCTGTGCGATTAACAGCATCAGTATAATTGTGGGAAGAAGCATGATAAATGAAAAGCTTAAGTGACAAATCAATATCATGGGATTTAGCCGGCTGTCGGAAAACCAATAGACTGCGCATCCTGCAAGTACAGAAAATTCTATGGACAGCATAACTGCCGTCATTATGGAAGCGATCAGAAATTTTCCGAGGAACAGGGAGGTCTGTCTGACAGGAAGCAATTCCATTTTCTGCATGCCGTTGTCTGTATATTCGGTATGATACATCATACAGGCTCCGCATACGATAAGCAGGATATTCAGCATCGCCATCATTTGCCAGTTGGCGTTCAAAAGTACGGAGAGAGGTTCGCCGCCAAGGGAGAGGAAGCTTTCTTTGCGCACTGCCATATTTACGACGGGAAAGGCGCCGGCTAACAGTGCGGCCAAAAGAAATGCAGGGACATATCCTGTCCGTTTCAGTTTTTTGTATTCGATTTTTGGTACCATTTTATTTGCTTCGCCTCCTGTTATCTTCTTCGACCATCGCAAGAAAGGTTTCTTCTAAGTTATCGACAGGAAAGCCCGCATCATGGGCCTGGGATTTTAAATCATGGAGGCTTCCCTCAAACAGGAGATGTCCGTGGTTTAAAATGCCGATATCGTCAGCCATCAGTTCAATTTCCGAAAGGAGATGGGAGGATACAAGTACGGTACAGTCGTATTTTTCAGGAAGAGACCGGATGAGGCTGCGGATTTCATGAATACCGACGGGATCCAGCCCGTTGGTAGGCTCATCCAGAATTAAAATGGGCGGGCGGCCGATAAGAGCGCCGGCAAGCCCCAGACGCTGTTTCATGCCGAGGGAATATTTCCGCGCCAGTCTGTCTTTAACCGGCGCAAGTCCGGTAAGCTCAAGAGCGTCCGCGGTGCTTTCTTTCGGAAGCCCGAGAATTTTGCGGATAATGTCCAGATTTTCCTGTCCGGTAAGGTTTCCGTAAAATGCCGGTGATTCAATAAATGAACCGATTTTCTTTAAAATTGCAGTCCGGTTTTGGGGAAATCGTTTTTTGTCAATATGAAAAGCTCCGTCGGTGGGCTTTGTAAGTCCGAGAAACATTTTCATAGTTGTGGACTTTCCGGCGCCGTTCGGCCCTAAAAAACCGTAGACGGCTCCCTTTCTGATATGAAGATTCAGATCCGAGACAGCGGTGAAGCTTCCGTAGGCTTTTGTTAAATGATTTGTTTCGATAATATTCATATAAGGTCCTCCTTTTCTTTTTTGATGTCCTTAGTATAAAGCCGCAACCTTGCGTTTACCTTTTCTTAACCTTACATTTACCTTACAACTGCCGCGGGCGGAATGAAATTTGAAAAATTTTATGATACAATATCGGCAGATAACAGGAGGTTGGGATAGATGTCTTTTGAATATTTAAAACAAAAAAAAATTCTGCTTGTGGATGATGAAGCCGATCTGCTTCACATGGTAGAAGCGATTCTAAAAAAGGACGGCTATACGCAGATTCGCACAGCGGGAAGTATCTCTGACGCGTGGACGCTGTATGAGGAATGGAAGCCGGAATTCGCGGTGCTGGATGTAATGCTCCCTGACGGCGACGGATTTTCTCTTTTATCACGGATACGTGAAAAGTCGGATATTCCTGTGTTGTTTCTTACTGCAAGAGGTGAGAATGAGGACCGGTTTAAGGGATGGGATATGGGAGCGGATGATTATATGGTAAAGCCCTTTATGCCAAGGGAATTGACGTCGAGACTTCTTGCGATTTTAAGACGAAGCTATAAGAGCGAAAATCCGCTTGCCGTTCTTTCGGGAAGCAAGGTGGATTTTGAACGCGCGGAGGTAATAAGGGATGGAGCGCATATTGCGCTTACGGCAAAGGAATACGATATTTTGACGGCGCTTTACCGGAATGCCGGGCGTATTGTAACGATTGACCAGCTGTGTGAGGCGGCGTGGGGAGACAATCCCTTTGGCTATGAGAATTCCCTGATGGCCCATATCCGGAGAATCCGGGAGAAGATAGAGAAGAATCCGTCGAAGCCGGTTTCCCTGCTTACAGTTAAGGGATTGGGCTATAAGCTTCTTACGGAGGACTGACGATGAGAAATACATGGAAATTAATCCGGCGCTTTGTACTGATTTTGCTGCTGTCTGTTATTACGCTGTTCATTTTGAATGTTGTACTTCTGATTGCCTACACCTATGACGATGCCAATAACCGGGGCGGATGGCAGGCGGCGGAGGAGATTGCACAGGAGCTTACGGAAACGAAAGAAGGCTATCGGCTTTCCCCATACGGAGAGGAAATTTTAGAGGAGATGGATGCATGGGGGATACTTATTGAGGATGGGAGCGGGGATGTCGTCTGGCACAGCGGCAATCTGCCTTCCGGGATTCCGCTTCATTATTCTGTCTCTGATGTCTCATGGGGGACACGGGGATATATTAAGGACTACCCTACTACGGCCGGAGCACGCGGGGAGGATTTGGTGATTCTGGGGCATCCGAAGAAACGGTATTGGAAGCAGATGTGGAATACATGGAGCTATAAGCTTATAGCAAATGCGCCGCAGACGGCGATAAAGGTGCTGGGGTTTAATATACTGGCGGTTCTTCTTATTTATGTGCTGTCTACCTCCGGCATTCTAAAATCCGTGAAGCCGATTGTAGAGGGAATTGAGGCGCTGCCGGGAGAGGATGAGGTATATGTCCGGGAAAAGGGACTTCTCTCCGGGCTTGGAGCCTCTATTAACCGGACCTCGGAGAAGCTGCTCAGCCAGAAATACGCTTTGAAAAAAAAGGAGCGGGCGCAGGCAAACTGGATTGCCGGTGTGTCCCATGATATCCGTACGCCTCTTTCCATGGTGATGGGATATGCAGGACAGCTTGAGGAAAATGCGGCGCTTCCGGAGGAAGCGAGAAAGCAGGCGCAGGTGATACGCCTGCAAAGTGTCCGGATGAAAAATCTGATTAATGATTTGAATTTGTATTCGAAGCTGGAATATCATATGCAGCCGATGCAGATGAGCCGGATAAATCTGTCGGCGGTTGTCCGTCTTGCGGTGGCGGATTTTGTGAATCTGGATTTGGAGCAGAAATATCCGATAAAATGGGAGATAGAAGAGGAGCTTTCCGTATGTATCATGGAAGGAGATAAGGAGCTTTTAGGACGGGCGGTGAATAATCTTCTGACGAACGTCCGGGTACATAATCCGGATGGGTGTAAGGTCTCTGTTAAGCTAAAGACAGACGGAGAAAAAATCAGGCTTCGGATAGAAGACAATGGTGCGGGAGTGAGCGCAGAGCAGCTTGACAGGCTTAAGAACGCGCCTCATTATATGGCGGACGACGGGAATGAGACCGGGAACAGGTCAAGACACGGAATGGGACTTTTGATTGTAAGGCAGATTGTCTCGGCCCACGGGGGAGAGGTGGAATTTGGAAGAGGAGAGTCTGGAAAGGGATTTTGGGCGGAGCTTTTGTTTTTATTGACTGAAAAAATAAAGTCATAGTATAATGAAATGAAAATTATAGAATATCAATAACGGTTATAGAGATATAATTTTTACGCGAAAGGATGAATGGAATGAAACATACAAAAGCTTTACTTGTCTGCGCATTAATTTTAACGCTCGGCACAGGCCCGGGAGTAAGTGCTTTGGCTGAATCTCCGGATTCTGCAGAGGAAAATCGTCAGGCTGTTCAGGATACCAGTTATCTTACGGCGGAAGAAGAAAATGGCGCCGATACCGCGAATGACAGCAATGATACGGATACCTGGCCCCAGCCGAAGAGCGAGGGGGAGCCTCAGGTATCGGCAGCAGATATCAGTCACGGAGAGATTCACCTGTTAAACGGTGAGGAATATACTTATAGCGGGGCAGATATTCAGCCGGAGATAAAGGTATTTTGCGAGGGAGCAGAATTGGAAAGGTCTGTTTATAAAATATCCTGTCAAAATAACCGGAATGCAGGTGTGGCGACCATTCAGGTAGAAGGAAATGAGGAGGCAGGGTATACGGGAAAGCTTGAAAGGACTTTCCATATTACGCCGATGTCTGTTGAAAAGCTGGGCGCAGCCTTAAAAACGACAGAATATGTTTATGACGGAAAAGCGAAACGCCCTGAAGTGAATATAAGCTATAATGGGAAAGCTCTTACAGCGGGTTCTGATTATACGGTTTCCTATGTAAATGATAAGGAAATAGGGACGGCATCCGTAGCTTTAAACGGGACAGGAAATTATTCGGGCAGGGTAACGCTTTCTTATAGGATTAACTGGCCTCAGACGGTTTTGAACCAGACAACGCCTGTCAGCATGAATCAGATAAAGCTGACGTGGAAAAAAGCAGCGGGAGCCTCCGGATATTGCCTGTACCGAAAGACCTCTTCGTCGGCATCATATAAATTACTTGCGACGGTGACCTCTCCGTCCGCGGTGTCCTATACGGATGCGGCCGTGAAAGAGGGCCAGACATATTATTACAGGCTTCGTCCTTATCGGAACGTAAATGGAAAAAAGGTATGGGGGAACTATTCTGTTGTCAGAAAGCAGAAAGCATGTGTGGCGACTCCGGTTATTGCGAAGACAGCGTCGGCTTCCTGCCGGTCAGTTAAGGTGACGTGGAAGAAAGTATCGGGGGCAAGCGGATATGTGGTGTATCGGAGCACCTCTCCTGACGGGAAATATAAAAGACTCGGAAGCGTAAAGGGTGGAAGTAAGGTAAGCTATACAGATAAAAAGTGTACATGCGGAACTACCTATTATTATAAAGTACGTGCATATCGGTCAGCCGGCGGTAAGAATGCATACGGCTATGCTTCTGATGCAAAGAGCGGAAAAGCAGTTCCGTCAAAGGTATCATTCAGCAAACAGACAGAGCGATACGGTACGAAAGTAATTTTAAAGTGGAATAAGACAAAGGACGCTTCCGGATATGTCATATACAGAAGCAGTAGGAAGAGTGGAAAATATACGAAAATAAAAACAATTACAAAGGCGGACACGGTAAAATGGACGGATTCCGGCCTGAAAAAAGGAAACGTCTATTATTATAAAATCCGTGCTTACCGCAATGTGAAAGGGGAAAAGGTATACGGCCCTTATTCGGCAGCGTATAAAAAGGATAAGGGAGGCTGGGTATACAAGGACGGCTTCAAGCTGTATTATAATTCAAAAGGGAAGCTGGTAAAGGACGTAAGCTGCTATATCGGAAAGCAGAATTCTTATGTCCTGAAAGTAAACAAACAGAAAAATGTAGTTACGGTATATGCGAAGGACGGAAAAAACGGATATATTATTCCGGTAAAGGCCTTTATATGCGCGACAGGAAAGGCGACGCCTGTGGGTACGTTCCATACACCGCAGAAATATCGCTGGCTTTTGCTTGTGGGTCCCTGTTACGGACAGTGGTGTACGGGGATTCAGGGAGACTTTTTATTCCATTCTTCTCCGTATAAGACAAGAAATAATCAGGATTTGGATGTTCCTGAATATAATAAGCTTGGCACGACATGCTCGCATGGATGCGTCAGGCTGCAGGCCGGGGATGCAAAATGGATTTACGATCATTGTAAAATCGGGACAAAAGTTGTGATTTATAATAGCTCCTATGCGGGGCCGCTGGGAAAACCTTCCGCCGCGAAGCTTTCTTCCTCGCATAAATGGGATCCCACAGACCCGAATATGTACAGCAAATGTCAGAAAAAGGGATGTCACTAAAAATGGAAAAAATCGACAAAAACAGGCAGAAAAATACAGAAGACGGCCAATTGTATATTTGACAAAATTAAGGAATATGTGTTACTGTTATTAAGATAAAAGGAATGAAGAGACATGAGGGGAGAAGCATGTTTCAAAAAGCGTTTTATTTTAACAGGAGGAGGTAAATATGCGGAAGATGAATAAGGGGCTGGCATGTCTGATGGTTGTATGCCTGTGTATAGTATCTGTATCGTTTCAGACATTTGCTCAGGAGCCGGATACGATGCAGACACAGACATCAGGTGCGGTTCCGGAGGATCGTGATACTCAGGGAGCAGGAGATGCTGCAGCGGACGACGGAAATGATCAGACAACGGGAGACATCACCTCGGATAATGGAAATGATCAGACAACGGGAGGCATCACCTCGGATGACGGAGATGACCGGACGACGGGAGATACTGCTTCGGATGATGAAAATAACCGGAAAGCAGGAAATGCCGCTTTGGAGAATGACAAAAATCAGGCTTCAGAGGATGAGAATGACAACTCCGAACCGGATTCGGAAACACCGTTAAACGACGACCCGGGAGCAGGACGTCTGCAGGGAGATATACCGGAGGAATTTTTTGGCATGGCATCTTTTGGACTGCGCTCGTCAGGCATTCAGCATGACAGTAAATTTGACGGCTATACAATTGAGGACGGAATTGATGTATCCGAGTGGAACAAAACGATTAACTGGACAAAGGTAAAACAGGCCGGGATTGATTTTGCGATTATCCGTGTGGCTTACAGAGGCTGGGGCGATGCGGGAACATTGGCTGTTGATAATAAAGCGGTTGAAAATCTTAAAGGGGCCATTGCTGCCGGAATTCCGGTTGGAGTATATATATTTTCACAGGCGACAACTGAAAAAGAAGCGATAGAAGAGGCAAATTACATTACAGATAAAATCAGGGGTTATAATATTTCGCTGCCGGTTGTCATGGATTTTGAATTTGCAAGCGCCGGCGGACTTGTAGGGCGGTTATATAATAAATTTGGGACTTCGAATGCAACGAATAAAAATGCGGCGACGAAAGTATGCATGGCGTTTTGTAAACAGGTGGCTTCAAAGGGTTATACTCCGATGGTATATGCGAATGCGGATATGCTTCGTAATCATTTAAATGCGTCTACGATCAGTGCATCCTATCCGGTCTGGCTTGCGAATTATACAACAAAAACTGATTATACGGGCGATTACAGCTACTGGCAGTACAGCTCAACAGGAAAGGTCAGCGGTATCAGCGGCAATGTAGATATGAATGTCAGATATATGAAAGATATTGGCGGCGCCGGAGGAACAACACCGGAAGTTACGGTAACGACGCCTGAGTTGGTTTCTGCCGCGAATAGTAACGGCGGAGTGACCGTTACGTGGAAGCAGGTATCAGATGCAAAAGGATATCGTATATACCGGAAAGAGCCGGGCGGAAGCTGGACCAGAACAGGGACCGTGTCCTCCAATAAAACCGTAACCTATAAGGACAGTACGGCGGTTTCCGGAAAAGAATATATCTATACGGTGCGCGGCTATAACGGAAGCGTGTTAAGCGGATATGATAAAACAGGCGTCAGCACATTATATTTGGCAGCTCCGGCGCTGAAATCGGCGCAAGGGTCTTCCTCTGCCGTTAAGGTGACATGGGGTAAGGTCGACGGAGCAGAAGGCTATTATGTATATAGAAAGGTTTCCGGCGGTAAATGGGGACTGATTGCAACGATTAAGAATGGCAATACCGTTACTTATTCGGACAAAACAGGCGAGAAAGGAACGACCTATTATTATACTGTCCGGGCTTATAAGGGCAGTACAAGAAGCTATTATGTGACTCCGGGAGTGAGTGCGGTAAAGGCGTCGTATATGGACTATAAGACGACGGCATCTGTATATTACCGGAGCGGACCGGGGACATCCTATGCAAAGAAAGGTTTACTGGCAAGCGGAAAAACGATTAGTGTTGAAGTCGGTTATTCGAAGAAAGCGAACGGCTATACATGGTATCGTTTTAAAACCGGAACCGCGACGTATTATATTGCGTCAAAATATTTAAAGAAAGCAACCGCAGCAAAGCCGAAAATCACTTACACAACTTATACAACAACGGCAAAGGTAAATTACCGGAGCGGAGCGGGAACAGTTTACGCGGTAAAGGGAACGCTTGCGAAAGGAAAAACAATCAGTGTAGAAAACGGTTACTCAAAAAAAGCGAACGGCTATACGTGGTACCGCTTTAAAAGCGGAACAAAAACTTATTATATTGCGACAAAATATATAAAAAAAGGGACGGCGGCAGCGTCGGCTAAGAAAACCTATACAAGCTACAAGACGACAGCAAAAGTAAATTACCGGAGCGGAGCGGGAACAGTTTACGCGGTAAAGGGAACGCTTGCGAAAGGAAAAACAATCAGTGTAGAAAACGGTTACTCAAAAAAAGCGAACGGCTATACGTGGTACCGCTTTAAAAGCGGGACAAAGACGTACTATATTGCGTCAAAATATATAAAGAAAGCCGGGCCGTCTTATATAAAATATAAGACGACAGATACCGTAAATTATCGGAGCGGAGCGGGAACATCCTATGCGGTAAAAGGTGCTCTTGCCAAAGGAAAGACTATCAGTGTGGAAAAGGGGTATTCCAGGAAAGCAAACGGTTATACGTGGTATCGTTTTAAAAGCGGGACAAAGACGTATTATGTGGCGTCGAAATATTTGAAGAAAGCATAAAGAAAAGTCTGCGGCAGAAGATGCTGCGGACTTTTCACATTTCATAAAATTTATTGTTTGCTTGTTATTCCCGTGTTATAATGAGGCTGTATAATTAAAAGGAAAGCAGGATGCGACTTTCCGGTGGGTGCTCTCTAGTCTTATGGAAGAGGGTGGTGCTTTATGAGTATAAAGGAAGTTCTTACATTGTTGCTTGTTGTATTTGCGGCATTGTCATACATAGACAACCATAAAAAGAAATAGCATCCCAACCGTCCCAAGTTAGATGCTATTTCAAAAATAGATTTTCTTACTGAGGGCAATCGGAAATTTAATTCCGATAACCTTTCTTAGTAAATTATACATTAGAGCTGCTTGATTTTCAAGCAGCTTTTTAAATTTTAAATAAAAATTACTGCGAAATTAATGTGAGGCACTAAAAACGAAAGGAACGTAACAAAATATGGAATAGTCGAAAAGCAATTGCGGCAATTGACTGAAAATGTTATAATACATGTCAATAAGGGATTATAAGGGAGAAAATCAATGAAATACAATAAAATCAGAAAAATTTTGTCGGTGGTACTGATAGGGGCTATGCTGTGCGGAACAGCCGTAAACGCCGCGGATCTGGAGGACGAGCAGATAAAAGCGGTTCTGCCTGCTTTGGGGACAGAAAACGACGTGGACGAATCAGAGGAAACAGAGGATTTTACGCAAACGGATAATGTTACGGATGAAAGCAATCAATCGGAAGCAGAGCCGGGAAATACTGCAGAAAATGAGCAGTTAGAGAACGGGCAGCCGGCTGAAGACCAGAAACAGGAAGAAACGCTTCCGGACGAAAATGAGGAAGAGATACTGGAGGACAAGCCTCAGGAAAGTGCGCTGGAGCAGCCGGAGGAAGAGGAGGTGCTCCTGCCGGATGAGGAAACGCAGCGTCTGCTTGAGGTATATGAGCAGTGGCTTGACGAGTCCAGAAAGCGCCTGGCTGTCGGAACCTATGATACGGAGCTTAAACGGTTTCCGTCCTCTTATCAGAAATATTTGAAAGCTTTACATAAAAAACATCCGGAGTGGATATTTGTCGCGGTAGATACGGGATTAAAATGGAAAGATACCGTGAAAGAGGAGGCATCCGCAAATCGGAGTCTGATTCCGGTTAATTCCGGCAGCCTGCTTTTAAGTAAGGCAGCCTCTGACTATAATGCATCAAAAGGGACGTATATTCCAAAAGACGGAGTGAGCTGGGTGACGGCAAGCAAGCCGGCGGCGGCCTATTACCTTGACCCGAGAAATTTTCTGACAGACGAATATATTTTTATGTTTGAAGCATTGGATTATAATAAATCCTATCATACGGTTGCAGGTGTCGAGGAGGTTTTAAAAGGAACCGGGCTTTCGAAGAAAACGGTGAAATATCTGAATTCGAAAGGAAAGACGATAACAACGGATAAAACCTATGGGCAGTTGATTTATGCGGCGGGAGCGTCCAACAAGGTAAGTCCTTTATTTCTTGCGTCAAAAATCAGGCAGGAGACCGGCGGTTCTCTGTCAAACGGCAGTATTTCAGGGAAATTTACATATGGAGGGAAATCCTATAAGGGCTATTATAATTTTTACAATATAGGCGCGTATTCTACAAGCACAGGTTCAGCGGTGGCCAACGGGCTTTCCTACGCAAAGAGCGGGACAAGCTACGGCCGTCCGTGGAATTCCCCGGTAAAGGCGATTGACGGAGGCGCTCAGTTTCTGGCAAAATCCTATATTGCCAGAGGGCAGAACACGGTATATTTTCAGAAATTTAATACGGCGGTAGCGCCCTATTACCAGAATCAGTATATGCAGAATATAAGCGGAGCGGCGTCGGAGGCATCGTCTACTTACCTGTCCCATAAAAACATGGGCATTGTAGATAATCCATATGTTTTTTACATTCCGGTGTATAAAAGCATGCCGTCCCAGACAAATAAAATAAGTATCAATAAATCAGTGAAAAAGGGAAAAACGACCGCCGCTGTAAATATGCGGAAAGGTCCGTCCACAAAATATGCGAATTTGGTAACCATACCTAAAAATGCCACTGTAACAGTAGACGGCGGCGTGTTTACAGATAAAGAATTGTCCGTGTCCGCGCAGCAGTCCAATCCATATTGGTTCAAGGTCGCATATGGAGGGAAAACCGGCTATATCGCCGCTGCGTACCTGAAAATGAATTCCGATAAGACGATTAAGGTGAAAGGGCAGCTGCAATTGGCTGTTACCGGAGCAGGCTCCGGAGAGACACTTTATTATGAAACAGATAATCCGGCGGTTGCCACCGTAAGCGCTGCAGGGAAGGTTACAGGGGTAAAGAAAGGCACCTGTATGATTTATGTGGTGTCAGGATCGGGAAAGACAGTGGATGTGATCGGAATTACAGTAGGAGCGTCCTCAGTTCCGCCGAAGACACCTGTCACATCGCCGAAAGTGACGCTTGCCACGCCGAAGCTGGTATCAGCGACGGGCTCGGCTTCCTCTGTTAAGGTGAAGTGGAAAAAGGTATCGGCGGCATCCGGATATTACGTTTATCGTAAGGTTTCAGGAGGCAAGTGGAGCAAAATCGGTACTGTTAAAAATAAAAATACGGTTACCTATACGGATAAAACCGCAAAAGCAGGAAAAACCTATTATTACACGGTGAGAGCCTATAAGGGAAGTGTGAAAAGCGCTTATGTAAAAGCGGGGATTAAAGGAAAAAGAGAGCAATATCTGACTTATAAAACGAAAGATATTATAAATTACCGAAGCGGTCCCGGAACATCCTATGCCGTAAAGGGGTTGTTATGGAGGAATACAAGTATTAAGGTTGTGAAGGGCTGGAAGAAAAAGGCCGGCGGATATACCTGGTATAAAATGTATCGAAATAAGAAGTATTATTATGTGGCGTCGAAATATTTAAAGAAAAAATAGATATGGCAGAAAAGGAAACGATAATAATATGAAGAAAGCAACATTGGTTATTATGGCCGCGGGAATCGGCAGCAGATTTAAGGGCGGTATTAAGCAGCTGGCGCCGGTAGGACCAAATCGGGAAGTAATTATGGAATATTCCATTTATGACGCAATTGAGGCCGGTTTTAACAAAGTAGTATTTGTTATTAAAAAGGATATCGAAAAAGAATTTAAGGAGGCGCTGGGAAACCGGATTGAGAAAGCTGTGGAGGCAGCATATGTTTATCAGGAGCTTTCTGATATTCCGCAGCGTTTTGCGGGGAAATTTGAGGGCAGGACAAAGCCGTGGGGAACCGGGCAGGCGGTGCTCTGCTGCAGGGATGCTGTAAAAGAGCCGTTCCTTGTCATTAATGCAGATGATTATTACGGAAAAGAGGCTTATAGAGAAGCATTCCGTTACCTGAATCAGCCGGAAGAACCGGATGAAAAGCTGTGTATCGGTATGGTCGGCTTTGTGCTTAAGAATACGTTAAGTGACAATGGGACGGTAACGCGCGGTATCTGTAAGGTCGGCAGCAACCGGATGCTGATGAAGATAAAAGAAACCTATGGAATTGAAAAGAAGGGGGACAGAGTTGTTGCGGGAAAAGATGCGAAAGAAGAACTGGATTCAGAGACGCCGGTATCTATGAATATGTGGGCTTTGCGTCCGAAATTCTTTTCGGTTCTGGAAGACAGATTTGCGGATTTTCTGGATAAGCTGCCGCCGGAGAATCTTTCGGGAGAATATCTTCTTCCGGCAATTATAGGGGAGCTGCTGGAAGAGAAAAAGGCACAGGTTAAGGTGCTGAATTCTAAAGATAAGTGGTTTGGCGTGACATATAAGGAAGACAGGGATATTGTTGTGCAATCCATTCGGGCGCTGATTAAAGAGGGAGAATACCCGGAAAGGCTGTTTGTTCAGTAGGCAGCTTTTAGAATTTATATTAAATTTATGATATATGAAGGAGAAAGCGATGATTTTATCGGACGGAGAGTTAAGAGCCTTAATAAAAAATAATAAACTAAGAATAGAGCCTTTGGAGGAATCCCAAATACAGCCGGCGAGTATAGATATCACGCTTGGAAATACATTCAGCGTAATAGATGATATGCACGGAGGAGTTATCAATCCGTATAAAAATGTGACATACAAGGTGATTGAAACTGAGAAATATGTACTTCTTCCGGGAGAATTTGTGCTGGCTACGACGAGGGAATATATTGCCTTGCCGAATAACCTTACAGCTTTTGTAGAAGGAAGAAGCTCATGGGGGCGTCTCGGATTGTTTATTCAAAATGCAGGATGGGTTGATCCTGGATTTGAGGGGGAAATTACGTTAGAATTGTTTAATGCAAATAAGTGTGCGATAGAGTTACATAATGGTTTAAGATTGGGGCAGTTAGTATTTGCCCGGATGGAAAAGGACGCGGAAAACCCTTATCGCGGGAAATATCAGGGGCAAAAGCAGGCGACAGGGTCGAAAGCGTATTTGGATTTTTCATAGGAGCTTTTAAAACGGTTTTTGGTGTAAACGGTATAAAGAACAGGGAAAGGTGTAATTTTTTGCATCTTTCTTTTGCTGTATGGAGATGATAACTTGAAATAACAGTGAGATTCGTATATAATGTTACAAGTATTATTGTATGGTGGTGGATGGATGAAAAAACATTTACACAAGTTTGAAACGACATTATGGCTCGTGATAAAAGCAGTGTTATATATATCTATGATGGTTGTATTTATCAGGATATTAGGGCGGGAAAATATTGGTCTTACAAGACTTTCCCGAACGCTTGGCGTTACGATTCTGATATTCAGCGTGGTCGGTCTTTTGTTTTTGTCCGTGTACGGACGGTACGACGTAGGCCGCAGAAAGAGCAAGCCTATTATTTATTCTCTTGTACTGACAGTAATCTGCGCGGATATTGTAACATATCTTCAGCTGATGATTATGAGGACGAATGTGCCGGATGTGAATCAATTCCGATTAAACAATCTGGGATTATTGGGGATTACTTTTGTTGTTCAGACGGCGATTATTATTTTCTTTGCATACGCGGGGAACTGGCTGTTTTTTAAGATTCACAGGCCGGAAAAATGCTGTATTATCACTTCGTCCCAGGAGAGTCTGGATGAGATCGTATTCGCGATACAGAGATACAAAAAACAATATAAGATAACATCTGTTTTGGATTATCGCAGCAGTAAAATAAAGAGACATATCCGTGATGCAGAGACGGTATTTATATATGATGTTCCGGTAGAAGCCAGGACGGATATTATGCGTTGGAGCTATAAATATAAGGTAAATGTATACTTTAATCCGGAGATAGAAGACATCGTGGAATTGAATGCAAAGCAATATTCGCTGGATGATGTGTATCTTCTGAATAAAAATGTAAAAGCGCTTACCATAGAGCAGCGCGTTATGAAAAGGCTGCTTGATATTACCCTGTCGATTGTATTCGGAGTGATAAGTATGCCGTTATGGCTTGGGGGGATGATTGCCGTCAAGCTGCATGACGGGGGTCCGGTTCTGTTCAAGCAGGAGCGGGCGACAATTAACGGGAAACGCTTTTATGTATATAAGCTGAGAACTATGAAGCCGAATGTTGCAAATTATTCCGCTACAAAGGGAGACGACCGGATTACAAAGCCAGGGCGTTTCCTGAGGAAAACCAGGATAGATGAGCTGCCCCAGCTATGGAATGTGCTGAAAGGCGATATGACTTTTGTCGGGCCAAGACCGGAGATGATGAAAAATGTAGAGACATATACGGAGGAGTTGCCGGAGTTTAAGTACCGGCTGCGGATGAAAGCGGGGCTTACCGGGTATGCACAAATTGTCGGAAAGTACAATACAACGCCGAAGGACAAGCTGATTATGGATATGATGTATATTGAGCAGTTTAGCGTTTTAAGAGATATACAGTTAATTTTTCAGACGGTGATTGTATTGCTTAAGTCATCAGACAGTACGGAAGCATTTGAAAAAAAGAAAAAGAAATGTGAATTTAAATTTAAAAAAGAGGAAGAAGATTGAAGCCAATATATATATGTAAAAAAATAGCTGCAAGGATCATAAAAGCAGGTTATGGAATACTGTCCGGAGTTCATCCGGTTGACGAGCATATGGCTATGTTCATATCCTTTCACGGGAAAGGATACAGTGACAGTCCCAGGGCAATTTACGAGGAAATGAGCCGGGATAAAAGGTTTTCCGGCTGGAAGTATATATGGGTGTTAAATGGGAAGAAAAAGGAGGAGGTACAGAGGTCAGGTATCAGGGCCGTAGATTATCTTAGTCCGGCATATTTTTATTATCTGTCAAAAGCAAAATATTGGATTTTTAATTGCAAAATGCCGGAATATATCAGAAAAAAGAAGAAACAGATTTATCTGCAGACATGGCATGGGACTCCGCTGAAGCGTTTGGGGCATGATATTATTGCGGCAGAGAATGCTTCTTTTTACCGGACAGGGCTTTCCTTTGAAAAGATGGCGGAAAGCTATGATGTGGATTCTGCCAGATATGATTATATGGTATCGCCGAACTCCTTTTCAACAGAGGTATTCCAGACTGCGTTTCATGTAAAAAAGGAAAAGCTGATAGAGACGGGATACCCGAGAAATGATTTTATTGTAAACGCCGGAGCCGAAGAATGTGTGAAGATTAAAAGAAAATATGGAATTCCGACAGAAAAAAAGGTGGTTCTTTACGCTCCTACATGGAGAGACAATTCCTATGATTTGAAAGGGTATGTTTTCCAGCTTCAGGCTGATTTTTATAAGTGGAAAGCCGTTCTGGGGGAAGATTATGTACTTCTTTTTAAGCCTCATTATCTGATTGTGAATAAGTATTTGGAGGACGACGGGCTTAGAGGCTTTTTGTATCATATCCCGGCAGAAAAGGATATCAATGAATTATATGTAATCAGTGATATTTTAATTACGGATTACTCCAGTGTTTTTTTCGATTACGCAATTTTACAGAGGCCTGTTTATTTTTACATGTATGATTTGGTTGAATACCGCGAGGAGCTCAGGGGTTTTTATCTGGATATCTATACGGAGCTTCCGGGGGATATTTATGAAGATGAGACAGAAATGCTGCAGGCAATTAAAAATGGAATGTTTAATTATGAACGCTTGAAAGCATTTAATCAAAGATTCAATGCTTTCCATACCGGAGACAGTGCGAAAAAGGTAATTGATATTTTAGTAAAAGGGTCCCAGATATGAAGATAGAAAAGAAGATTTTGAATACGGTTTTAAGCTTTTTCTGTATTTTTCTGCGTTTTTTTAAGGTCAGGAAAAATAAAATAAGCTTTATTTCTTTAGAGAGTGACAGGCTGGAAGGCGATTTTCTGATGCTGGCTGATGAATTGACAAAAAATACCGGGTATGAAGTGTATTACGAGTTATTCAAATTTAAAAAAAATCTTGTAGGATATATGAGTTATTTTTTTGAGTGTATCCGTCAGTTATTTGTGATTAATACAAGCGCACTGGTAATATTGGATTATAACAATTATGTGGTTTCGAATTTTAAGCGTAAAGAGGTAAAGGTGCTGCAGCTGTGGCATTCCAGCGGAGCAATTAAAAAGTTTGGCAATCTGGTAGAACGGGATTACAGAATTCACAATTATGATTATGCGATTGTAAATACGGATGAATTCCGCCCTGTTTTTGCCAAAGCGCTGGATGTAAAAGAAAAAAATATTATTACAACGGGGATACCGAGGACGGATGCGCTGTTTGATAAGCGGCAGCTGGAGCAGAAAGGAAAAGTATTTTTAAGAAAGCATAAAATTACAGAAGATAAAAGGGTGATTTTGTACGCTCCTACGTTTAGGGGCAGATTGATGACAGATTTTACAGATATTTATTTGGATATAAGGAAAGTGAAGGAGGCATTGGGAGAAGAGTACGTGATTTTATACAGGCTTCATCCATTGGTCCAAAAGGAAATATCCGGGCGGCAGGATGGAATTATATGCTGTAATTCTGAAGAGCTTTATACGCTTATGTTTGTCAGTGATATGCTGATTTCTGACTACTCCGCATTAATTATTGATTATTCCGTAATGCATAAGCCAATGTTTTTTTATGTGCCTGATTTGGAGGAATATCGGAAAGCTCCGGGAATTGCCGTGGATTATGAGAAAGAGATGCCCGGGCCGATATGCTTTACGGAGGAAGAATTGGTCAGGGCGATACAGCATGGAGAGTATTCCTTAGAGAGAGTAGAGGAATTTCAGAAAAAGTATTTTCCGTATATGGATGGAAAATCAAATGACAGAGTGGTAAGGGTAATAGATAATATTATGTCGATACAAAGCGGCAGGGAAAGGAACAGTACAAAATGAAGAGAGTAATCACATACGGAACCTTTGATTTATTACATTATGGACATATCAATCTTCTCCGAAGAGCGAAAGAAAGAGGAGATTATCTGATTGTTGCTTTGTCGACAGATGAATTTAACTGGAATGAAAAGCAAAAAAAGTGTTATTTTAAATACCAGCAGAGAAAAACGTTGCTGGAGGCAATTCGTTATGTAGATTTGGTGATACCGGAGACATGCTGGGAGCAGAAAAAAACGGATATTCATGAATATCATATTGATACATTTGTAATAGGGGACGACTGGAAAGGAAAGTTTGATTTTCTGAAAGACGAAGGAGCCGAGGTTGTATATTTGTCGAGGACGCCGGAAATATCTACGACAGATATTAAAATGAATCTGGCAAAGCACGAGGAAGAAAATCCGGCAGGCAGCCGGAAGAATTGACAAGACAGATTGCCGGGTATATAATCTGAGAAGCGCATAAAAAATGAAAGGATGAAGACGATGCTGCTGGAATGCAAGGATTCTGATAAAAATATTATATTGGAATATATTGGAAAGGATTATGGAAAATGTCTTTATATTTACATTGATTTGTGTAAATATGGACTGGATAATGAAAACTTTAACGCATGGATTCAGTATGGAAAAAATCATGAGATTACCGCAGTTGCGACAGAATATTATAAAGGAATACAGGTATATAGTAAAAATGCAGATTTAGACGGAAAAGAGCTTTCAGAGTTTATAAGGCAAAAGAATCCGCCGATTATATTGGGAATGAAAGAGACAATTGATACGTTGAGGCAATATATGCCAGGGTATCGGGAAGAAGTAGGGACGGTCGGACAGCTAAAGGAAATAAAAGGCTTTGTAAATCCGAAAGCGTATTCTGCCGGGGCGGGAGAGCTGAAAGAGATTGTTGAAATACTGGCAGAGGACGAGGGGATTGGGAAACCCTATGGGTTCGAGTCTTTATACAGGCAATTCAGGGAAAGGAAAGAGGAAGGCTTTGGAAGAAATTATGTCCTGCGTGATGAAAAAACAAATAACATTATCTGTCATGCGGGAACATACGCGGAGATTGCAGAGCTTGCAGTAATAGGCGGTGTTATTACAGCGCCTGAGTATCGCGGGAAAGGCTATTCGAAAGAAACTCTCGGGGCGATTTGCAGGGAGCTTTTGGACGAAGGGAAGGACGTATTTTCTTTTTACTATATTCCGTCGGCGATAAAAATGCATCAGGGAGTTGGATTTGAGAAAATCGGAGATTGGGCGAAGCTCATAAAATAAATAACAGAGGTGATATGATGAGAAGAATGCGAGATGGAGAACCAATGATTAATTTTACCGTCGGACCGGTGCAGTCAAGCGAGGTTGTACTTGATATTGGCGCAGAGCAGGTTCCGTATTTCAGAACGGCAGAGTTTTCTGAAATTATGCTGGAAAATGAGCGCTTAATGAAAGAGTTCGCGAATGCCGGAGAAAATTCCAGAGTTGTATTTATAACGGGCTCCGGTTCTGCTTCTATGGAGGCTTCAGTAATTAATTTTTTTGATAAAAGGGATAAGCTGATCGTTGTTAACGGAGGGAGCTTTGGACAGCGTTTTGTCAAGCTGTGCGAGTTATATGGGCTTGAGTATAGCGAGATTAAGCTGGACGCCGGTAAAGCGTTGACCCGTGAGCAGTTATTTCAGTATGACGGGCAGGGATATACAGGCTTTCTTGTGAATATGCATGAAACGTCTACAGGAGTTCTCTATGATATGGAGCTGATCAGTGAATTCTGTCAGAAAAATCAGATTTTTCTTGTTGTAGATGCGATTAGCTCTTTTTTGGCGGATCCGATTGATATGAGCGGGCTTAAAATTGACGTGTTAATTACGGGATCACAGAAAGCATTAGCTTGCCCTCCGGGAGTTTCCGTTATTGTTCTTAGGGAGAAAGCATTGCGCAGGCTTGAGGATTATCCGACCAGATGCATGTATCTGGATTTGAAAGATGCATTGAAAAATGGAGAGAGAGGACAGACGCCTTTTACGCCGGCAGTAGGGGTGCTGAGGCAGATACACGCCCGCTTGAAACAGATTGAATCAGAAGGCGGGGCGGCTTCGGAGAACCGGAAAATTGCAGGGCTTGCGAGGGACTTTAGGGAGAAGATTCAGGGGATGCCTTTTGAGATTGTGTCCGAGTCAATGTCAAATGCAGTCACGTCACTGCATCCGACGACATGTTCCGCATATAAAATTTTCCTGACATTAAAGGACGAGTATGGTATTTGGGTATGTCCGAACGGCGGCGCTCTGGCGGATGAAATTTTCAGAGTGGGTCATATAGGTTTCCTGACAACAGAAGATAACGATGTGCTGATTAAAGCTTTTAAAGATTTGCAGGAAAGAGGTATCATATAAAAATCTTGTATTGCGGAGGAAAGATATTTGGATAGGGTACAACAAAACCTGTATAAAATGCTGATAGAAGTCGATCGAATCTGTAAAAAGCATAAAATAGAGTATTATTTGGGCGGCGGTTCTGCGTTAGGGGCGGTAAGAGGAAATGCTTTTCTGCCCTGGGATGATGACATAGATATTTATATTACGCGAAATAATTATCGGAAGCTTTGCGGGGTCATTCAGGCAGAGCTTCCGGAAGGGCGTTCTTTCATAACACAGGAGAATACGCCTTTGCATTATAATCCAATCGGAATGTACGTGGACGATACTACGACATGTATTATAAAATCGCGATTGCCTGCGGGAAAGGCCTGCGGTCAGGTAATTGAGTTCCTTGTTTTAGATCCCTTGCCTGTAGATAAGAAGAAAGCAGATGAATATAAGAAAATGATGCTTATCTATACGGAGCTTTTGAGCCCATATCTTCTTTTGGCCTCCAATGTTATAAGCAGAGATTCTTACTGGGATCAAAGCCTTTATGAAAAATATTACAAAAAGGCAAAACAAAAAGGGAAAAATACAGTATTAAAAGAAATTGAAGACAGATATCTTACACATTCGGATGAGGAATGTAAAACGTATTGCATGCGGTGGGGGCAAAGGATATTGCTGTTCGAAAAAGAGGATTTGGGAAATGCAAGGGATGAATTGTTTGAAGAGCGGATGTTTCCGGTAGCAGAGCATGCCGAGCGGATTTTCCGTATGGCGTATGGCGACGACTGGATGTATGTTCCCGAGTGGCAGGAGCAGATTGTGCATGATGCGGTAAAGGATTTGGATATCTGTTACAGCGAGTTTTTGAAAATAAGCGAGCGTTTTACCGACAAAGAAAAATTGTTAAAGGCTTATTGCAGATATAAAGAGAAACGGATGAAGTGGAGACCGCTCCGCGAGCAGACGGAAAAGGATACGGCTCTTGCAAGGGCCAAAGCTGCAGAAATGACCGTTCCGGGAGAGATAGATATGCCGACGGCAGATTTATGGGAACTCTTAGAAAAGAATAGCTATACGGAGCTGGAAAGGATTCTGAAGCCTTATTTTGATGCCGTTTTTATGCCTAATATTAAAAGGTTTTCCATTCATATTGCCGTTGATGACGAGCTGATAGAAATTGCATTGAGAACACTTATCGGTCAGGGTAAATATTCTTTGGCGAAAAATATTCTGAAGAGACGGATGCAGGCTAAAAAGAAGCTCTCGAAAGGATTGCGGGAAGTGGAAGAGATTATAAGATTTTGCCACGATATTTCAGTTGCGCAGTATGATGAGAGGAATCCGGAAGAGGCTGGAAAATATTTACAAAACGCAAAAAAATCATATAGGACATTGAATGAGTATATGCGCTGCAGGCTTTGGGTGCTGGCAGAAAAGAACGGGGTATTGGATGAGACAGTCATAACATATGCAAAAGACGCGTTGGACAGGTATCCGGACGACGGCGAAATCCGTAAATACACGGCGGACATTTTATGGGAGAAAGGATTAAAAAAGGAAGCAGAGTCAGAGTACAGACAGGCGGCATCCCATACGCGTAACGGTATTGTATGGCTTGATATATTTAAGAAAACGGGGATTCATACAGAGTGTGGATAGGTGTATTATGGACAGAATAAGGGAAATACAATTAAAGCTGTTAAGAGAGCTTGACGATATTTGCAGAAAGAATCATTTGTTTTATGTCATCTGTGATAATACGATGTTTTATGCATATGAACAGGAATCAATTAGCCAGATCAAAGGAATTCCCAGAGTTGCGATGACAATAGGCGATGCGGAACGGTTTGGGAAGATTGTTGGAGCCGGCGGCCGGAACCGATATTTCGAATCACGTAACAACAGTCCGAATTATAAACCGTTTTCAGCCAGATATGGCGACTGCGGTACAACGGATTATGATTTTCTCGAAGGCAAAAATCGGGTAAACCATGGAATTGAGATTGAGATTCTTTTTATTACCAAATTAAACAGACGGGGATTATGGGGGAAATTTGACAGTCTCCTTGAGCTGGCATGGGAAGCGCTTGTCATGCAGGGAGTCACTCACAGAACCTTTTTATATTGGTGCTGCCGCGGGATTGCCGATGCGTGCAGGCGATTCGTCGGTGTACGCAAATTTGGCAGATTCTATTATAATTATAGGAAAAAGAACAAAGATATATCTGACATTTCTGAAATGTCAAAGGAGCAAACGCTGCTGATAGATAAAGCAAAGATACCGGTATCAATGCTGCTTGACAGAGGGGAAATTCAGATTGACGGATATCGTTTTATGGGATGCAGTGAGCCGGAGCGTTTCCTTGAGAGATATTTCGGTATGAAATGGAGAGACCACAGATTTAAAAGCTACCATGACAAGTATGACTCTCAGGTAGTTTTGACTGATATACCGTTCGCGGATATTGTGCCTCAGCTTGAAAAGACATGTGATGCGGACCGGCTTAGAGAAAACTATTTGCGTATGCGTTATAAGCATATTTCTGTTTACAGAGACAGAAAATTAATAAATAAAAACTGGGAAAACTTTCTGCGTGCGGTGGATTTGTATTATGCCAAAAAAAATGCAGGAATTGACCGGAAATAGGAGGAAAAGAAAGTGGATCAGCTGCAGGCGAATCTGTATAAGCTTTTAGTTGAGCTTGATGATATATGCAAAAGAAATAAGGTAACCTATTATATAGCCGCAGGAACCGCGCTGGGGGCAATCAGAGGCGGAGGCTTCCTGCCCTGGGATGATGATATCGATTTATATATTACCAGAGACAATTGGAACAGGCTTGTGAAAGTTATGGAAACGGAAACGCCGGATAACCGTGTTTTTGTATGCAATGAAAATACAGAGCTTTATTGTAACCCTGTAGGCCGGTATGTGGATAAGGGCACAACAGTTATGATGAAATCCCAATTGCTGTGCGGAAAAGCCTGCGGACAGTTAATCGAGTTTTTTATTATGGACCCGATGCCGATAAGCGAAGAAGGAAAGTGGAGACATCGGAGACTTATGAAAGTATATACCGAGCTTCTGTCTCCTTATTTTGTTGTAAACAGAGATATTCTTAATACGAATGTAGATTTTGATTATAAGCTTTATAATAAATATTATATAAAAAGCCTGTTTTTTGGAAAAAAGAAAGTATTGGCAGAGCTGCTGGAGATGATAACGTCTACGCCGGAGGAAGAAAGCGACTGTTACTGTATGCGGCGGGGCATGGTGACGCTGATGTATGGAAAGGAGCTTTTGGGCGAGCCGAGAATGGAAAGGTTTGAGGACGGGCTTTTCCCGATTCCTGCAAAGCAGGAAGAGGTAGCCAGAATTGCTTATGGTGACAGCTGGATGTATGTGCCGGAAGGCGCGGGAAAGGTGGTACATAATCTGGACAAGGATTTGACGACACCTTTTCAGGAGTATGTGGATTTATATATGCCGCTGCTTGATGAGAAAAAGCTCCTTAAAAGCTATAAAAAGAATAAAAGAATTCGTGCGAAAGCGTTATATCGGAAAAATATTTTTAAAAGGAATTTTGCTCTTGCAAGAGCAAAGATTGCCGCGGGCCGTATAGAGGAGAAAGGCTTTCATATTGCAGAACTTCGGGATATGCTGGCGCAAAAGAATTTTGAAGGGCTGAAAGAGCAGCTGAATTACTTTTATTCTGTACAATTTAATCCGGACATGAAAGTGGACCATGTATTGGTTCCTGTTTCTGATGAATATTTATATATAGCAATTATGTTTTATGTACTGCAGGGCGCTTATTATAAGGTGAATTCTATTATATCGGCCCGGAAAGAGACTGGTGTTTCATTAAGTGATGAGCTTCAGGAAGCAGATGCGATGATGCAATTTTGCAAAGCTTTGTCGGTTGCGGTGTATGATAAAAAAGACGTTGACCTCGTGGACAGGCTTCTCTGTGAATACAGTCGGTATTCAGAGGAGCTTATTGACGGTGCAAGAGCCCGTCTGTGGAGTATTTGCAGAAAATGCTCCGGTCAGGAAGATTATCAGAGACTTCTTTCTGAAGCAAAAAAGGAAATCGGACGTTTTGGAACAGACGGGGAGCTTATACGCTATGAAGCATATGCATTGTATATGCTGGGTGAAAGGGACGAGGCGAAGGCTCGTTATGAGGCTGCCGTTACACATACAAGAAACGGTTATGTTTGGAGAGAGGCCGGGGAATTGTTTGGAATTGATGTCTATGAGATGGTAGACGGCTCGGAGGAAGGAAAGGAAAATGAGGCGTCTGTGGTTGAAGAAGACGGAAATGAAGAGGATGGAAACGTAGAGAGTGGAAGCGAAGGAGACGGAAATGAAGACTGATACAGGCCGCAGAAACAGAAAAGAGGTTATGGAGGAGCTTCTTTTTGAACTGCATGAGATATGTAAAAGAAATGATTTGCATTATACGCTGACAGGAATTGTTGCGAATTCTGCAGGTGAAGAGGAGCGGTTTCCGGAAGAATATGATTATCTGACAGTCGCCATGACCCAGGGTGATATTGAAAGATTAGTTCAGATTGTGAATGGGACGGAAGATACGCACAGACAGGTAGAATATTTTTTGAATAACCCGTATGCGAGAGGATTTCAGGTAAGATATTGTAATAATGATACAACTCTGATTAATGTAAAGGAATTTGGGAATCATATTAATTACGGGATGTATGTAAGGATAAGGGCAGTTGAAAGAATTCCTGAAAAAGGGATGAGAACAGAGTTTTTGAATTTGTGCAGAAAGGCGTGGAAAGGCAGCCAGAAGAGACTGGCTTCCTGTAATTACAAGCGTTTTGTTCCGGCTTTGATTCTCAAATGTACGGTGGGCATTATCGGCAGGAAAAATGCGGCAAAGGCTTTGTATCATTTGAGTAAGCAGCTGAAGTTTATAGATAAGTGGGAAGAGATAAAAGGATACGAAAAGGTCAGAATAGGTACAGGAGTTTTTGAGGGCGAATCGGTATGCCAGTTAAAGGAAGTACCTGTAGACGGAGGTACGGTATTTTTGTCTGAAGCGCTGATGCATCGAATTGTGGAGCATAATCCGTCTCATGCGACAGTGACGGTGAATGATATAGAAGCCTCGGACGCACCGTTTAAGAGCGTTATGGACAGCGGCATAGTGACGGAGTTAAAGAATGCGCAGGAGGTCAGAGACCGGTATCTCAGTATCGTGACGAAAGCAAATAAACATGCTAAGGCTATGGGAAATGCATGGAATACGTATTTAATGACAAGAGATGTGCTTGAGTTTCAGGAGTCGTATACGGAAGAAAGAATTGAGCGGGTAAAAGCGGCGGTAGCGCAGGAGGATATTCTGACCTATAAAGAGGAGATGCATGATTATTTAGCCGCCAGAAGACGTTGGAGAAGACTTCATATTCCGTTTATTGAAAATGAAGAACTGGAACAGGTGATTACATCGGGAAAAGCAGTATTTGGGGATGACGGCAAAGATGACGGAAATCAAAAGTTATGTTAATTCGATACAATTGAATAAAGGCGTCTTTTATATAAACGCTGCTTTTGTTTTTCAGGACATTGAGCGGGAGGTAAAAGAATCCGATTATTGCGTACAGATTGCAGGATTTACTTTCCCGGTACGGTTTGAGGGGGTGGCAGAAAGAAAGAAAGATGGGCTGGTGCAGCCGTTTTCTTTTCAGATGGCAGGCGATACTTTTTTTGAAGAAAAAGTGACGCCGGTATACTGGGTTTATAAAAAAGGTACGCCGGAAGAAATAAAAAGAAGAATCGAATGTCAGTATATCTCGTTTGGGGACAGCTTTTGTTATCATGCGGAGCTTCCACTTGTGTGTTACGAAGCGGAGGTTGATAAAAAGAGAAACCGTACCTGTTTTTTTTATCAGTCAATTAATAACCTTCTTTCATTTACCTCGAGAGAGATGTACTATTCTGATTTGAAAAAAGAGCAGTATAAAATCAAAGCGGCTCATCTTCTTGCCTCCTCGTTTTTGCGGGAATTTTTAAAGAATAAAATTGTGTTTTTTGAAAAGAAATGCGGAAGGTATGAAGAGAACGCGTCCGTTTTATTTGAAAAATGTGTGGACGAGGGTCTTGTAAATGTAAGGTATATTATAGATAAGCATACAAAAAGCTATCGTCACATTCCGGCGAAATATAAAAAGTATGTTGTAGGGCGCAATTCTTTTATGCATTATCTTCTTTTTTTCGGTGCGTCCGTTTTCCTTTCGTCAGAAAGCGTCAGTCATATTATGGATACGAACTCGTGCAGCAGTCTCGTAAGGCAGCGGCTATATAAAAAGGATTTCAGATATGCCTTTCTTCAGCACGGGGTTACGTATATGTACAGCCTTATTGGGAGGTTTGATTTTACCAGAGGGTACGGAATAGCCAGGCATGCAAAAGTGGTTGTTTCGTCGGAGGCTGAGGCGGAGCATTTTATGGAGAGCGGTAAATACCGGAAAGAGAATCTGATCGTATCGGGGTTTCCGAAATTTGACAGGGCAGAAAGAAATAAGGTACACCGGAAGATTATTATTATGCCTACGTGGAGAGGTTTTGAATACAATGTAATCAAGGAACGCCTGGAAGAATCAACTTATTATCAGTTTATCTCTCGTATCGTGGAAGCAGTTCCGGAAAAACTAAAGAAAGAGGTAGTCGTTGTGCCGCATCCTCTGGTGAAAGAATTTTTTATGAAACCGAACCGGTTGAGTAAATATCTTGCGGAGGAGGCTTCATACGACGAATTGCTGAAAGAGGCGGAGCTGCTAATTACCGATTATTCTTCCATCGCGTACGACGCGTTTTACCGTGGCGCAAAGGTTATTTTCTGTTGGGAGGAGAAAGAGATATGCCTGAGTAAGCTCGGATTTTCTCTGATGTTAAATGAAGAAAATATATTCGGCGATATCAGCTATCGGTTTGCCGATCTTCAGGAGCTGATTCCTGGAAATTATTATGGACATCAGAGCGAGAAATATATTGAAAGATATAAAAAAATTGTTGCTTTTCATGATGGAAAAAACACGCAGAGATGTTTTGACGCTTTAAAGGAATGCGGGTTTTTTGAGCTGTCGGCCAGGCATAAGTCGGCGCTGACGGCAGAGATGCTTTTTGGCATCAGAAAAAAGCGGTATACGGGCTTTCCGGTAACACAGACGAAGCTTGAAGTTATCTGCAATGGAAATATTCTGATAAAAGATGTTGATTATACTGTGGAATATAAGGACAATGTTAATATTGGGAAAGCGCAGGTATGTGTGAAAGGAATCGGAAATTATACGGGCGCGGTCAGAAAAAGCTTTATGATTATAGAGAACGTCAGGAAATAAGGGTATAATAGAATAGTATTACAAAAGGATAAGAGGATTAGGACTATGATAGGGACGGGAAAGAGAAGAGCAATTTTAATAGGGTGCTGTGATGCATTGATAGTAGTATTTAGTTCATTGGTTTCTATAGGACTCCGATTTAATTTTGAGACAGTTCCTCCTGAATATATGGAGCAGGTTTTGCACTGCTTTCCTGTAGATATTGTGATAGCGATTGTTGTATTGAAGATTTTCAGGCTTTATAACAGAGTGTGGACCTATGCTTCCATGGAGGAGAGTATGTCCATTTTGAAGTCTACGATATGTATTGAGACTATTTTTGTTTTATACCGTTATTTTTTTCAGATACCAATGCCGAGAAGCTATTATATTTTTGATTCCGTGCTGTTATTTTTGCTGTTTCTGACGCTTCGTTTTGGACGGAGAATTCAAAAGCAGGTTTTATTAAAACGGCCGGAAGATAAGTCAAGGAGACGTACGTTACTGGTAGGAGGCGGTTCAGCTGCATCGATTTTGATCAATGAAACACAGAAATTCAGTCAGAGTCCGCGTAATATTATCTGTATTGTAGACGACAATGTGAATAAGAAAGGAAAATACCTTAAAAATGTTCCGATTGTGGGTACCAGGGAGGACATTCCGTCTCTGGTGAAAAAGTATGTCATCGATGAAATTATTATTGCCATTCCATCGGCACAGGCAGAGGAAATTCAGGCGATATTGGATATTTGTCACGAGACGGCGGTAAAAGTTAAGATTTTGCCGGCAATTGCGACGGGCTTTACAGAATCACTGTCAGATTTGGTGAGAGAAGTGCGCTATGAGGACTTACTTGGAAGAGCTGCCGTGGAAGTAAATCAGGCAGGGATCGGCAGTTTTTTGGAAAGCAAGACGGTACTTGTGACAGGAGGGGGAGGTTCCATTGGCTCTGAATTATGCCGTCAGATTGTGCAGTATCATCCCAGGAGGCTGATTATCTTTGATATTTATGAAAATAACGCCTATGAAATCCAGATGGAGTTAAGACGGCATAATCTGGATATTGATCTTGTTACTTTAATTGGTTCCGTGAGGGATTATGAGCGGCTGGATAAGATGTTTCAGCAATACAGGCCGCAGATTATTTATCATGCGGCGGCGCATAAGCATGTTCCGCTTATGGAGGATTCTCCGAATGAGGCAATCAAAAATAATTGTATGGGAACCCTGAATCTTGCAAAGCTGGCAGATAGGTATCAGGCTGAGAATTTTACGCTGATTTCTACAGATAAGGCAGTACGTCCGACAAATGTTATGGGGGCGACGAAGAGAATCTGTGAGATGATTATTCAGAGCTTTGATAAAAAATCTGAAAACACACGTTATGCTGCCGTGAGATTCGGAAATGTCCTTGGAAGCAACGGTTCGGTTATCCCTCTTTTTTTAAAACAGATAGAGGACGGTGGCCCTGTTACAGTAACGCATAGGGATATCACCAGATTTTTTATGACGATCCCGGAAGCTGTTTCACTGGTTTTGCAGGCCAGCCTGTTTGCGAAAGGCGGAGAAATCTTTGTGCTGGATATGGGAAAGCCTGTGAAAATTTATGAGATGGCTGAGAATCTGATCCGTATGAAAGGGTATAAGCCCCATGAGGATATTATGATACAGATTACAGGCCTCAGGCCCGGAGAAAAGCTTTATGAGGAGCTTTTAATGGATGAGGAAGGGCTTACGAAAACGGCAAATGAAAAAATATTTGTCGGCCATCCGATTAAGATGGATGAAATGAAATTTTTTGAGCAATTAGAGGCATTGATTGAGCGGAGTAAGACAAATGACGATAAGGTGCAGGAGGAATTAGCCAGAGTCTGTACAACATACAGGTGTCCCGAGGAGTAAAGAAAAGGAAGTATGAAAGATATTGAAAAAAGCAGAAAAATTAATTCCATATGGAAACTCAGCTGGATATTAATGTGGCTTTTTACAGGCGTGGTTATTGCAGTGATGGCATTTGGAATGAGTATTACACATTCTTTTTCACTTAGTGATAGTCTGAAAATTGGAAAGGTTGTTGATGCGCCAAATACTTCACGGTTGATCGTAGCGGTAGGTGAGGATAATCAGGGGGAATTAGGTTATTGTACCTATAATATGATTCGCGTTGATTTTGAAGGGGACAGTGCAAAGTGGAAATATTTGTATCTTGATATTACAGATATGGATACAGATAAGATAAAGTGTAAAATTATTTTTAGAACTGCAAATGGGGAAGAAGTATATAATAAATATGCCGAATTAAGAAAGAAGATGAATAAGCTCACTCTGACAGGACAGAAGTTTAGCTGTATTAATATAGAAATTATAGAACCTCAAAATTGCAAATTAAGCTTCCGAAATATTCAGCTTCGTGAAAAAGAAAAATTATTCCCGGGAAAAAAGGATTATGCTGTTTGTGTGTTAGTTTTTGTTACTTATATTATCGGAACAGTATTTTTATATTTGAAAACAGCAAAAGGGAAGACACAGTTTTATTCATGTATGGATGCCTTGCAGGACGTATATATTATCGTTGGAAATGCTTATTTATGGGTTCCGAAGAAACTTTCAGCAGTGACACGCAGCAGATTACGGACAATTCTTCTTATGTTATGGATGATTGTCATGATGACAGCGGGAAATCTGAAAAAATACTGGTCTGGTAATCATTATAAGTATAATTTGGTGTTTTGTTTGTGTATACTTTTTTTAATCACTGTTTTGATGGTGGAAAAACGGTTAAAAAGAATAAATTGGAACAGGCAGATTGTGTTTTGCTGGGTTTTAATGTCAGTGCTAATGTGCGTTTCCGAATTTTTTTGTATGAAGCGATTTCCGGTAACAGGATATATAAATCTGCTTGTATTTGGATTCTTTTATTTAGTATGGAACAATATGGAGGAGCCGAAGCTGTTTATTACGGAGATTATGAATGCTTTAAAAGGATTATTTGTATTTTCTGTAGTATTCAGTCTTTTATTCCGTTCTTATATAAAAGAAAATGGGTGCGGTTATGCCGGGCCTACGTGGAATCCAAATATATTTGTCATGTTTTTGATACCGGTATTGCTGGTTTTTTTGGCAGAAATTATTGAAGCCGTCCAAAACGGAAAAAAACGGAAAGGAATTATTAGTATTTGGGGAAGTGGTATTTGTATTTCCTTTATCTGGCTGTGCGGTTCCAGAATGGGGAAAGTATTGTTTTTTTTGATAATACTGTTCTTTTTTGTCTATATTAAGCGGGAAATATTAAAGAGAGGGCAGTTAGTTCGAGCGATTTTGATAGTGGCAGTATCGGTGACGATGGTTGTGCCAATTCACGCTGCATTGGAATGGGGGGTAATTCATTTACCATCTTTTATAGGATATGAAATAGAATTTCCGGCAGACGCATTAAAAGTGTCCGAAGAGAAAGGAGCCTTTACTGTACACGCTGCCGAGGATACGTATTGGTTTGACAAAGTGGTTTATGATGCAAGAGTGACAAGACTTCTGGCGGAAAGAAATCTGTTTTGGATGGGTTATCTAAGGGAAATGAATTTTCTGGGGCATGAATATATGCCTGTTTTTTGGGGTACTTTGCGTTTGGCTCATAACGGGGTGCTAACTTTTGCATATATGTATGGGGTGCTGATCGTTGTGCCGTATTTATTTATGTATTTAAATAGTGTGGGATTAAGTTTTGTCATGTTAGTACGTGAAAAGAAAAATAAAGGACATTTGTTCTTTGTGTTTGGCGTGTTTGTGACGGCGTTTTTCTTTATGATTGAAGAGAATATTGAACAGAGGCCGTTTTTAGTAACAATATGGATTTTATTTTATCTTATGTTGGGCTATTTGTTCCCGCACGAAAAAAAATATTTGGATTTGAATAAAGAAATTAAGTAGTAGATTTAAAAATGTTATGAGGCTGTGATAAAATTATCGGTAAATAAAATCTATTTTACATCTGAGTAGGGCTGTGCTATATTTAGAGTGAGTATATGATATTTAGTTTTACAGGAATTCTGAAAGAGAGAAGAGAATGTTATGAAAAGTAAAATTTGTGTAGTTACAGGTACGAGAGCAGAGTATCATTTGTTGTTTCCGTTAATAAAAGCTATTGTTCAGGATGAAGAATTAGAGTTGCAATTGGCAGTAACAGGAGCACATCTTAGCGAGAAATACGGAAGCACATATTTGGATATTGAAAAGGATGGTTTTTCCATAGATGCAAAAATTCATATACTGCAGGAGGAAGATAATCTTAATGATATTAATATGGCTATGAGTCGTGCAATTATTGGTTTTAGTGATTATCTGGAAAAGGCAAAGCCCGATATGATGATTCTTTTGGGAGACCGGTATGAATTACTTTCTGCAGCGATTGTTGCAATGAATTATAGAATACCTATCGCACATCTTCATGGTGGTGAAATGACAGAAGGAGCGATTGATGAATGCATTCGCCATGCGATTAGCAAGATGAGTTATTTGCATTTTACCAGCTGCGAAGCATATAGAAAAAGAGTAATTCAACTGGGGGAATACCCGGACAGAGTTTTTAATGTAGGAGCAATAGGCCTGGAGAATATAAAAAGACAGCGGCTTATGTCTTTAAAAGAATTAGGAAACAGCCTGGATTTCTCATTAGAAGAGAAGAATTTTGGTGTTGTTACATTTCATCCGGTTACGCTGGAAGCAGATACAGCAGAAGAAGAGTTTTTACAGCTTTTAGAATCATTGGATTGTTTTCCTGATTTAAAAATAATATTTACAAAAGCGAATGCGGATAGCGGCGGCTTATTAATCAATCACATGATTGATCGATATGTCGAGCAGCATATGGAGCGGTGTGTTGCCGTTTTCAGTTTAGGTATGGTTCGATATTTAACAGCGTTGCAGCATGCGGCTGTTGTAATAGGAAATTCGTCTAGCGGGATTATTGAGACACCGTCTTTTAAAGTACCGACCGTCAATATTGGGGATAGGCAAAAAGGGAGGATTCAGGCAAAAAATATTTTAAATTGTGTTCCTGAAAAGGAAGCCATATGTTCTGCGGTTGAAAAGGCATTGAGTACGGAATTCGCAGAATATATAAAAGATACTGAAAATCCATATGGAAACGGTGAAGTATCAGATAAAATTTTACAGCATATTAAAAGCGCATTAAAGGGTGAAATTAATTTAAAGAAAAGCTTTTATAATATAGATTTTACGTAAAACAGGAGGATAAAAGGGTGAAAGAATTACCTGCAAAGTTTCAACAAACACGGCAGACGGTTTGTGTTCAGGGACTTGGATTTGTTGGTTCCGCGATGTCGTTAGCGATAGCAAGTGCGAAAGACAGCAATAATGAGCCGCTATATAATGTTATTGGCGTAGATGTTCCGAATGAAGCCGGATATAAAAAAGCGACGTCTATTAATGACGGTATTTTTCCTTTTGAGAATAATGACAGGAAATTAGAGGAGGCACAAAAAGATGCATATAAAAATGGAAATCTCTGGGCAACTACGGAAGCGGCGTATTTCCAATATGCTGATGTCGTGGTGGTAGATATTAATCTGGATGTAAAGTATACGGAAAGTCATGAGCCGATTCTGGATTTGGGACTTTTTAAAGAAGCTATGCATACATTGGGGAAATATATACAACCAGGGACATTAATTGTTGTTGAAACAACAGTTCCACCGGGAACCTGTGAGAAAGTTGTTTATCCGATTATTTTAGAAGAGTTTCTTAAGAGAGATATAGATAAAAAGGAAATTTTTATTGCGCATTCATATGAAAGAGTCATGCCGGGGGAGAATTATTTTGATTCAATTGTAAATTTTTGGAGAGTATATTCAGGAATTGACGAGGCCTCGGCAGATAAATGTCAAAAGTTTTTGGAAAGTGTTATAAGTACGGAGAATTATCCGCTTACGCGATTGGAAAAAACTACGGCTACTGAAATTGCTAAGGTACTGGAAAATTCATACCGTGCGGCTACTATTGCCTTTATAGAAGAATGGGGGCGTTTTGCGGAAGCAGTGAATGTTGATTTATTTGAAGTGATTAATGCTATTCGAATGCGTCCGACACATTCGAATATGAGGCAGCCCGGATTTGGAGTAGGAGGATATTGTCTGACGAAAGATCCATATTTTGCTCCATTAGCGGCAAAAGAAATCTTCGGCCTGGACAATATGGAATTTCCTTTTAGTACACAAGCGGTAAAGGTTAATAATGCAATGCCTCTTGTAAGTTTGAATAAGATTGAAACGTTGCTGGGAGGAAGTTTACGTGGAAAAAGGATTTTAATATTAGGCGTCAGTTACCGTCAGGATGTTGGAGATACGCGTTATTCGCCGACAGAAATATTCGTAAAGGAGGCAAAAAAGCGGGGAGCGGAGATAATTTGTCAGGATCCATTGGTTGATTACTGGTATGAGATGGATATGAAAGTATTATCAGATGTTCCGGCATTTGACGGATATGATGCGGTTGTATTTACTGTCCAGCATAAACAATATGAGGAGATTGATTTTAAAGCAATAGATTTAAAAGAAAAAATACTGATATTTGATGCGAATTGTGTGCTGAATAAGAAACAGCGTTTAGATATTGCGCAGATAGAGCGTATTAGTTTTGGCAGTATTGGAAGATAAGAGGAGGAGAAAGTATGAAAGCGCTGATAACAGGAGGAGCAGGATTTATAGGATATCATCTTGCAAAGGAATTACTGGAACAAGGGTATGAGGTAGTATTAGCAGATAATTTTTCCAGAGGTGTACAGGATAAATTTTTAAAGCAATTAGAAAATGACTCAAGGATTACGTTTGCTTTGGGTGATTTGATGGTTACAGATAATGTAATGAAAATGGGGACAGATTTTGATTATATTTATCATTTGGCGGCAATTATAGGGGTTCAGAATGTATTGGAACACCCATACGATGTTCTTGAGAAAAATGTGGAATTACTGCTCCATATGATTGAATTTGCCAGAAAACAGAAAAGTTTGAAGCGTTTCGTATTTGCTTCGACGAGCGAAATTTATGCGGGTACTTTGCAATATTATGATATGGAGATACCTACGCCGGAGACAACGCCTTTGACGATTACACCGCTGGAGCATCCAAGGACGTCTTATATGTTATCGAAAATATACGGAGAAGCACTTTTACAGCAAAGCAGACTTCCTTTTACAATTGTAAGGCCTCATAATTTTTATGGTCCGAGAATGGGAATGTCACATGTAATTCCTGAATTATTAAAAAAAGCGTACTTTGCGAACGAAAAGGACAAACTGGAAGTGTTTTCTGTGGAACATAAGCGTACTTTTTGTTATATCAGTGATGCAGTGACAATTATTCGTATGTTAGCAGAAAGTGAAAAAGCTAACGGAGAGGCATTTAATGTTGGAAATGAATCTCCGGAAGTTGCTATCTTAGAAGTGGCAGAGACAGTTCTTAAAGTGACAGATAAAGCATTAGAGATTGATGCGAAACCTGCAACGGCAGGTTCTCCGGTTAGACGCTGTCCATGTATGAAAAAAACAGTAGATTGTATTGGGTATGCAGGAAAGATTTCGCTGGAAGAGGGAATTAAAAAAACATTTGAATGGTATAAAGAATATATTTTTGAGGGCAGTGAGGTAAGTGCAAAATGATTCCATTATCAGTACCGAATTTAACCGGAAATGAAAGAAAGTATTTGAATAGATGTATTGACACGACATTCGTTTCATCAGTTGGAGAATTTGTGAATAAAATTGAAGCAATGGTGGCAGAGAAAAGTGGAAGCCGGTATGCTGTTGCCACTTCTTCGGGAACTACAGGGTTACATTTAGCACTTGTGGGCTGCGGGGTCCAGAGAGATGATATCGTGATTATTCCAACGTTTACGTTTATTGCTACGGCCAACGCGGTTGCCCATTGCGGTGCTACGCCATGGCTCATGGATATTTCGGAAGCTACATGGACTATGGACGCTGAGCAGTTGGAGAAAGAACTTTTGGGAAAGACAGTCTGGGATAATAATAAGCTTATTCACATAGAAAGCAAAAAAAGAGTAGCAGCTATTATGCCGGTATATACTTTGGGAAATGTCCCTGATATGGACAAAATCAAAGATATTGCAGAGCAGTATCATTTGCCGGTTGTTGCAGATGCGGCGGCGGCTTTGGGAGCTGATTATAAAGGAAAAGCATTGAGCGAAATTGCCGATTTAACGGTTTTTTCTTTTAATGGAAATAAAACGGTAACTTCTGGCGGTGGCGGGATGATTGTAGGTAATAGTGAAACGCTTCTCAAAAAATTAAAACATTTATCTACTACGGCAAGAGTTACAGCAGAATATGATCATGATATGGTGGGGTATAATTATCGGATGACAAACGTTCAGGCGGCGATAGGATGTGCGCAGTTAGAACGTTTAGACGAATTTATTGAAAAAAAATTGGAAATCAGAAGCTTTTACAGACATGCATTTGAAGATATGGAAAATATAACATTGTTTCCTGATATGAAATATGGAAAAGGCGCATGTTGGTTTTCCGGCGTTGTTTTGAAAAATGGCGGGCTAGAGAAAATACGTGAAATTTGTAATAAACTTCGGGAAAAAGGAATAGAAGCAAGGAGTTTCTGGAAACCGGTTCATATGCAAAAACCGTATGAGGATGCCATAAAAGCAGACACGCTGTCTGTAGCGTCCAAACTTTGGGATTGTATACTAACACTGCCGTGTTCGACGAATATTACAGCGGATGAATTAGAGTATGTAGCAAAGGCAGTCAGAGAAGTTTTATAAGCTTGTCAGGAATAGCAAAGTGGATTTTAGGATTTAATATATGATTTTGGTGTCAGAAATAAAAGAATGAATGATGGAGTGCATAAAATTACATTATGAGTTTAACATTAATGTACATCACAAATAATCCCGATGTGGCGTTAATTGCTCAAAAATATGGAGTACAAAGAATTTGGATTGATTTGGAAACATTGGGAAAAGAAGAACGGCAAAAAGGCAGGGATACTGTTAAGTCACGGCATTCGGTTGAGGATATTAAAAGAATTTCTCCGCTTTTGAATAAGTCGGAGTTATTGGTTCGAGTTAATCCGTGGAATGAAAGATCGGAGGAAGAGATAGAAGCGGTAATCCGTGCAGGCGCAAATATTGTTATGCTTCCTATGTGGACATGTCCTCAAGAGGTCAGTAAATTTATTAAGGCGGTTGATGGAAGGGTAAAAACAACATTGCTTTTGGAAACAAAAGAGGCGGAGCAGTGTTTGGATGATGTTTTGAATATTGATGGAATTGATGAGATGCATGTTGGATTGAATGACTTGCATTTATCTTACGGACTTACGTTTATGTTTGAGCTTCTTTCTAATGGGACAGTGGAGAGAATATGTAATAAAATAAAGAAAAAGGGTATTCCATATGGCTTTGGAGGTATTGCAAAGATTGGCGAGGGTGTGCTCCCGGCAGAAAAAATAGTGATGGAACATTATCGTCTTGGTTCAAGCAGAGTTATTTTATCCCGTAGCTTTTGTAATATTGATGAAGTTAAAGATTTAGATACACTGGAAGAATTGTTCAAGATGAGTATAAAAAAATTAAAAACTTTTGAAGATTATGTAAGCCATGTCAGTGAGGAAGAATATCTGGAGAATATGAGAGAAATAACTAACTGTGTTAATCAGATTGTTAAAAGAAAGGATAAAGAGGGAGCATGAAGCTGAGTGTCGAAATATTGGATGAGATAAGAAGAAAATATGGCGAAGCTTTTTATTTGCTTGATTCCGCGCAATTCAGGAAAAACTTTTGTGAATTAAAAGAAGCGTTTTCAGCGATATATCCTTATTTTAACATTGCATATTCTTATAAAACAAATTATACGCCTCGGTTATGTAAAATCGTAAATGAGCTTGGAGGATATGCTGAGGTTGTGTCAGAGATGGAGGTTGAATTGGCGTTAAAAGTAGGCGTCAGGCCTCAGAAAATCATTTGGAACGGCCCGATTAAGAACCCAATGAAAATGGAAGAGTTTTTGCGGCAGGGTGGAACAGTGAATATAGATTCTCTTGAAGAAGCCAGGCTGATTAAAAAAATGGCGGAGAGAAATCCTGAGCAAATATTAAATGTTGGAATTAGATGTAATTTTGATGTTCATGACGGTGTACTTTCAAGGTTTGGTGTTGATGTTAACAGTCATGATTTTATAAGTATCCTGGATTGTATAAAGGGTATGTCAAATATCATGCTGATTAATTTGCATTGCCATTTCGCTAAACGTCAAATAGAATATTGGCCTGCCAGAGCGAAAGGGATGTTGGATCTAATCGAGAGGATTGGGATAATGCCCAAAAAAGTTGATTTGGGCGGCGGGCTTTTTGGTAAAATGGAGGATTCCTTAAAAGAACAATTTGCATCGCCGATTCCTGACTATACAGATTATGCGAAAGCGGTTGCTACTATATTTGCCGAAAGATTCAAAAATATGCCGGATGCTCCAGAGCTTTTAATTGAGCCGGGTTCCGCATTGGTTGGCGACTGCATGAAATTTGCAGGAACGGTAAAAACAATCAAATCTGTGAGAGGAAAACAAATTGCTTCTGTGCTTGGCAGCCAAAAAAATATTAGTATGTCAGGTGTTAATCCGCCGTTAGAAATTTTTTCGATGGGGGCTGGACAGCAGAAGTATCAGGATATTGATTTTGTTGGATTTACATGTATTGAATCAGATGTACTTTATAGAGGATATACAGGTTTTGTGGCGAGCGGCGATATGGTAGTAATCAGTAATTGCGGTTCTTATTCATTGGTTATGAAGCCGCCGTTTATTTTACCGAATTTTCCAGTATTAGATATTTCAGGCGGTAAGATGGAAGTAATAAAACGAGGGGAAACTTTTGATGATGTATTTTGTACATTCTGTTTTTAATAGAAAAAAAATATGGCAGTTAAATTTGAAGCTGAAAAGAGCATTCGATGTCTTGTCATCGGGAATTATTATTGTTCTTCTATTACCTTTATGGATTGTGATACCGATCGCAATAAAAATTGATTCGAAAGGTCCGGTTTTATTTAAACAAAAAAGGCGTACGAAAGACGGAAAGGTTTTTAACATACTAAAGTTTCGTTCAATGGTTTTAAACGCGGAAAATATGGGCGCGGGTTTATTCAATTTTGAGAATGATCCAAGAGTAACAAAGGTAGGATGTTTTTTGAGAAACAGCAGCATAGATGAACTTCCCCAGCTTTTTAATATTTTAAAAGGGGATATGTCAGTGGTAGGGCCGAGGCCGTGTGTTGAATACGAACTCGGTGAGTTTGAGACGCTGAATAAGAGATATAAAAAGCGTTTTCAGGTAAAGGCGGGGTTGACAGGCCTGGCTCAGGTGAAAGGGCGTAATGATATCACCTGGGATGAAAAAGTTATGTGGGATAATCGTTATGTAGACGCTTTTAAGAAGATGGGGATATTCATTGATATACGGATTCTTTTTGAATCATTGTTTAAGGTTTGGGGAAAAGAAAATATATATGAAAATAAGACAGATGTTTCTATGGATGATGCCAGGGCGGCGCAAATTGCTGAAGAAGAGATAATCAGAATAGCACATTTACCTGATTAGGAGAGTAAGAAAGATGAAATATGATGTTGAAAACAGAAGAATTTGGTTTAAAGGTGAAATTGTTAATGTAAATGATGCCAGGATTAATGTCCTCGCACCTACGTCTCAGTTTGGCTTAAATGTATTTGAAGGAATTCCATGCTACTGGAATGAAGATGAGAAGCAGTTATATGCCTTTCGGCTGGATGACCATTATGAGAGATTGCTTAAATCCTCGAGATTACTTCAAATAGACTGTAAATATACGAAAGAAGATCTTGAGAAAGCGCTTATTGATGTGGTGAGAGCAAATGAATATAAGGAAAATCTTTCAGTCAGACAGACGCTTTTTGTTGATGGGTTTGCTTCTTGGGGAGCGGAGAGACCTGTGGAAATGTTTGTGGCCCCGATTCCAAGAGAAAGAACAAGTGCCGAATACAATAAAAAGGGTCTTCATTGCTGTGTGGCATCATGGAGGAGGATTAGCGACGAGATGCTTCCGCCTCGAATAAAATGCGGCGCAAATTATATGAACAGCCGTTTGGGACAAAGAGAGGCATTGAGAAACGGATATGATTCATGTATTTTTTTAAATGATATGGGAAAAGTTGCGGAAGGTCCGGGCTCATGCCTGTTTACTGTGAAAGCGGGAACACTCATTACACCGTGTCTTACAGATAGTGTATTAGAAAGTATTACAAGGGATAGTTTGCTTAAGATTGCAAAGGAAAAAGGGTTTCCGACAGTTGAGAGAACAATTGACAGGACGGAGCTGTATACATGTGATGAAGCTTTTTTGTGTGGTTCGGCAATGGAGATAACCCCCGTATTAAGTATTGACCGGTATCAGGTTGGAAGCGGGGAGATCGGGATGCTCACAAAAGAATTGCATATGTTATATTTGGATATTGCGAGAGGAAAGTCGGAGAACTTCAAAAATTGGATTACACCGATATATTGATTAGGAGAGTATAGATGGAGAGGCGATATGCAGATAATAAAGTATCAGTTATAATTCCGGTATATAATGTTGAAAAATACATTAGCAGTACATTAGAGTCAGTATTTTCTCAAACGTATAAAGATATTGAAATCGTGCTGATAGATGATTGTTCGAAAGATGCTTCGGCAGAAATTATTGCCCGGTATCAGAAAATGTATCCGGAGATTGTTTATCATTTACAAGAGAAAAATTTGGGAGCGGGAGCGGCAAGAAATAAAGCGTTGGAGCTGGCATCCGGAAGATATGTGGCATTTTTGGACAGTGATGATTTGTGGCTTCCGGAAAAAATTGAACGACAGCTTTTGTTGATGAAAAAGAAGCATACGCCTTTTTCTTATACGGCAATTGAGATGATAGATGAAAAAGGCGTTCGTATTAAATCCAAACGGAATATTAAAGAAAAATGCGATTATAATTACCTGCTGCATAATACAGTAATTGCGACATCCTCTGTTGTGATTGACAGAAAATATTTTGGGGATTTTAGGATGTCTTTGCGTAGGGGAGGACAGGATTATGCGACGTGGCTGATGCTGCTTAGAGATGGTACAGTGGCCTGCGGGATTAATAAAGTTTTTGTAAAGTACAGGGTTAGTAAAGGCTCGCTTTCTTCGAATAAGTTTAAAAGTATAAAGCAGGTTTGGGAAATTCAAACAAAAGATGAAAAGATTAATAAATTTGCAGCGCTTTTTCATGTGGCCTGTTTTGTGTTTAATGCCTTTAAAAAGTACTTTATGTAAATAAGTATGAAAATGATGTTGTTGCCCACAGATAGTTTACGGTGAGAAGTTGTTTTTTGTTTAATAGAAAAGCATTTTTATTTGGAGAGATGAAATATGGATAAAAATTTAGAATTATATGTAACAACGCCAGAGATTAATGTTGTAGAAGCTATGCAAAAGATCGACAAAGGGGCAAAGGGCATTGTGTTCGTAGTAGATGAACAAAGACGGCTGATTGGATGTGTGACAGATGGTGATATTCGCAGATGGCTGATTAAATCCGCAGATTTAAAAGTGCCTATTTCAAAGCTTATGTTTCCTACACCTAAATATGTGTTTTCGTCAGATGACATTGATGCGGAATCATATATGAAGAAATATTTAATCACGGCATTGCCGGTTTTGAATGTTCAGAGAGAGATTGTTGATATTTTATTTCTGAATTCTAAGCATATGCAGATAAAGAAAAAAGAAAAGTTTCTAATGGAAAATGTTCCTGTGATTATTATGGCAGGCGGAAAGGGAACCAGATTATATCCGTATACGAGAATTTTGCCTAAACCTTTAATTCCAATTGACGGGATTCCGATTATCGAAAGAATTATGAATCAATATACGGAATATGGGGTAAGAGATTTTTATTTGACAGTAAACTATAAGAAAGGAATGATAAGATCCTATTTTGATGAGTTGAATCCTGATTATCATATTTCATATGTAGAGGAGGATAAACCGTTGGGGACGGGGGGAAGTCTTCGCTTAATAAAAGATAATTTTGAACGGCCAATATTTGTGACTAATTGTGATACATTAATTGAAGCGGATTATACGGATATTTATAACAGACATTTGGAATCAGGGAATGCGATTACAATTGTCTCTGCTTTAAAGAACCAGATTATTCCGTATGGAGTACTTCAGGTTGGGGAACAGGGGATTGTTAACGGGATAGAAGAAAAGCCGAATATTCCTTATTTTATCAATACTGGAATGTATATTATTAAGCCGGAGCTTATTGATTTGATTCCTTTAAATACTTTCTATCATATGACAAATTTGACGGAAGATGCTATAAAGCGTGGGATGAAAGTAGGAATGTATCCAATTAGTGAAGAAGCGTTTCTTGATATGGGTGAACTTGAAGAAATGCAGAAGATGGAAGAAAAACTGAGGGTATGAAGCGTTTATGGAAGATATTATATTAGTAGGTTATGGTGGGCATGCAAAAAGTGTGGCGGATTGTATTGAGCGTGGAAACAGTTTCAGGATTGTAGGATATACAGATAAAGAAAAACACGAATCGCCATATACTTATTTGGGAACAGATGAAGCGTTAGAATTTTATTTTGAACGTGGAATTAAAAATGCAGTGCTTTGTATAGGATATTTGGGAAAAGGGAATTTAAGGGAAAAGTTGTTTTCTTATCTTAAAGGAATCGGGTTTTATTTTCCGGTAATTGTAGATCCTTCAGCAATCATTTCTGAGAGTGCGCAAATAGGAGAAGGAACCTTTGTGGGAAAACGGGCGGTTATTAATGCAAATGCATTAATAGGAAAAATGTGTATTATTAATACAGCGGCTATTATAGAGCATGAAAGTGTAGTCGGTGATTTTACCCATATTGCTGTGGGGGCTGTATTATGTGGTCGGGTTACAGTTGGAAATTCAGCGTTTATTGGGGCTAATGCTACGGTGATACAGGAACAAAATATTGATTCTGGAAAGCTTGTGCCGGCTGGAATGACAATACGAAAGAGAAGAAAAGAAAATTGACTATAGAAGTAAACAGGAAAGGGAGAAAGAGATGGAACATATATGTGTGATCGCTGAAGCAGGGGTAAATCATAATGGAGATTATAATCTTGCTAAACAAATGATAGATCAGGCGAAAAGAGCCGGAGCAGATTATGTAAAGTTTCAGACATATGTGCCTCAAAATTTAGTTTCTCGTTTTGCGGAGAAAGCAGCGTACCAAAAAAAAACAACAGACGCGTCAGAGTCTCAATTGCGTATGTTGGAAAAGCTTGCGCTGACACAGAAAGAGTTCAGAAAATTAAAACAATATTGCATAGAGACAGGCATTGGTTTTTTATCAACGCCTTTTGATTTAGAAAGCATACAATTTCTGGAAACTATGGATATGGATTTTTGGAAAGTGCCTTCCGGTGAGATTACCAATTTGCCTTATTTGGAAAATATCGCCCGAACAGGAAAAAAGGTAGTGTTATCTACTGGAATGAGTGAATTAGACGAGATAAAAGATGCGGTGGGTATTTTAGAGAAAAATGGTACGTCAGATATTGTTTTACTCCATTGCAATACACAATATCCTACGCCTTATGAAGATGTTAATTTAAAAGCTATGTTGCAGATTAAAAATGTATTAAAAAAACCAGTAGGATATTCGGATCATACAAACGGAATTGAGATTCCAATTGCAGCGGCTGCATTAGGAGCAAAAATAGTAGAGAAACATTTTACTTTAGACCGAAATATGGAAGGGCCAGATCATAAGGCGAGTTTAGAACCCGAAGAGCTTATGGCGATGGTTTCTGCAATACGAAACGTTGAGAAAGCAATTGGAAATGGTGAAAAAACAGTTTCAGAATCTGAAAAAGAAAATATAGTTATTGCAAGGAAAAGTATAGTAGCTTCCCGAAATATCAAGAAGGGTGAAATCCTTTCAATACAAAATATAACCTCGAAGCGGCCAGGAAATGGAATATCGCCGATGAAATGGTATGGTGTAATTGGATCTAAGGCGGTTCGAGATTTTAAAGAGGATGAATTAATCGAAGTATAAAATTGTGATGTGAACAGCAATGAGAGCGGGATTTAGATTGAAAATAGGAGAGAAAAATATATTATGTTAAATAAGGGTAGGCGATCGATTATGAACAGAAAAAGGTTGTTTAGAATTAGAAATTATAAAAATAGATAGTAACAACTATTGTAGAAGAGGGAGGGAAATTTTAATATGAAAATAGGTTTTGTTATACCATCAAGACTTAAATCATCCAGACTACCAAAAAAAAATTTACTGTATCTTGGTTCTCAAACAGCTTTAGGATGGGCTATTGACAGGGCAAAAAGTGCACGGGGAATAGATGAGGTAGTAGTTGCTACTACGCCATTAAATTCAGATGCAGATATTACAAAGGTTTGCTGTGAAAAAAAAGTCAGATATTTTCAGGGAGATGCTGTGGACGTATTAAAACGGCTTAGAGATACGGCACTATATTTTGATTTCGATTATGTGGTAAATATTACACCAGATAACACATTGTTTTCAATATATCTGATAGATTTAGCTGTTTCAGCTATAAAGAAAAATCCGGATATAGATTATCTGAGATTTAAAAATGTGATGCTTGGAACAGGGATGTATGCATTAAAAAAAGAAGCATTACAGACAATATGTGATTTTAAAGAAATATTTGACACAGAGATTTGGGGACCTTTGTTTCATGAAAAATATTTCAATATTGCGGAAATTGAGACGCCATCTTTTTTGCAGGCTAATTATAGACTCACGATGGATACGCCGGAAGACTATAAACTGATAAATCGTATATATTGTGATTTGAAAATAACGAAAAATAATATTCCGGAATTAGAGAATGTTATATCATATCTTGATTCGAATCCGGAAATAGCATCAATTAATGCAGCAATACAGCAGTCAACTGTACCGGAGGAAGTTATAACAGCGATTAGAAAACATTTTGAAACTAATGAGGAAAAGTTTTATTTGATAAAAAACAAGTATTATGGGAGGAAATAAAATTGAAAATGGATATGAATTTGCCATATGTAATTGCGGAAACAGCATATGGATTTGAAGGAGACAAATTATTTTTAATGGAGCAGACAACACAGGTCCCTGATAATATTGATGCAATAAAATACCATATGTTGTTTAATGTAGATGAATATATGGAAAAACGTCATAGCCTTTATTCATCTGTAAAAAGCTGGATATTGGATGAAGAGGACTGGATTTGTGTTTTAAAAGAGGCTAAGAAAAGACATGATGTCATTATATTAGCGGATGATATAGCGACTGCTCATTTTTGTGCGGCTCATCCAGAACTTGTAGATGGTGTAGAAGTGCATGCTGCTTGTGTAAATGATAAAGCCCTCTTTAATGAGGTGATAAATGTTGCAAAAGAATATCATAAAAAAATGTTTATTGGTATCAGCGGATTTGAGGTTCAAGAGTTATTCAATATAAATGAATATATTAAAAATAGTGGATTAAATGATGTTATATTTATGTATGGATTTCAGAATTTTCCGACAAAGATTGAGGAGGTCAGGTTATCAAAAATTCCGTTGCTGCGCGAAATGCTGGGAAGACCTATCGGTTATGCAGATCATACGGGATGGAATGAAGAGGGAAAGGAATTATTGATTTATACGGCATATGCTTTAGGGGCGAATATTCAAGAGATTCATTTTGTACCGTGTGAAGGAGAAGAAAGGACGGATTTTGTTACGGCAGTTTCGGCTGAGAGAATTGCTAAGATAGCGGAAACCTTAAAGAAAGAATGTGAGGCGATAGGTAAATTTGATATGCGTCTTAATGAAGGAGAAAAGCAGTATCTGAATTTTAGGAAAGTACCGGTTTACAGGAGTGATTTTGGAGAGGGATATAGTATCAGTGAGAAAGATATAAAATTTATCCGAATAGAAAAGCCTTCATATCAACATGTATTTTCAGAAGAAGAAGAAATTATTGGGAGACAATTAAAAAAAGCTGTTTCGGCAAATGAGGAGATTATGCCGGGAGATTTTTATTAGTTGTTTTTATTTGATTAGAGTTTACAGAAAGAGGAATGAAGAAGTGATTATAGGAAATATAAAAGAAAAAAGCCAGATTGATTTATTAAAACATCAGGATTTGTTTAAAATCGCATTTGATTTTCTGGAGCATTCTGATACTTATGAATTAAGAGAAGGAAAGAATGAATTTTCTGATAAGGGCGTTTTTGCGATTTACTTAGAATATTCTACACACAGTATTCAGGATGGGCTTATGGAAGAACATAAAAAATATTTGGATATCCAATATATATTAGATGGGACAGAAAAGATGCTTTATACTAATATGGACAATATAAAGGTAACGAAGCCGTATTGTGAGTCGGAGGATGTGCTGTTGGGCGTAGCAGAAAATTATAATGAAGTTGTAATGAATAAAGGTACATTTGCAATATTATTTCCGGAAGAGGCACATATGCCGGGAGTTACCCATATAAAGGCCTGTGATGTAAAAAAAATTGTCTTGAAGATCCCTGTTGAACATTTGATTTAAAGTTGTAGAAGAGAATGTGGGGATATGTATGAATGAGTCAAAAGTCAGAGCAACCTTTTTTGTTTTGTTACCGGTTTTTCCTTTGTTGGATTTTTTTGCTCCATATAAAGTGCCATATTTGAGTATTCTTGTTTATATAGCAATGATAGGGATGTTCTGGAGTCGGGAATTTGAATATTATTTTCTTTTGATAGCGTATATTATTGTAAATATATTGTCAGTAGTATTTTGTACAATTTTATATGGATTAAAATCAGAACAAATATATTATATTTTAGTAATGCTGACCTTTTTCATTTTGGGTGTTGGAATAGGCGTAAAAGAGAAGTATTATATAAATTGGCTTTATAAAATGGTACTTATGTACTTTTGTATCAATACCAGCATTTATTTTTTCAGATTAATACAATACGGATTTGATTTCTCCAGAGTAAGAGGCGGGATTACAATTTATGGGGGTAATTCGGCACATTTTATATATTTGACCATGCTTTTTTTATTGAAAAAGTACAAAGAAAAAAGAGAACAATATTATTTGATTCTGGGAATTTGTGTGATAAATTCGATTATGTTTGTAAGCAAGGGAGCAATGGTTATAACATTTCTTTGGATTGTAATGGATGTTATTAATTTTCAGGAAAGCAAAATCCTGTCCAGGAGGAATATTATAATAGGATTTTTAGCGATAATATTAATCGTAATCGTAAGTTGTTTTAAAACAAATTTTTTATCCTATATTATAAGCCGTTTCGCAATATGGCGAAATTCATATCAGCTATCGGGCAGTATTATGGGGGAGAGGGGATTAATATTCAGAGATACGCTTATGTATTTGAAAGAGAATCCGAATTCTTTCTTTTTGGGTGTTGGACCTACAAATTACAAAATGGTTAATCCATGGTCATATTCAAATCCACATAATTTATTTTTGGATATATTTGTGAATACCGGATTTCTTAGTTTGTTGTTTTTTTCTTCCATCGTGATAAAAACTCTTTGGAACATCAGGTATAAATTTTATTATGCATTATGTGTTATATATGCAACCCTGGAAGGGATTTCTTTGTTTTTTGTTGACGCAGAAAGCCGTATCGTGACAGGGTATGCATTTATGTTTCTGATAATAATATATATTAGTTCCTGGAATCATTGTTTAAGCGGCAGAAAATCAGGCAATCTGTAATATAATTAAAGTATAAAAGGAGAAATCAAAATGTATACACGAGAGGAATATATAAATAAGATTGATAATAATCGGATTAAAATAATAGATTTGATAAAATATTGTATAAAAAAATGGAAGTTATTAATTGGAATATTTTTAGTTATTTTTTTTATTTGCATGGTATTTATTATAAAAGGCGCACAGAAAGAACCCGCGGTATCACAACCGGCAGAAATGGAAGATTTAACAGAGGAACAGAAAGAAAAAATAGTTACTGTGTTAAATTTATATGAGGAATTAGACAGGAACAGTGCGTATAGAAATGAGTCGTCCTATATGAAACTGAATGCGTATGATTGTAATATTATGGTACTTCAGTATTTGATTATGCCGGAAAAATCATCAGACAGTTCTAAATTATACGAAATTTATACGAATTTTGTGAAAAATGGAGGATTAAAGAAAATACTTGAGGACGAACTGAGCGAGCAGATAAAGCGGCCGTCAGAATTAGTGACATTAATTGAGCAGACAATATCCGGGGATTTTACTGTCTCTAATCAGTATGTAATAAGTATCAAGGTAACTGCTTCTAATGAGGAAGAAATGAATAAAATAACAGGGGTAGTAAAAAGTGCGCTTGAAAACTATCGTCAGGATATGGTGCTGGGGATTGAAGATCATAATTTGAAGCTTATGTCTGAGGATTCATACACTGGAATTGATTATGATGTAAAAGAAAATCAGGAACGTATAACAAAAAATGGTGAGTCAATACGGCAGCAAATTTTAACCTTAGAGGCCTTATTAAGTGAGGAGGAGAAAACGGTTTTAAAAGCGGAAAGGAACGCTGCGTCTGACAAAGTTCAAGAGGAGCCTTTGGTATTAGGCAGCAGGTTTTCCAGGCTGTTTATTGTAATTGCATTTTGTGTGAGTTTAATAGCCGCATGTGGGCTTATAGCAGTTTATTATATATATAGCGGCAAGATCAAATTAGAAAAAGAGGTAGTAACACTTTTTGATATTCCTGTTCTTGGAGAAATATCAGAAAAGAAAAAAGAAAGTGAAACAGCATTTGGTGAGGAATTGATGTTATATTGTTCCGGTTTAGAAAATAAAACAGTATTTGTCAGCCAGTTAAGCGGCGATGCCCAGGACAGGCTTGGAGCCATAAAGGATTCTCTGGATGAACAGGGAATAAAAATGGTGATTGGGGATAATGTATGTAAAAGTCCGGACGCAATAAAGGAAGCTATTGCTTGTAAAAATTTAATCTTTATCTATCAATTAGACCGGACAACTTATAGTGATTTGGATAGTTTGTTCCAGAAATGTGATAATTACGGGATAAATGTGGTGGGAGCTCTTTGCAGGAAATAGCTAAGAGGAGGATTTTATGTTATTTAATACTGTGCAGTACCTTATGTTTTTGGTGATTGTGATTTCGGTATATTATTTATTACCTGATAAAATAAGATATGTATGGTTATTGATAGGGAGCTATTATTTCTATATGCAATGGAATCCGGCGTATATTGCCTTGTTACTATTGTGTACAGGGGTTACTTATGCCGGAGGTATAATTATTGAAAATCAAAAAACAAATGAAATACAGGGGGGGGGGTATAAAACGAGAAAGAAATAAAAAAATATGTATGATAACATGCATCATACTAAATTTGTCCATATTGTTTTTTTTCAAATATTTTGATTTTGCCGTAGGTTTTCTTAATAAAATTGTATCATATTTTGAAATTAAGAGGATAAATATAAATCTGGAGGTTTTACTACCTGTCGGAATTTCATTTTATATTTTGCAGGCGCTTGGGTATCTGATAGACGTTTATCGAGGAGATATTTACGCAGAAAGGAATTTTTTCAGGTATGCATTATTTGTTTCCTTTTTTCCGCAATTAGTTGCGGGGCCTATTGAACGATCAGAAAATCTGCTTAAGCAATTAAAAGAACAGCACAAATTTGAATTTGGCAATTTGAAAAAGGGCGTATTGATGATTCTTTATGGCCTTTTTTTGAAAATGGTAATAGCAGATAGAACGGCTGTTTTCGTAAATACAGTTTTTGGGAATACAGCCGTTTACACAGGCGTTTATATTATTGTTGCAACACTGCTTTTCTCTATTCAGATATATTGTGATTTTTACGGATATTCTATTATTGCAAGGGGTTCGGCGTTGATAATGGGAATTCATTTGATGGAGAATTTTTCAGCGCCCTATTATTCTAAAAGTATCAAAGAATTTTGGAGACGGTGGCATATTTCTTTATCAGGCTGGTTTCGTGATTATCTGTATATTCCGTTAGGGGGAAATCGAAAAGGTCTGGTAAAAAAAGAACGGAATTTAATGTTTGTTTTTATAGTAAGCGGTCTCTGGCATGGGGCATCGTTAGGATTTGCTTTTTGGGGTTTCTTACATGGCTTTTATCAGATTGCTGCCGATATTATAAGGGGTTCGAAGAAATTGCTAATAGAGACGTGGAACAAACATATGCCGGGATTTCTTCAATATCAGGGAGGTTTGAGAAAAATCAGGACATTTAGTATGCGTTTATTTCGTCAGATATGTACCTGTTTTTTTGTCGGATTTGCGTGGTTGTTTTTTCGGTCTGGCAGTTTAAGTGTTTCTGTGCAAATATTAAAGAGGATGCTAAGTGTAAATAACTGGACGATATTAGTAGATGGTTCTTTATTTGAATTAGGCGTATCATGCACATATATGCATATTCTGTTGTTATCAGTTATAGTTTTATTCTTCGTTGATTCATATAAATATAAAGGTTACGATGTTGCAGCAATGGTATTACGTCAGGGGTGGATATTTCAGACGCTGATGATTTTTGCACTGGTGTTTGTAATTTTACTTTTTGGTTATTATGGAAAACTGTATGATGTCCAGCAATTTATTTATTTTCAGTTTTAGTGCAAAGGAGGTCGTATGGTTGTGAAAAATAAGAAAATTACAAATATAAAGAGATGGATAAAACGGGCGTTTAAGCTCTGTGTGTTTTTTACGGTATTTCAATTGATTGTCAGTTTTTTGAATTATGTATATTTGGGGATTAATCCATGGTATAGAATATTGTGGCATGATTTTTATGAAGAAGAGGGGACGATTGATAATGTTTGTTTGGGTTCATCCCATGTTTATTATGGCATCAATCCGAAAGTGTTGGACAGTATGAACAATCAGGTTAACTTTAATCTTGCAACAGCGCTGCAGACAATGGACGGGTCTTACTATTTGCTGAAAGAGGCAGATAGAAAGAATAAACTTTCGCATGTTTATCTTGAGCTTTATTATCTGTGTTCTGTGAAGGATAATTTTAATGAAGATATAGATCCGATTTGTACTGAGAAAGGATATTTTAATAACTGGCAAAATGTGGCTTATATGAAAAATTCCTTTAATAGATTGTCCTATATGAATTCTATTGGAGATATTGAGGATTATACAGATTTCTTTTTTCCATTTACCAGATACCGGGGGTATTTGGATGATTGGGATTTTGTAAAGAGGCAAATCAGCGAAAAGAAAGAAAAGGGGGATGACAGGAAAGATTATACGGATGGGAATGGATATTATGAGTTTGCAGGTCAGGGGCATTTTTTATCGACAAGAGTATTTTCTGATGAGCAGAGAATTCTTGAACAGGCAAGGATTTTAAATAAAAATCCAATGGGAGAGACCAGTGAAAAGTATCTTCGAAAGATTATTTCTTATTGTCAGGAGAAAGGAATTTCCATAACACTATTCATGACCCCGATAGATGAATTAGAGCTTATAAGTACGGGGGATTATGATAATTATGTAAAACAGATTGAGAAAATAACTGAGGAATACGGTGTATCCTGTTTTGATTTTAACTTGTTGAAAGAAGATGAATTTTCTATCCACCAGAATGAATATTTTATAGACGTAGAACATTTAAATGAACAAGGGGCTAATAAATTTACATCATTTTTTTATTCCGTTGTATCTGGAGATATAAAAGACAGTGAAAAATATTTTTACTCATCGTATAAAGAGAAGCTTGAAAAGTCTGAGCCTGAAATTTATGGGATTTATTACAGAGATTCAGTTGCTTCGGGAGAAAATCCGGAGCAGATAAGGAATTTTAGTATTGCCGCTAACCGTGATAAGGGTATAGAATATCAAATCGTTATAATTTCTGATAATGGAGAAAAATATGTTTTGCAGGATTTTAAAGAGAATAAAGAATTTGAATTGCCGATTAGTGAACAGGGAACATGTGTGATAGTATCCAGAAAGACTGGCGATAGAAAAGTGATGCAAACATTAAAAATTGATTTGAGTTATGAGAGATAATCTGAGTAGTATAAAAGTGTTAGTATGAGGTGACAAAGATATGAAAAAAAGTGAAAAGCTTTTCCATCGTGTATGGAGAATTATAACTTTTAGAAAAGGTATTTACGGAAACGTAGGAAAAAATAATAAGTTTTGTTCCGGTGTTTTGATTGATGAAAATACGAATGTTGGCAATGAGAATTATTTTGGAGCTAATGTACATGTGACAGCGGCAGATATAGGTAATTATTGTTCGATAGCGCCGAATGTGACAATCGGTCCAGGTGATCACCCGCTTGATTTAATAAGTACAAAGGTATCTGTTATGGAAAATGCAGGGGGGGGGGTATGTGATTGATTTAACCGAAAAACCTGTAGTAATCAAGAATGATGTATGGATAGGAGCGAATGTGGTTGTATTGCGCGGCGTGACTGTTGGAAATGGCGCAGTTTTGGCTGCCGGCGCTATTGTAAATAAAGATGTACCGGATTTTGCGATTGTTGGAGGAGTTCCGGCAAAAATTATCAGATATCGTTTTAATGAAAAGATGCGCTCTGAGATATCTGAGAGCAAATGGTTTGAGGAGAAGATGGAAAAAGCTGTAGAAATAGTAAGAGAATTGCAAAAGCAGCTGTAAATCTTCGTAGGGTTTACTTGTAATTTGTGCCGGATATGGTAAAATTAGGTGTACTTTATTTTACAATTATTGGAGAACATATTTATGCACAAAATAAAAGGAAATACAAAGCTCAAATTTATGGGTGATATGATATTGAATATCATAGCATCGGGTTTACCGATAGCGATATTGAATCTTCTGGTATATCCAATGATTGTTGGACATGTAGGTGCGAAAACGTATGGTACGTTGACAACCTGTGTTGGAGTACAGAATTTTGTAAATGGGATATGGGGGAGCAGTGTGGCATATACAAAGCTTCTTCATATGGAGAAAGAAGAAAAAGGATTTTCTCTGTTATTTGTTATAAATCTAACCGGCGGGTTAGCCATGAATATATTAATGCTCTGGCTGACGGGTTGTATGAAAGAAAGAATTAGTATGCCACTGCTTCTGCTATCGGAAGTATTTTTGATTGCGAATAATTATCTCGTTGTGGAATACAGGCTCAGGCTTTCTTATATAAAGATATTTTTTACAAACATATTAGGATGCGTAGGATATTTGATAGGTTATGGAATTCTTTTTGCAACGGGTTTTCGATATTGGGAAGTTATTTTTGTCACGGGATATGGCGCTTCATTTATTTACAACTTATGTTCAACATCAATTTGGAAGCAGAAGCTGGCAATAACGCCGGGTTTTAAGCTGCTCTTTAAAAACACAAATGTTTTGGTGGCTACATCAACATTATCTGGAGTATCAACTTATCTTGATAAATTAGTTATTTATCCGTATCTGGGCGCAGAGAGCATGGCATATTACCAGACGGCTTCTATATTGTCTAAAATAATACCAATGCTTGCAACATCAATCAGTAATGTTATTTTAAGTTATCTTGTAAAGATGCGTGCGTTATCCAGAAAAATTTTGGCGGTATGTATTACGCTATTGTCATGTGTTTGTGTTGCGGCATATTTTGTATGTGGTTTGATTGTCCCTGTAGTAATTCAAATTTTATATCCAAGCTTTTATGACAAATGTATGGATTTAATTCCGTTGGCAAATTTGATTGCAATGCTTCAGATGTTTTATACCTTTATTCTTCCTCTGACTTTGAGATACGCAGAGAGACGAATGCAGTATTTCATTCAAATTGGAAAATTGGCTCCATATTTATTATTTGTAATTTTATTAATTGGAAAATACGGGCTGACAGGTTTTTGCTACGCGACAATTATATCTCAGATTATACAAAATACAATTTTACTTTTCATTTGTTTCAAAACGATAGGGGGAAATAACGATGGGTCTATTTCTAATGGTGAAGCAGAAGTACATTAATTATGTTAAGCTTAGGGATTCTAAATTTGCATATAACAGAAAACAACAGAAATCTATTTTAGATTGTATGCCGGAACCAAAGGATAATATTGAAAGAAGTTATAATCAGTTCCGTTGTCAATTTATCATGCATAGTATGAATAAAATTTTTCTTCAGGTGTCTGCATTTTTTATGCTTTATTATAAAATACTGACGACTCCAAGAAAGACAAGCCTGATAGAAAAATGTGATTTGATTTGTATGCTTGTAGGATTGGAGGCTTCCAGAGTTCCCAGAGGTCTTATAGAGCAATACGAAAAGGTAATATATTATACAGATATGGAGCATTATGTGCTGAACAGGGAAGACTATAGTTGGTTTGTAAAAAATATTAAGCGAAGATATCCATTTGAGTTTTTCTTCCAATTAAAAATTTTTCTTTGGATGACTCATTATAGATATTTGATTGATTCATATGAACCGAAAACAATTGCGACACATAGTGAATATTCCTGCGGCTCTTCTGCCATGACAGAATTCTGCCATGTTCATAAGGTTAAACATGTTGATTTTATGCATGGAGATAAGGTTTGGTGTATAAGAGATTCGTTTTTTCGGTTTGATGAGTGTTATGTATGGCACGAGCATTATAAGAGAATGTGTATATCATTAAAGGCGTTTCCGGAGCAGTTTATTATTGAAGTTCCGCCTATATTTTATCCTGAGAAAATGGATATTGAGGAGAAAGATAAGGTGGATTACTGCTATTATTTTCAGGATGAAAACCATGAGGAAATAGATAAGATATTATCCTGTCTGACGCTGCTTGGGAGACGGGATAAGAGAATTCGGGTACGTTTGCATCCGCGTTGGAGTGATGCCGGGTATATTGCTCATGCGGTGCAGGGAAAAGGAATTGAGATTGAGCCGCCGGGAGTAGATATTAATTATTCTATATTAACGTCCGGCCATGCAATTTCAAAATATTCGACAGTATTATTACAGAGCCATTTTTTGAAGATTCCGGTCATTATAGACGATTGGTCGAACGTGCATAAGTATAAGCAGATTGCGGAATACGATTATATTATGCTGTCTTTGGAACATACGCTGCTGTCGGAAGAGCTTGGCGGCGATGCAGCGGTTGCTAAAGGAGAACAGGTATGAAGATAATAAAGCTGAAAGGCGGACTGGGAAACCAGATGTTTCAGTACGCATATGCAAAGCTGTTGGAAAATATGACCGGGGAAGAGATTCGGCTTGATTATTCCGCGTTTCAGACAATTAAGAATGATGCGGTCAGAGTTCCCAGATTGAAAAAATTTAATATTTCCATCCCGGAGGCTCAGTCCGGAGAGCTTAAAAAGATTTGTATGTTTAAGCACCAGGGCAATTCCCTTTCTTATAAATATAAAGCGTGGGTTCTGCTTGACGAGTTTCTTAACAGAAAATATTATAGGGAACATACGCGGGCGTATATTCCGCCGGAAAGTCTGGTAAAATATTCTTATTTTGACGGATATTGGCAGTCCTGGCGGTATGTAGATCCTGTAATGGATGTTTTGGAACGGGAATTCACGCCGAATTATGAATTGAGTGAAAAGACGAAAGACGCGCAGGAAACGATGCAGTCGCAAAATTCTGTATTTATAGGGGTGAGAAAAGGAGATTACGCCGCAGAAGCGGCGCACTGGGGCAGCTTTGGAACGGAATATTACAGGAAAGCGATGAACTATATTGGAGAGCGTGCAGATCATCCTGTATTTTATATTTTCTCCAATGATATTGAGTGGTGTAAAAAAAATATAGACTGGGGAAATTTCCGGATTATATACCGGGAGCCGGAGCAGCAGACAAGCGATTTTGAAGAGCTGATGTTAATGGCTGCGTGTAAGCATTCAATTATTATTAACAGCACGTATCACTGGTGGGGCGCCCGGTTAAGCGATAAGAAAGATAAGCTTGTCGTCGCTCCGAAAAAGTGGTTTTTTGATAACAAACCGATTGATATTATTCCCCCTGGTTGGGTACGTATGTAGGAAAGGATGGTTAGAAACATGGGTAAGGTAGCGTTAATTACAGGTATTACGGGTCAGGACGGTTCCTATCTGGCAGAATTCCTGCTTGAAAAGGGGTATGCGGTGCATGGGATCATCCGCCGCTCCTCGATTTCCAATACGGGTCGGATCGACCATATAAAGGACAGGCTTACGCTTCATGACGGAGATATGTCGGATTCTTCGTCTTTAATCAGAATTATTGGGCTCGTGCAGCCGGACGAAATTTATAATCTGGCGGCGCAGTCTCACGTACAGGTATCCTTTGATGTTCCGGAGTATTCCGGTGATGTGGACGCTCTTGGGACGCTTCGGATTCTGGAGGCCGTGCGGATTCTTGGACTTACGGAGAAGACTAAGGTTTATCAGGCTTCTACATCTGAATTATACGGAAAGGTGGAGGAAATCCCCCAGAAAGAGACGACGCCGTTTCACCCGTATTCGCCGTATGCGGTTGCAAAGCAGTATGCCTTTTGGATTACAAAGGAGTACAGGGAGGCGTACGGGATGTTTGCGGCAAACGGTATTTTATTTAATCATGAGTCGGAGCGCCGCGGGGAGACATTTGTGACCAGAAAGATTACTCTGGCGGCAGGGCGCATTGCGGAAGGAATTCAGGATCATCTGGAGCTTGGCAATATGGATTCGCTTCGCGACTGGGGCTACGCGAAAGATTATGTGGAGTGTATGTGGCTGATTATGCAGCAGGATAAGCCGGATGATTATGTGATTGCCACAGGCGTGCAGCACACAGTCCGCGATTTTACGGAAAAGGCTTTTGCGGCTAATGGCATCCATATCCGTTGGGAAGGCAGGGGACTGGAAGAAAAAGGTTATGATGCAGAGACGGGCAGAATGCTTGTTTGTGTGAATCCCGCGTGGTTCCGTCCGACGGATGTGGATAATCTTTGGGGGGATCCGACGAAAGCGAAGACGGTTCTTGGATGGAACCCTCAAAAAACAAGCTACGAAGAACTGGTAAGAATCATGGCGGAACATGACAGGAAGCTTGCAAAAAGAGAGAAAGCGATGTTGGAGGTACGATAATGGAAATTAAATACAGCTTGTCAAACGATACTTGGGACGAGAAAGAGTTAGAAGCTATTGACAGGGTAGTGAAGTCAAATCGTTTTACGATGGGAGAAGAAGTACGGACGTATGAAAAAAAATTTGCGGAGCATTTTGGGGCGGAATATGCGGTTATGTCTAATTCCGGCTCGTCTGCAAATCTTCTGGCAGTTTCTGCACTGGTATATTCCGGCAGGCTTCACAGAGGGGACGAGGTAATTGTTCCGGCGGTATCCTGGAGTACTACGTATTTTCCGCTTGAGCAATGTGGTTTAAAGGCGCGCCTTGTAGATATTGATTGTAAAACATTGAATATGGATTTGGATAAGCTTGAAGAGGCTGTCACGGAAAATGTAAAAGCTGTTTTTGCCGTTAATCTTCTGGGAAATCCAAATGATTTTAAAAGACTGCAGGAAATCTGTGAAAAGTATGATTTAATTCTGATTGAGGATAATTGTGAATCCATGGGGGCAAAGTATCAGAATAAGCATGCGGGAACCTTTGGAGTCATGGGAACCTTTTCTACGTTTTATTCTCATCATCTCTGTACCATGGAGGGTGGAGTTACAGTCACGGATGATGAAGAACTATACCATTATCTTCTGTCCATCAGGACGCATGGGTGGACACGGCAGCTTCCAAAGTCCAGCAGTCTTTATGAGAAAAATGACAATGAATTTTATGAAAGCTTTCAGTTTATTATGCCGGGCTATAATTTAAGGCCGGTTGAAATGGAAGCGGCAATTGGTATAGAGCAGATAAAGAAGCTTGATTCATTTATTAAGATTAGAAGAGATAATGCGGAGATCTTTAAGAAAAGGATGGCTGAAGAGGACAGATTTTATACACAGCAGGAAACAGGAGAAGCTTCATGGTTTGGATTTGCGCTTATTTTGAAAGAAAAGTATAGCGGGAACAGAGAAAAGTTCATTGAAGCGTTACGCGGCGCAGGGATTGAAGTAAGACCGATTGTTGCTGGTAATTTTGCAAGGCAGCCTGCATTTCAATATATGAACGCATCCATTTCAGGCAATCTGGCTAACGCGGATTACATTCATGAAAATGGGTTTTTCGTAGGGAATCATTCGATTCCGATGGAAAATCAGATTCAATTACTGATCGAGGTATTAAAATCGGTTCGATAATCAGGGAGAATAACTATGGAAAAAACATCGAAAATATATGTATGCGGACACAGCGGGATGGTTGGATCGGCGTTGGTTCGCAAACTGCGGGAAAACGGCTGGAATAATCTCATTTATAAAACATCGAAAGAGCTTGATCTGACGGAGCAGATGGCGGTGAAAGATTTTTTCAGGGAAGAAAAGCCGGATTATGTGTTTCTATCTGCGGCGGCGGTAGGCGGTATTAAAAAAAATATTGACTATCCTGCGGACATGCTGCTTACAAATCTGAAGATTCAGGATCATGTGATCGAAGAAGCTTATAAAAACGGTGTAAAACGTTTGATGTTTCTTGGTTCCTCCTGCATTTATCCGAGGCTTTGTCCGCAGCCTATGAAAGAGGAATATTTTCTGACAGGCCCGTTTGAGCCCACCAATGAGGGCTACGCGATTGCGAAAGCGGCAGGATTACGTCTGTGCGAGTATTTTAACAGGCAGTATGGTACAGATTATGTCAGTATTATGCCGTGCAATCTTTATGGGATTAATGATCACTATAATGAAAACGCGCATGTGATGGCGTCGTTGATTCGCAGGTTCCATGAGGCGAAGCTGGCGGGAGCAGAGGAGGTTGTGGTCTGGGGCAGCGGCAATCAGCGGCGGGAGTTTATGTTTGTAGACGATATGGCTGACGCGGCGCTATTTGTTATGGAAAATTATCATGAAAATGAATTTATTAACGTAGGGACAGGAAGCGATGTTTCCATCCGGGAGCTTGCCGGTATCATTGCGGAGGTTGTCGGGTACGAAGGAACTATTGTTATGGATCCGTCCAAGCCGGACGGTATGCCTCAGAAGCTTTTGGATGTTTCCAGACTGGGTCAGATGGGCTGGAGTTATAAAACGGAGCTTCGGGAAGGCATCCGGCTGACGTATGAGGATTTTTTAAAGAATCCGGAATTTGCCGCAAGATAGATGTGAAAAATTATGGAAAAGGCCAGTCGTATGTTCACTGAGCCGGGAGAAGAAGTGAAATGAATATTATATTATTGTCCGGCGGCTCCGGTAAAAGGCTGTGGCCGCTTTCCAACGATATCCGATCAAAGCAGTTTATAAAAATATTTAAGACAGAGGACGGCTACGAGTCTATGGTTCAGCGCGTTTACCGTCAGATCAAAACCGTGGACGCGGACGCGACGGTTACGATTGCTACGTCCAAAAGCCAGGTGTCGGCAATTAATAATCAAATTGGCGAAGAGGCCGGAATTTCCATAGAACCCTGCAGGAGAGATACCTTTTCGGCAATCGCGCTTGCTACGGCATATCTCCATGACATACAGGGAATTCATGAGGAAGACGTGGCGGTGGTATGTCCGGTAGATCCTTATGTGGAGGACGATTATTTTGAAATGCTGAAAAAACTTGGCAAACAGGCTGAGACAGGCGAAGCAAATCTTGTCCTTATGGGAATTGAACCCACATATCCGAGTGAAAAATACGGGTATATTATTCCGGAAAATAAGGAAGAACTCAGCAAAGTGTCCGCCTTTAAGGAAAAACCGGATTTGGAAACGGCGAAAGAGTATATCGCTCAGGGGGCGTTGTGGAACGGAGGAATCTTCGCCTATAAGCTGAAGTATGTTCTGGATAAAATGGAAGAATATTGCGGGATGCGTTCGTATGCGGATCTTTTTTCGAATTATGAGGTGCTGCCGAAAATCAGTTTTGATTATGCCGTGGTAGAAAAGGAAAAAGAGATACAGGTCGTGCGCTTTACAGGCCAGTGGAAAGATATCGGTACATGGAATACTCTGACGGAGGCAATGAGCGAAGAGGTGATTGGAAAAGCGCAGATGGACGACAGGTGTGAAAACGTACACATCATTAACGAACTGTCCGTGCCTGTTTTTGCGTTAGGTCTCCACGATGTTGTGATTTCCGCAAGCCCGGAGGGAATCTTAGTATCTGATAAAGAGCAGTCCAGCTTTATCAAGCCGTTTGTAGACCTGCTGGATCAGCAGGTCATGTTCGCGGAAAAATCATGGGGAAGCTTCCGTGTTCTTGATATTGAAAAGGAAAGCATGATCATCAAAGTGACATTAAACGCCGGGCAGAGGATGAACTATCATAATCATAAAATGAGGGACGAGGTGTGGGTAGTGGCTTCTGGTTCCGGTATTACCATTGTAGACGGGATGGAGCAGAAAGTCGGCGTGGGCGACGTGGTCACCATGCAGGCGGGCTGCCGGCATACCATTATTGCGGAAACAGAGTTAAAAGTAATAGAGGTTCAGCTTGGTAAGGAGATTTCAGTTCATGACAAGTATAAGTTCAATCTTGAAAGATGAACAGCGGGCGGAGCGTAAGCCGTTTCTTCTGAAACCGGTCGGAAAGGATTATCTCTGGGGAGGGAACAGGCTGAACGATGATTTTGCAAAAAATATAGAGATGGAGCCTTTGGCGGAGACGTGGGAATGTTCGACACATCCGGATGGGACGAATATTGTGGCCAGCGGGGAATTTGCAGGGATGTCCCTGAAAAAGGTGCTGGAAGAGAATCCGGAATTTACCGGTACGCATCCGAAGATGAAAAATGGGCTCCCGATTCTGATTAAGCTTATTGACGCGAAAAGGGATCTGTCCGTCCAGGTGCATCCGGACGACGAATATGCAAAGGAGCATGAAAACGGGCAGCTTGGAAAAACAGAAATGTGGTATGTACTTGATGCGGAAAAGGATTCCAGGCTGGTTTTCGGCCTGCATCACGATATAGATAAGCAGGGGATCAGACAGAGTATCCGGAAAGGGAATCTGGAAAGTTATCTTCAGAAGATCCCGGTTAAACCGGACGACGTTTTTTATATTAAGGCAGGGACGATTCATGCCATAGGAGCCGGAATATTGGTGGCAGAAATACAGGAAAGTTCGAATCTGACTTACCGTCTTTACGATTATGACAGACTGGACAGGAGCGGAAAGAAGCGGAAGCTTCATATTGAAAAAGCGTTGGATGTGGCTGATTTACATGGAATAACGGAACCGGTCCAGCCCATGCGGGTGCTAAAATACAGGCCGGGGTGCGCTGCCGAGCTGCTCTGCCGGTGTCAGTATTTTCAGGTGGAAAGAATGCTGATTAATACGGAACGACAAAGAGAAATGGCGGCATATCAGACAAGCAGCCTGTCTTTCCGGGTATTGCTTTGCCTGGGCGGCTGCGGGACAATGTTTTTCCGGAACGAGGCAATCCATTTTTTTAAGGGGGATTGTATTTTTATACCGGCCTCTTCCGTGGAGCTCAGGCTTCACGGGAGAGCGCAGTTCCTTGACGTCGGCTGCTAGAAAAATTATTTTGATTTAGAAGGAGTTGGGTTTATGGAAAAATTAAATATTACCGTGGCGGGTATGGGGTACGTCGGCTTATCCCTGGCCGTCCTGTTATCCCAGAATCATAAGGTTACGGCTGTCGATGTCGTACCGGAAAAAGTGGATATGGTGAACCGGCGGAAAAGCCCGATTCAGGATAAGGAAATTGAGGAATTCCTGTCTGAAAACACGCTGGATCTTACCGCCACGCTGGATGCGGAGGCCGCGTACCGCGGCGCTGATTTTGTGATTATTGCGGCTCCGACGAATTATGACAGCCAGAAAAATTTTTTTGATACATCCGCGGTGAAAGAGATTATTCGTCTTGTCATGAAATGTAATCCGGAAGCCATTATGGTGATTAAATCTACAATTCCGGTAGGATTTACGGAGGCTGTCCGCAAGGAGACCGGCAGCAGAAATATTCTGTTCAGTCCGGAATTTTTACGTGAAAGCAGGGCGCTTTATGACAATCTTTATCCAAGCCGTATTATTGTCGGTACAGATGTGAACGACAAGCGTTTACTGGAAGCAGCGCATACGTTTTCAGAGCTTCTCAGGCAGGGGGCCAGAAAAGAAAATGTAGATGTTTTAATTATGGGATTCACGGAGGCGGAAGCGGTAAAGTTATTTGCAAATACGTATTTGGCTTTAAGAGTATCTTTTTTTAATGAGCTGGATACCTATGCGGAAATGAAAGGGCTTGATACGAAAGCAATTATCGACGGCGTAGGGCTGGATCCCCGGATTGGTTCTTATTATAATAATCCGTCATTCGGTTATGGAGGCTATTGTCTTCCGAAAGATACGAAGCAGCTGCTTGCCAATTATAAAGACGTGCCGGAAAATCTGATTGGGGCGGTTGTGGAGTCCAACAGAACCCGAAAGGACTTTATTGCGGACCGTGTATTACAAAAGGCAGGGTACTACGGCTATTCCGAGGGTAACGCGTATGGGCCGGAGAACGAAAAGTCCGTTACGATCGGCGTTTACAGATTAACGATGAAAAGCAATTCCGATAATTTCCGTCAGTCTTCGATTCAGGGGATTATGAAGAGAATCAAGGGCAAGGGTGCCGATGTGATTATTTATGAGCCCTCCCTGGAGCAGGGAAGTACATTCTTCGGGAGCAGGGTTGAGAATGATCTGGAGGAGTTTAAAAGGCAGAGCCAGGCGATTATTGCCAACCGTTATGACAGTTGTCTTGACGATGTGTTTGATAAAGTGTATACAAGAGATATTTTTAAAAGGGATTAATGGGAGAAGCTGATGAAAGCGGAAGAGATTTATAAATTTTGGATGACGCAGCCGTATTTTGATAAGGAAACCAAAAAAGAACTGGCTGAAATTATGGATGATAAAGAGGAAATTGAAGACCGTTTTTATCGTGATTTGGAGTTCGGGACAGGAGGACTCCGGGGAATCATCGGAGCGGGGACAAACCGTATGAATATTTATACCGTGCGCAAGGCGACGCAGGGTCTGGCCAATTATATTCTGAAAGAAAATATGCGGCAAAAAGGGGTTGCGATTGCCTATGACTCCAGAAACCGGTCTGCGGAATTTGCGGAGGAAGCGGCCCTTTGCCTGGCGGCAAATGGAATTAAAGCCTGTATTTTTGAATCGCTTCGTCCGACCCCGATGCTCTCTTTTGCACTTCGGGAGCTTAAGTGCGCCGCCGGGATCGTTGTGACCGCCAGCCATAATCCGGCGGAGTATAACGGATATAAGGTTTATTGGGAGGATGGAGCGCAGATTACGGCCCCAAGGGATCAGGAGATTATTGCGGAAGTAAACGCGATTACTGACTATACGGAAATCAAAACAATATCCCGTCAGGAGGCGGAAAAAGCCGGTTTGTATGAGACGATTGGTTTAGAAACAGAAGACAGATACATCGAAACGCTGAAAGGGCTGAGTATCCGTCCGGAGATTGTAAAAAAAGAAGCTGGAAATGTAAAAATCGTCTATACTCCGTTACATGGGACGGGAAACATTCCCGTTCGGAGACTTCTTTCGGAATTAGGCTTTTCGAAGGTTTATGCGGTGAAGGAACAGGAATTCCCGGATGGAAACTTTCCGACGGTTCCTTATCCGAATCCGGAGGACAGAGATGCCTTTGCGCTTGCGTTAGAGCTTGCAGAAGAGGTGAACGCGGATCTCGTTCTGGCGACGGATCCGGACGCGGACCGTCTGGGTGTTTATGCCAGAGACTTAGGAACGGGAGAATACATACGGTTTACAGGCAATATGACGGGGGCGTTAATTTTAGAATACATCCTGTCCCAGAAGAGCGCATGCGGGGCGCTGCCCCATAACGGAGCGGCGGTTACCACGATTGTATCGGGGAAGATGGCCGGGGAGATTACAAAAAGGTACCAGGTAAAGTTACTGGAAACGTTAACCGGATTCAAATATATCGGCGAGCAGATAAGACGCTTTGAACAGACGGGCGAATGGGAATACGTATTTGGATTTGAGGAGAGTTACGGTTGTCTTGCAGGGACCTACGCCCGGGATAAAGATGCCGTTGCGGCGGTTATGCTGTTATGCGAGCTGGCGGCCTGGTGTAAAAGCAGGAAGCTTACTCTGTATGATCAAATGGAGAATCTATATAAGGAGTACGGTTATTATAAAGAAGATCTTTTTACCGTTACGCTTAAGGGAAAAGAAGGCCTGGAAAAGATTGCCGGGATCCTGGAGCATATCCGGGAGGACGTACCGGAGCAGATCGGAGGGGTTCCGGTAACGCAGTTCAGAGATTACAGGGAGGATATCATACAGGATCTTAAAACGGGCGGGAAGAGAGCGACAGGCCTGCCCAGGTCAAACGTATTATATTTTCAAATGGAAGATGACAGCTGGTGCTGTATCCGTCCGTCCGGTACAGAGCCGAAGGTTAAGTTTTATATGGGAGTAAGAGGGGAAAGTGAAAAAGAAGCCGCAGAAAAGCTGAAAAAACTGTCGGACGCAGTTCGGGAGCTGATATAAGGGAATCTTGGCTCCAGGAATTTGCGTGTATGAAAAGTTAGAAATAATTCATGTAATTATTGATGAAATATAAAAAATGTTGTATCATAAAATTTGAGTAATACTATATATTGTGTATGTGGTATTTGTAATGTGATATTGAAAAAATGAAAAGTACTAATTTTTCTTTGTAATTATAAGATACAAGAGGACAAAAAATGACATTATCAAAAAAGGATTTGCTGGATTACTGCAATAAAAGAGGACTGATTCAGCCTTATAATGAGCAGCAGATACAAGCATGCAGTTATGATCTGACCTTTAGCGGGGAATATTATTATTATCAAAAAAAGGATGGAAACCGGGTAAAAATAAGTCAGTTAAATGAGCATGAAAATTTATATATTCCAGCAGATGCTATCTGTTATGTATTGACTTCGGAAACTGTTAAAATACCTGCAAATCTGACGGCGTCTATTTCTTTAGCGTTTGGATTGATAAAAAAGGGCGTTATGTTAGCGGCGCAGCCGCCGTATGATCCGGGTTATAAAGGAAAAACAGTCGCATTGTTACACAATTTATCTGATGAAGAAGTGGAAATATCGAAAGGCGATCATATATTAAATATTGTATTTGATGAATTAAGCAACCCGGTTGGTAAAAAGGATTTGTATAAGGGGAAATATCAGGGCTTAAGTTCTTTAAATGAATATTGTACAAAAGTAAAGAAAGGCGCTGTTTTTGTATTAAAACAGGATCTGGAAAAGCAAAAGAAAAAATTTACTAATTTTATGCCTACACTTTTGACATTTATCACGGTTATTTTGGCCGTGCTTACAATACTTTTTACATTTTTAACAATTCGTGATAGTTTTAAGGCGGAAGAGCGGGCTGATAGTATGTCAGAACAGCAGGATTTATCCTTTTCAGTAGATGAAAGTAATAATTCACTTATTATTTTTATAGATGGAAAACAATATAAAGTAAAATTAGAAAGTGATTCCATGCAAAAAGATGGGGCAATTGAGAAGAGATCTGGTGAAGAATAATATGAGACATTATAGTGTTGCTATAATAGGAGCTGGTCCGGCAGGAATTTTCACGGCTTATTACATTTTAAACAATTCAACTACGGCTAATGTTCTTTTAGTAGATAAAGGCCCGGGGACGCAAAATCGGACTTGCTGCGAAAACTGCCAGTCCTGCCCGTTCAGAAGCAGATGTAATGTTTTATGCGGGGTCGGAGGAGCCGGTTTATTTTCAGACGGGAAGCTGGTATTAGATTTACATTCGGGGGGTAAAATTGACGCAATCGCTTCCCTTACAGAAATAGAAAAGGTCAGGCTGAAAGATTATATCGTTGAGACATTGAAAAAGTATGACGGCGTATCTGAGATGGGCCCGGATTTGACGGCCGAAAAACAGAAAAGCTGGGAAGAAAGATTTAAGAAGCAGGGCCTGTCAGTCCGGCATTATGATGTACTGCATATGGGAACAAGCAATTTACAGCATATTACTCAAAATTTTATAAATGATCTTTTAAAGAGTCCTCGTTTTACGTTGAGAACAGATTGTCAAATTACAGATATATGTGATATTGAGAATCAGGAAAGTATTTTATGTACAAAAGGCGGAGAAAAGTTTGTGGCTGCAAATGTTGTGTTTTCAGTTGGAAAAACAGGAAGCGGCTGGCTTAGAAATATCTTTGAGGGGAAGAAGATTCCGTTTTTAAAAACGAAAACCTATATAGGAATCAGACTTGAAGCTTCACATGATTCTATAAAGGAATTGTTTGAGTATTCTTTTGATCCTAAGATTTTTGCCTTTTACGGAGAAAAAAAAGTAAAGACGCATTGCTTTTGCAGACATGGGGATGTTATATGCTCTAATTATATGGGATATCCAGTTATAGGAGGACACACGCGGTTTACAGAAAACAATCATGTTTCGGCCAATCGTATTTCAAAGAAAAGTAATTTTAATGTTTTGGCCTCAACAGATGTTGAAAAGAAAGAAATCATAGATTTACTTGGGGAAATGGCAGATTTGAATCCCGACGGAGGTATCGTGCAGAGGCTGTCAGATTTTATGTATCCAGAAAAAAGCAGTAGGATTTCTGAATTTGATAATATGAAAAGATGTAAAAGTGGGAATGTCAGAGCTGTTTTAGACAGTTTTGATCATATTGGTGAAATCATATCCGATTTTATTATTCGTATGGGTAAAGTTGTGCCTGGTGTCGTATATGGGGAAAATCTCGTTTATGCACCGGCTCTTGAATGGTTTATGGATTCGGTAAAAGTTAATTCCTGTATGGAAACAATACACAAAGGGTGGTTTGCCGTAGGAGATGGAGCGGGGTTGAGTCAGGGAATTGTCCATGCGGCTGCGACAGGCATTATTGCGGCTAATGAAATATGCCTGCGGATGGGGGATTAGAAATGCTTACGAGGGAGTTTTATTTGAAAGATGCGAATGTAGTGGCGTTGGAATTGTTAGGTAAATTATTGGTGCATAAAACGGCGGAAGGAATCACCTCGGGAATTATCGTAGAGGTTGAGTCATATATTGGGCCGAAAGATAAGGGTTCCCATGCTTATTTAAATAAGCGGACTGCCCGGACGGAAATACAATTTGGGGTGGGGGGATATGCATATATCTATACAATTTATGGGTTGCATTCATGCTTTAATATTGTAACAAACGTAGAAGAAAAACCAGAAGTAGTATTAATACGTGCAATAGAACCGGTAGACGGTATTGAATTAATGAAACAGAGGCGTAAAACCGAAAAGTGTCAAATCTTATGCAACGGTCCGGGAAAGCTGTGTGAAGCAATGGATATTACCAAGAAACAATATGGATTTGATTTGTGCTCGTCGCAGCTTTATGTGGAACCATATCTTGATATAGATAAAAGTAAAATCATGGTTTCTCCAAGAATAAATATTGATTATGCAGAAGAATGTAAAGAATATATGTGGAGATATTTTATAAAAAATAATCCGTTTGTCTCGCCGGTTGCTGCAAAATATAAAAAGCAGTTTCAGGAAATGTTTTCCTCTTTTTAGTTCGGAAATGACACTTGCAATTCTGTTTCCTTTGGTATAGAATGTATGAATGTATTTTATGACAGAGGAGAAATATTGCGATGAAGAGGGTTTTAAAAATACTGATAATTTCGTTTTTATGTATGCTCGTATTTGTCCAGCCGGCATCGGCGGCAAAGCTTAAGAAGACGCCCGCGATTACAAAGATAACGACGACTCCGTCGTATATTACTTTAAACTGGGACAAAGCAAAGAGCAGTAAAGGATACGAGGTATACCGCAAAGAACAGGGAAAGAAAAAATATGAAAAGATTGCTTCGGTCAGTAAAAAGGCGGTTTCTTATAAAGATAAAAAAATTCGTGGGGGAAAGAAATATTATTATAAAATCAGAAATAAAATTTCTCAAAAAAAGTATTATACAAGCAAGGTAAAGGGCGTAACCGCCACAAATATGAAAACGCCGCTTTTCACTAATTTAAAAACATATACAAAGAATGGTAAGGGATATACGCAGTTGACGTGGAAAAGCGTTCCGGGGAGCAGATATTATCTTTATCGGAAGAAAACCGGCGGCAGCAGTACATGGAAACGGATTAAGATTATTCAGGCAAAGCAGAAAAGCACCGTTTATACGGATAGTATCGGCTCTTCAGGCGACTATACCTATACGATGCGGCGGATGGTAAGGGTGGAGCCGATTATCTCAAAATTCAGCGAATATGATAAAAAGGGGATTTCAACTATTCGAAAAAGGCCGGATATCCAGGTGGATTTTACGAATCTGAATGCTGTTGTGAGCTGGAAAAAGATGTCCGGAGCAGACGGATATATGGTGTACCGGAAATATAAGGCGGACGGAGCCTATAAAAAGGTTGGAAATGTGAAAGGCGGATCAAAGACATCCTATAAGGATACTTATCGGACAGGAATGAGCGCGGAGGAGAAAAACAGACTTTTGCTTAATTCTGTGTTTGCAGACCCTACCACGAACGGTTTTGTCTATACGGTCAGAGCCTATAAAAGAGCGAGCGGAGGCTATTCCTACAGCGATTATTATGTGGACGGTGATTTCCATATGGAGCCGCCCTCAATTGTAAGTGTTTCCAGGCAAAGCGATACAGAGGCAGAGATAGAATGGGGCACGGTTTCAAATGCGCAGCGGTACAGTGTATATTCCGGATATGCAGATGCGGCGGGAAATAAAAGCTGGACAAAGGTTTCCACGGTTGAAGCGGAGGCAGGAGTGCGTCAGAAAACGAGTATCCGTGCGGATGCTTCCCATACATATTTTACTGTAAAGGCAGAGGCCGATAAAAACGGAAAGCTGATAGAGAGTGACTTTGACGAGGGATATTATGTCGGCGGCGAGAGCTATGAAGATACGAACGTATTGTTTTTGGGAGACAGTATTACTTATGCCTCACCCTATTATCATGTGCCCGAGGAAAAGGAGGTCTTTTCCTACCCGTGGAGGATAAATCAGCTGACGAAGGTTCAATATTATAATCCGTCCATTGCGGGAGCTACCTATACGTACAGGGAAAAGGATCTTAAGGATTTTCACAGATACCGCCTTGTGAAAGATGTGGCTGAAAAGATACACGACGGGGTGACTCCTGTGCGGGCGGAGCATCCGAGCGATCAGACCTATAAGGATTTTGACGTAGTGGTATTGGCGGCAGGAACAAATGATTATGTAGACGATGCGGTAATCGGGGATATTGACAGTACTGATATCCGCGAGTTTTGCGGAGCGCTGAATCAGATTATGACATGGATTCAGGAAGGAAGCCAACAGCGGATTGAGGAGGGGAAGGCTCCCATTAAGGTTGTATTTGTGGAGCTGTTTTACAGTGACAGGACCTATAAGTACGGAGAGCTGACAGACCGGCGTGTGCAGAAGAATAGTCTGGGGCTTACGCTTACGAATTATCAGAGCGCTTTGGACAGGATTGCGGAGAAGTATCAGGATGAAGGAATGGATATTTATCATTTTGCGACGAACCAGATTGTAACGCGGCAGAACTGTCCGTATGCAACAAGCGATAATCTGCATATGACCCGTTATACTTATACGCAGATTGGAAATCATTTTACGGAATTTTTAATTAGAAATGATATTTTACGGAAAGAGAGCGTGCCAAAGGAGCAGAAGCCGGATGAGAAAGAGCCAGAGGGCGAAAAACCAGACAGGAACGTTCCGGAGAGAAAGCCCTCGCCCGAGAATATGTCAAATGTACAGAATTCGGACAGTCAGCCGTCGGATAATAATGCGGGGAATGGGACTTCGGACAGCCTGCAGCAGGATGGCCAGGCTCCTGACGGACTATTGCCGGAGAGTACAGAGGCGGATTCAGGGACAGAAGATACACCAGAAAATGCTTCGGGAGAAGAATCTTCTGAGGATGAGTCTGGAAAAGATATAGAAGATATAGATATGGGGAATCATTTGTAGATGTGTGAAAGAATTCTTATGGAAATTCATAAGAATTCTTTAATTTTATTACAAAAAGGTTCCGTAAGAAGTTTATGTGTGTTAGTATAGCTTTAGAAATTCACATTTATACGGAATAGGGACGAAGGTGGTATTGAGATGAGAAAAGTAATAACATACGGGACATTTGATTTGTTTCACAGAGGACACTACAATATTTTAAAGCGGGCAAAGGAGGAAGGGGACTATCTGGTTGTGGGAGTGACCGGAGAAAGTTATGATGCCGAGCGCGGGAAGCTGTCCGTACAGGACAGCCTTGCAACAAGAATTGAAAATGTTCGCAAAACAGGGTTTGTAGATCAAATTTTTGTTGAAGAATATTTGGGACAGAAAATTTTGGATATCATTAAATATGATATTGATGTTTTGGTGATTGGTTCTGACTGGAAAGGAAAGTTTGACCATCTTCAGAAATATTGCGAGGTCAAATATCTGGAAAGGACAAAAAACATTTCCAGTACGCAGATTCGAGAGGAGGAGATGTTAAATTACAGATTCGGAATTGTGACGGACGATTTATATGACGGGGAAAATGTAACGGAGCCTAAGCATGTAAGCGGAATTCATCTGGAAAGCGTGTTCTCGGCAGATAAAAAAATTGCAGAAGAATTTTGTGAAAAGTATGAGCTGGATTCCGGATACAGCGATTATGATGAATTTTTGAAAAGTGTGGATATTGTATATATAAAAAGCGGAAGAAAGGGGAGATACGAGTATATCCGGGGCGCATTGCTCCAGAAAAAGCATGTTATCTGCGACGCGCCGCATACCCTGGAGACAGGAAAAGAAAAGGAGCTTATGGAGCTGGCAAAGGAGCAGGGAGTAGTGCTTTATAATAATATTACAACCCTGTATCTTCAGGCATTTGGACAATTGACGTGGAATGCAAGAGGAAATCTGATTGGCGACATTATCAGTATTAAGTGCAGTATATCCAAAGAGCAGTTTGATTCGGAAAAAGAAATGGATTTCATTGATTTGTCAATATATCCGATTTGTATGATTGTTAAATTGCTGGGAGCTGATTATGAAAAGGTGTCCTATAAGCTGGTTCGAAATGAAGAAGGCGAAGTAGTTTATGGTATGTTTATGTTTATGTACGGGGAGTCGGTTGCCTCTATTGAGGTTGGATTTGACAGCTCATTGGAGTTAGAAGGAGCTATGAAAATTGTAGGGACTAACGGTGTGATTATTGTTCCGAACGAGTGGTGGAGAATCGGATATTTCAAGGTTAAGAATAAAGAGGACAAGAATTTTAAAAGATATTCCTTTAACTTTGAAGGAAACGGGTTCCGGTATCTGGTGCAGGATTTATTGCTGCTGATACGGAATGGAAGAACACAGTCTCAGCGTTTAAAGAGCAGCGAGTTAGAGACAATCATAGGGATTATGGCGGATATAGAGCAGGAGTTAAATCGGAGAAGTGAGCAATGAAAAGATGGAAAAGAGGTTTGGCTGTAGGAATATTTGCTGTGTTATGTTTTTTCCTGGCAAAATCATACAGCTCCAATCTAAACTGGTTAAAAAGCTATTCTATCAAAAATAAGCAATATGCGAAGCTGAATTGGGAATCTGTTTCGGGTGATGTTTATTATGTTTATAAAAAATCAGCCGGAAGCGGCCTGTATAAAAAGATTGCAGAGAAAAGGGCAAACGCCGGAGAGTGTTCCTATACGGATGTACTGAAAGGAAAAGGGGAATATACGTATACGGTTCGCCGTAAGAGCGGTGCAGAGGATGGCGTTTCACAGGATGAAAAATATGATGAAGAGGGAATTACTACATTACGTGATAAACCAAAAGTAAAGGTGGATTTTACGAATCTTCATGCGGTTATTCATTGGGAAACGGTTTCCGGTGCAGACGGATATGAGGTATACAGAAAGTGGAAGCTGGACGGGAAATATCACAGAATAGCGAATATCTGGGGAGAGAAAGAAAACTCTTATGTGGATGTTTTTCATAATAGCATACGTAAGGAAATCAGGAAAAGATATATGATTGCTGGATATTTTATAGACCCGTCTACGCAGGGATATGTCTATACGGTCCGGGCATACAGGGTAGAGGGAGGTAAGAAGTCCTATAGTGATTATTACCGGGACGGTGATTTCTACATGGACACGCCGACTGTTGTGGATGCTTCCAGAGATACAAAGGACAGGGAAAAAGTAGCGATTGAGTGGAGTACGATTCGGAATGCCAAAGAGTACTATATTTACGGGGGGCATACCGGAGAGGATGCGAAAGTACAATGGGAAAACATTGCTTCTGTAAAAGCGGAATCGTCAGTCAGGCAAAAGGCGTTGATAGAAGCGGGAGAAGAATATACTTTTTTTTCGGTCAGAGCAGTCTCTGAGAAAGATGGAGAACAGGTCTTCAGCGATTTTGATAAGGGCTTTTATATAGACGGCAGGAAATATGGGAATATGAATATTCTTTATCTCGGCGACAGTATTACCTTTGGCTCTCCGTATAAAAGCGAGGAGACGGTGGAAGTGTTTTCTTATCCGTGGAGAATCAGCCGGCTTACAGGGGTGAAATTTTATAATCCGTCTATTCCGGGCTCTACTTATTCCTATAAGGAAAGGGATCAGGGCAATTATCACCGATATCGCATTGTGAAAGATGTCGCTGAAAGAATAAGGGATGGAAAGACGCCGATGGAGGCGATTCATCCGAATAAGCAGACCTATAAGGACTTTGACGTGGTAGTTTTGGCGGCAGGAACAAATGATTATCTCGATGATACGGTACTCGGCAGTGTGGACAGTAAGAATATCCATGAGTTTAATGGTGCGCTTAACACGATTATGAGCTGGATTAAAGAGGGAAGCGCACAGAGAATCAGGGAGGGGAAGGAAGCAATTAAGGTGATATTTGTGGATTTGTTCTACAGTGACAGAACATATCATTTTGCCGAATTGACAGACCGCCGGAAACAAAAAAATCATATTAACCTGACGTTGACAGATTATCAGAAAGATTTGGAACGAATTATGGATAAATATAAGAAACAGGGGGTGGATATTTATCGGTTTGAGACAGATGAAATTGTCACAGGTGAGAATTGTCCGACTGCATCCTGCGATAATCTGCATATGACAAGGTATACCTATTCCCAGATAGGGAATCTTCTGGCAGAATTTATGATTAAAAATAAAATTTTGGCAGAGAATAAATAAATAACAGTATTTCATTTTGACAAAGAGTGCGTAGTCCAGTATAATAAGAAAGTATGGCAGGAAGAGCAAGGATAGAATGATGATATTCCAGGGGGATAGAATTTTGTTTACAAGTATTGGATATGTACTGAAAGAAAATTTTCAAAATCTGTATCGTATTTATTGCATTGCAAAATATGAATTGCTGGCTGATATGAGAGACTCGAAGTTTGGCATTTTGTGGAATTTTGCATCGCCTGCGATACAGGTTTTTACGTATTGGATGGTTTTTGGAATTGCATGGAACAGAAAGCCGGTGAATGGAATTGATTATTTGCCCTGGCTTGTGGTGGGATATTCTGCATGGTGGTTTTTGCAGCCTTGTATTTCGAGCGGCTGCAGTGCGATTTTTTCGAAAACAAATGTGATTACGAAAATGAAGTTCCCGGTCAGCGTTTTGCCGGCAACTGTATGTGTAAAAGAGTTTTTTAATCATTTGTGTATGCTGGTTATTACTTTTCTTACAATATCAGCCTGTGGTTACAGACCGAATTTATACTGGTTCGGATTGATTTATTATGCCGTATGTGCGTTTGCGTTCGCGGAATCTATATCTTTGATACTTTCAGTGCTGACGATGCTCTGGAGAGATATACGGAAGCTGGTGACGTCACTGATGAGAATGCTTTTGTATTTTTCTCCGGTTATCTGGGAATGTCATTTTAAGGCGAGTGTTCCCCACAGTGAACTGCTGAATATGATATTGAAAATGAATCCAATCTATTATATTGTGAACGGCTACAGAGAATCCGTTTTCGGCGACAGGGCATTTTGGGAGCACCCGGTTCTTACTTTGTATTTCTGGGTAGTTATCGTTGTTTTATTTACGCTGGGATGTTCGCTTATGTATAAGTTTAAAACCAGGTTTATTGATATGATTTAGTGAGAATGGGTGTGAATAAAATGAAATATGAAGAAAACGAATATGCGGTTGAATTAAGACATGCATCTAAAATATATAAATTGAAAAAAAAGAATGTTAAGGGGTCAGACAGGTTTTATGCATTGAAAGATATCGACCTGAAAATTAAGAAAGGGGATGTGGTTGGAATTCTCGGGACAAACGGATCGGGAAAGTCGACGCTGTCTTTAATATTGTCAGGAATTTCAGATGTTGATGAGGGGAAAGTAATTGTAAGGGGAGAGCAGGCGCTGGTCTCTATCAACACAGGATTGAATGTACAGCTTACCGGGCTGGAAAACATTAATTTGAAAGGGGCGCTTTTAGGATTTAATAAGAAAAAAATTCAGAGAATAACAGAAAACGTAATTGAGTTTGCCGAAATCGGGGATTTCCTGTTTCAGCCGGTAAAAAAGTATTCAAGCGGTATGAAATCAAGGCTTGGATTTTCGATTTCGCTGGCGCTTGACCCGGATATTTTTATTATAGACGAGGCGTTGTCGGTCGGGGATAAAGGATTTGCAAAGAAGTGCCTGAGCCGGATGATGCAGCTGCGTGATGAGAAGAATAAGACGATATTGTTTATATCGCACTCTTTGCCTCAGGTGAGAGAATTTTGTAAAACGGGCGTTTGGATTGAGGGCGGTAAACTGGTCGAATTTGGACCGATTGAGGAAGTATGTGACCACTATTCAGAGTATGTGGAAGAATTGAATGCATTATCCGGTAAGGAGAAGAAGAAAAGGCTGGAAGAAAAATTTAATGAAAGATTAATCAGAGATGCTGAAAAAAAGTCTGTGTGGAGATTTTTAAAATAGCTCTTGAAGTCCTGAATTGTCGGGCGTATAATTATTATTGTTGTTTAGCAGAAGATATAGTAGGAGGTAACAAAAGAAGATGAGGAAACGATTCGTGATATATGCTCTGAGCGCATTTTTTGTTATAGCGGCAGCGCCTGTTATTTGCGTCGGCGCCAGCGATAAGGAGGAAAAGATACCGGCTGAAGGGACAGAAATGATTTCTGACGGAGAGCCTGCTGAAGCTTACGAGGTAAATGAGACTGTAGCCGGGGAACCGGAAAATGACGATGCCGGGACTGTAGCGCAGGAAGAGGAAAGAACAGAGGATGATGCTGCAGAGACCGGGCAGAAGCCGGAGGAAGAGACGGACATTTTGGGGGATGAGGCCGGAAATCATGTGCCTGTTATTGAGGATGAACTGTTCCGGGATGAAGAGGTGCATAACAGGCTTGAGATGACCGTAGCAGATTTTTTTGAGAAAGATATATCCTGGGAAACAGGCAGAATGGAAGCGGACAATGAAGCTCCGGTTCAGGAGAAAGGCTTTGTAAAGACGGATAACGGAACGGTTTATTATGATGAAAACGGCTCTGCGGTAACCGGAGAAAAAAAGATAGACGGATATTGGTATTATTTTGATGAGGCTACAGGCCTGATGCATAAGGGCTACCGTACCAAAGACGGAAATCAGTTATATTATGACAATGAGGGACATCAGGTTTTTGGCGCGTACAAGGGAAAGAAGTACTGGTATTATTTTGATACGGCAACGGGCGCAAGGCTGACCGGATGGAGGACAAGCGGGAAAAATAAATATTATTATAATGATGCAGGCCGCATGGTAACAGGCGAGCGGAAAATAGACGGTTATTCTTATTATTTTAATCCAAAAACAGGTCTGATGCAGACAGGCTACCGTACAAAAGGAAAGAATCAGTTATATTATAACAGCAGGGGACGTCAGATATTTGGCGCATATAAGGGAAAGAAGTACTGGTATTATTTTGATACGGCAACGGGCGCAAGACTTACCGGATGGAGAACGAGCGGGAAAAATAAATATTATTATAACATCAATGGCCGGATGGCTACCGGTGTCAAAAAAATAGGAAAATACTGGTATTTTTTTAATAAAAAAAGCGGAGTGATGCATAAGGGACTCCGTAAAAGCGGAAAAGACACCTATTATTATGACAGTAAGGGGCATCTGGCGCGGGGTGCGCATAAGATAAACGGTAAATGGTACTATTTTGAAAGCAATGGGAAACGGACGACATCGCAGGCTAAGATTTTGGCAATCAAGGTGTTAGATAAGTATGGCTGGAGCCTGCGCAATGCATTTAACTATTCCGCCCGCAGGTTAAGATATGTTTCTACCGGGAGGCCGCCGAAGGGGAAATCCCACGCAGACTGGTACGCAACGCGCGGATTTAAGAATAAGAGCGGAAACTGCTACGTGATGGCGGCGACCTTTGTGCAGATGGCGCGCGTGATGGGCTACAGTACCTATCTGGTAGAGGGAAGTGTGCCGAGTATCAGCGGTGGTTATACTCCTCATGGCTGGTGTGAGATTATGGTAAAAGGAACGAAGTATGTCTGCGATCCGGATTTCACACATGAGACCGGAAGAAACGGTTATATGATTCGTTACAGACAGCCGGGAACATGGGTGTATGTGGGTTACAGAAGAGTAAAATAGCAAGATAGACGGACAAAGGAGAAGTAGAAGCATGAAGTTTGGAAAGAAAAGTATTCTGTATTTGCTGTTAGTACTGGCGATGGTTCTTCCTGCGGGCTGCAGCGGTAATACTCCGGAAAAAGAGCCGGAGGAAAAACAGGAGAAGCAGGAGGAAAAGGAGCCGGAGCTTAAGGCAATCGGAACCAGGAGCGAGGGCGCTGACGGATATACGGTAAAGCTTAAAAATGTTACCGGTCAGGATGTTACCGGAGTAGCAATTAAGGATATAGATGCAAAGGAATTTCCTAAAAATATGTTGGCAGACGGCGACGTGTTTGCGGCAGATGAGGAAAGAAATTTATTCTGGACGGCGGAAGCGGTTTCTCAGGCTTCAGATGGGGAGGCGGATTCAGATGAGAAAGTGCTGATACCGGGATGGGATGTGAGCATTACTCTTGCGGACGGCAATTCCTTTGTCCTTCACGCGTTTCCTTTCGAGGAGATGAAGGAGGGGGAGCTTCATGTAGAGGATGGCGTAGCCTTTGTAACCTATATCTGCGACGTAAATACGAAAGAAGCTGAGATTATGGTGAAAAAGCAGGAAGAGGACGCGAAGAAGAAAGCGGAAGAAAAGGCGAAGAAGAAAGCAGAGGAAAAAGCGAAGAAAGAAGCGGAGGAAAAAGCAGCGGCGGAAGCGGCAGCAGCGGCAGAGGCGGCGGCAGCAGAAGCAGCGGCGGCTCAGCAGCAGCAACAACAGCAGCAGCCTGCGCAGTCTTCGGAGCAGTGTATCGGCGGCGGTGGACTGACCTATTAAAAGAAAGGATGGAATGGGGACTGGCATATGTTATGTGTCAGTCCCATTTGCGGAAATAGATAATGGTATTTAGTTCGTTAACATTTGTATGTGTTTTTTTACCGGTTACCTTTTTGCTGTATCATATGATTCCGTCAATAAAATGCAGGAATGTTCTGCTGATTATAGCGAGCCTTATTTTTTATGCATACGGGGAGCCGGTTTATGTCCTGCTGATGATTGCGAGTACCGTATGCAATTACATATTTGGCCGGATGACAGGAAAGGAGAAAAGGAAAACGGTTCTGGCGGCAGCGGTTGTTGTGAATCTTTTGCTTCTTGTTGTTTTTAAATATACGGATATGATATTGATGACGCTGAACCGGATAGGAGGACTTGATTTGGCGCCTGCCGGGATTAAGCTTCCGATAGGAATCTCCTTTTATACCTTTCAGGCCATGTCGTATGTGATTGATGTATACCGGGGAACTGTAAAAGCACAGAAAAGCTACTGGAAAGTGCTGCTTTATATTTCATTTTTTCCGCAGCTGATAGCGGGGCCGATTGTAAAATATCATGATATTGAGAAGCAGATAACGGAGAGAAATGCGGATGTACAGAGAGTGGCATTGGGGTTCCGGCGTTTTATTACAGGCTTGTCGAAGAAAGTATTGATATCGAATGTAATGGCTTTGGCGGCAGATACGGTTTTTGCTCTGGAATTGTCACAGGTAAATATTTGCTCTGCATGGCTTGGGGCGGTTGCATATATGCTTCAAATTTATTATGATTTCAGTGGCTATAGCGATATGGCCGTCGGATTGGGGCATATGTTTGGATTTACATTTATGGAGAATTTTAAGTATCCGTATGTTTCGGTAACAATAAAGGAATTTTGGCGCAGATGGCATATATCATTATCCACATGGTTTAAGGAATATCTGTACATCCCGCTTGGCGGAAATCGAAAAGGGACGGTAAGGACCCGGATAAATAAGATAATTGTATTTTTCTGTACCGGATTGTGGCACGGCGCTAACTGGACCTTTGTTGTGTGGGGCTTGTATCATGGTATCTTCCTTTTGCTGGAGGATGTGCTTCCGCTCAAAAGGCTTCCGAAATGGCTGGGGCACATCTATGCGCTTGTAGTCGTCTGTGCGGGGTTTGTGTTGTTCCGCGCAGATACGATTGGACAGGGAATGGGAATGATTTTCAGGATGTTTGCGGGATGGAATTTTTCGGCAGACTGCATGAATGCAGCGCTTAGCCTGTGTACGCCTCTTTTTCTTTTTATTTTGCCTGTCGGAGTGATCGCCGCAGTACCATGGAAAGAAAGGCTTGTGGTATGCATGGAAAAGGCCGGAAAGCAGTTGGGAGTAAGAGAGCTTGCATTGTCCTATCTGGGCGCGGGCGCGTTGCTGATTCTGTGTATACTGAGCCTGTCCGGCGGGACGTATAATCCATTTATTTATTTCCGGTTTTAGGAGGGGAAAATCATGCGAAAAAGAAAGAATATAATAATTGCACTTTTAGTTTTCTGCCTGGCATTTCCGGTGATACCCGGTAACGTGCAGGCAGAAGAAGCTATTGCGCCGGTGGCCGGAGAACCGGCGGATGCCGAAAGCTCTGATGATGGTTTGGAGGAGGAGCCGTCAGAGGAAGCGGGGAATCAGGAGGGAGAATGTCCGGAGGATGAAGAGGCACTGCCGGAAAATGATGCCCCAGAGAGTACTGTTTCAGAAGAAAATGCAGAGAATGTTCAGGACGGACAGGAAGAGGCGGAATCAGATATTGAGGAAGAGGAAGCTCTTGCAGCGGCAGAAAAAGAGAAAAAAGAAGCGGCAGAGGAAGAGGAGGGCAGAAAAGGCAGAAAGCTGGAAAATAACGACCCGGGCTGGGGACGTTATTCCGGCTATGCGGCGGCGGAGTTTTACGGTCCGTCAAGCAGGGCGCGCGCGGATACCGTCTGGCATGACGGCAGATTCAGCGGATATGTCATTCAGAAAGGGATTGATGTATCAGAATTCAACGGGAATATTAACTGGAAAAAAGTAAAAGCGGCCGGATATGATTTTGCCATTATCCGTGTTGCCGGATGCTGGGCAAGAAAACAGGGCGGATATTTTATGGATAACAGGGCAATCCAGAATATCGAAGGCGCGCTTGCGGCGGGAATGGAGATTGGCGTTTATTTTTTCTCTCAGGCAATTTCAGAGAAAGAAGCGAAAGCCGAGGCAAACTATATTCTGAAAGCTATTAAGCCTTATAAGAGCAGCATTAAGCTTCCGGTTGTTTTTGATTTCGAATATTACAGTGATTCGGACGGATTGGGCGGAAGACTGTATGATGCGAAGCTCTCTAAGGCAAAGGCGACAAAGGTGTGCAATGCATTTTGTACAACGGTAAAAAATGCAGGCTATACGCCGATGCTGTACGCGAATCTGGATATGATAGAGAATCATTTGAATGCATCTGCCCTTAACAGTACATTCTGGCTGGCGCAGTGGGCGTCGTCTGCCACCTATTCCGGAGACTATGAGTACTGGCAGTACAGTGACAGAGGAAAGGTTCCCGGAATGACGGGAAATGTTGACCTTAATTTCCGCTATATACAAAGGGGTCCTTTAAGAATTGCCAGCCGGGGGATTAACAGCCTGAAGCTTGAGTGGGATGCCGTTGAGGGTGCGTCAGGATATGACATCTACAGGAAAGACAGCAGCGGGACCTATCAGTTCCTTGCTTCCGCGGAAGGGGGAGCTTCCGTCAGCTATATGGACAGGAAGCTGAAAGAAGGAACAGCTTATACCTATCGGGTAAGGTCTTACAGCGGTACGGAGGAGGAGAGACAGAACGGTTATTATACAAAGGGCGTAACAGGGATTACAAGGCTCAGTAAAACTGTTTTGAAAGGCTCTGCGGCGGCCTTTGATACGGTGAAGCTGTCCTGGAAAAAAGTGGCGGGCGTATCCGGATATCAGCTGCAGCGCTATGATTCTGCCGCAAAAGCGTATAAAGGAATCAAAACAATCGGGGGCAGCACAACGGTTTCTTATAAAAACGTCGGTTTGAATGCCGGGAAGACCTACAGATACCGTATCCGTGCGTATAAGAATGTGAAAGGAATCAGAACCTACGGCTCGTGGTCTGACGCTGTGAAGGTCAGGACAAAGGGAAATGCGAAAGGGACCGTGACGCATTCGAATGTGAATGTGCGTTCCGGTGCCGGAACCTCCTACAGGGTTTTGACGCAGGTGGGAAAGAATAAGAAGCTTACTTTGACCGGAAGCTCCGGAAACTGGTATCGTATCTCTGTTAAGATTAAGGGAAAGACAAGGAATGCATATATTTCGAAAGATTATGTGAAAGTCAATAAGTCCTCCTCAAAGCCCGGAAAGCCGGTATTAAAGGTTGCCAGAAAATCCGCCGCAAGGCTTCGGCTCACATGGAAGAAAATATCGGGCGCGGCCGGTTATCAGATACAGCGGTATGATTCGTCAAAAAAGGCTTATACGACGATAAAGACAATCAAAAAGGGAACGACAGTCTCTTATACAAACAGCGGTTTAAAAGCCGGAAAGACTTATAAATACAGAATCAGAGCCTATAAAATTGTGAAAGGAAATAAAGTGTACGGCGCTTACTCGACGGCGAGAAGTGTAAAGACCTCGAAATAGAAAGAAAATAAAAAAGGATTGGCAGGGTTACTCTACCAATCCTTTAAAGCTGTCTAAGGATTGCCCCTCCAGCATACGGATGCGGGGAAGAAGAAGCGGATTGTCCCCGGGATATACCCGTTCATATTCTGTTGTTACGGCACACAGGAAACCCGCTCCCTCAACTGCCTTTACACAATCGTCCGTATAGTCGCCGTAGGGGTAGGCAAAGGCTTCACCGTGACCGCAGATATCAATAGACTGCTTCAAATCCGCCACGGCTTCATCATAGCTTAAGGCGGGGAAAATACCGCCATGGCCGATATTGCCGCCGGCGCGGTGCATATTATCGGAGTGGGACTGAAAGGTTAAATAGTCGCTGGTGTATTTTTCCACCTTTTCCGGTCCGTCCTTGCTGGTAATCAGAAATGACGTCACAGGAATCTTATATTTGTTAAAAAGAGGAACCCCTAAATTGAGAAAGCTTTTTGCTCCGTCGTCGAAAGTCAGGACAACGCTTTTTTCCGGAAGCAGAAGCTCTCCGTCAATATATTTTCGAACCTCCTCCCACGTTGGGAAAAAATATTCATTATCCACAAGATACTGAAGCTCCTCCTCCAGCGCATGTACCTCGATATAATTGCTGTTAAGCTCCGCCGGAGGGTTACTTTTATCGTATACATAATGATACATACAGATAGACAGCCCGTTTGTTTTGTGGTGCTCCTCTGTCGCCGTATTTTTAACGGTGCGGATGTCTTTCGGCGCAGGTTCGGCTTCGTCAGAAGCATTTTCCGGGCTTTCATCAGTGCCGGATTTTGTTCCGTTTTCGGTTTTCGGTGTTGTTTCCACCTTTAAATTTCCGCTGTTTTTCTCAGAGGCCTGTTTTTCTGCCTGCGTTTTAGAATTCGTATCTTTCTTCCATATGGCAAGGCCGCAGGCCGTTATAATCAGTGCAAAAAGTACAACCGACATTTTCATGCAGATGGACCGGACCCTCTGTTTTTTTGAACGCCGCTTTTTTCGGGAAGCAGTCATAATATTACCGTCCTTTCTAATCCTTTTTTCCAGTATATCACAAAATCAATTTTTTGTTAGGGATTGAAAAATAAATGCAATCTTGGTATTATGTGATGTAAGCCTATGACTTCAAAAGAGAAAACCAGAGAGGTAATATATGTGAAAAAATTAAATATAATTTTTATTGTTTTCTGTCTGTTCATCCTGTTGATTCCGTTTGCCGGGATGGCAGTAGCTCCTGCGAATGAAACAACAGAAAATAAAGTATTAAGCGAATTTCCAAAGCTTTCTGAGAAAGGGAAGCCCAATGTGGATTTTTTAAATGATTTGGGAGAATATTTTATTGAGCATTTTGCTTTCCGTCCGCAGATGGTTTCCGCAAATGCAGTGATATATGGAAAGCTTTTCGGAACCTCCGTGACGGATCAGGTGCTGATAGGGAAAAATAACTGGATGTATTATACGGAAACGCTGAATGATTATACAGGGCAGCATCTGATGACAGAAAGGGCTCTTAAAAATGTGGTACATAATCTTACATTGATGCAGGAATACGCAGAAAGCAGAGGAAGTGAGTTTCTGCTGGTGATTGCGCCGAATAAAAATTCACTGTATGATGAAAATATGCCCTATTACTATCGGAAGAGAACCGGAAAGAATAATTATGAAAGGCTGGCGCCCCTTCTTGATTCGGCCGGAATTCATTATACGGATCTTTTTACTGCGTTCCGGGAAAGCGATGAGGTGCTTTATCTGGAGAGGGATTCGCACTGGGCAAATAAGGGAGCCGTACTGGCGTACAATCAAATTATGGAAAATACGGATTTGGATTATGAAACGTATGAACATATTCCCTATGAGGTACGAAAGGATCATATGGGGGATTTGACGGAAATGCTGTATCCCAAAAACAGTGAGCCTGACGAGAATGAGTATTATCAGAAAGAATGGCTGCATTCTTATAATAATGAAGTGAAGGACAATATGGATGACTGGATTGAGACGTCCTCTCCGAAGAGCGATGCGTGTCTTCTTATGTATCGGGATTCCTTTGGGGAATCAATGCTTCCTTTCCTGGCGGAGGAATTCGGCAATGCATATTTTTCCAGACTGGTGCCCTATAATCTTTTGAATGTCGATGAATACCGGCCGGATTATACGGTGATTGAGCGGACGGAGAGAAGGCTTTCGTCCTTTGCGGAGCAGGCGGCTGTGATGCAGACATCGGAGGTCCAGATAGAATCACAGGAAAAGGCTGACACAGAAACAACTTTGAATATTACGGAGGACGGCGGTTATTATGTGATAAGCGGGAAATTAGACGATGCATACCAAAAGGAAAACAGTGAGATTTATGTAAAGCTTGGAAGCCGGGTGTTTGAATCCTTTTATATTTCCAGTGAGGCGCCGGACGGAATTGACGATTACGGCTACATGCTGTATGTGAGCAAGGATACGGTGCAGGCTGAGGATAAGACTGTGGAGGTGCTTGTTTCGGACGGCACGCAGGCTGCCTCGGTAAAGACAGGAAAGATAAAATAAAGATTTTATGCTTGTTCATTGTGACAGAATAGTGTATGATAGGTAGGAAACTGAAATTTTCATGTAAACAGATAAATTTGAAATGGAGTACAGAATAAGATGGCCAAACAAAGAAGACGTAGACGAAGAGGAAGAAGAAAAAAAGGGAATTGGTTTACTCGTCTGAGTATGGGAAAGAGAATTGCAGTTTGTGTAGGGGGACTTATGCTCTGTCTTGTTGCGACAGGCGCGATTTTTGTAGCTGCAAAGCTTCAGAAAGTGGATAATGAGGATATTCCGGATGAGGATATTGTTGTAAACAAAGAGGCGGAAAAGGTCGGAGTGGGTTATACAACGGTAGCGTTGTTTGGAATTGATTCCCGTGACGGCGAGCTTGAGCTTGGCACGAGAAGCGACTGTATTATTGTGGCAAGCCTGAATAATGAAACAAAGGAAGTCCGGATGGTGTCGGTTTACAGAGATACCGTGCTGGATATCGGAGAGGGCGAGCTGCAGAAATGTAATGCCGCTTATAGCTTCGGCGGGCCAAAGCAGGCGATTAATATGCTGAATAAGAATCTGGACCTTAATATTCAGGATTATGCGACAGTAGATTTCGCGGCGATTGCGAATGCGATTGATCTTCTCGGCGGAGTGGAAATTGACGTCAGGGAAGAGGAGATCCAGTATTTGAATAAATACGTGCGGGAAACGGCGCGTGTAGCCAAAAAAGAGGCTCATGAGGTGACGAAAGCGGGAAAACAGAATCTGGACGGCGTACAGGCGACGACCTATGCCAGAATACGTTCAACAGCCGGCGGAGACTTTACGAGAACAGAGAGACAGAGGCTGGTAATCGAAAAGATTGCAGAAAAGGCGCAGAAGTCAGATTTGGCGACGTTAAATAATATGGTTGACGAGCTGCTCCCGACAATTAAAACCAGCTTTTCGGCGACGGAGATTCTCGGATACGCGGCAGATGCCATGAAATATAAGATAGGCGATACCGCAGGCTTTCCATTTGATAAGACCACCGATACGATTTCCGGTTTGGGAAGTATTGTTATTCCGGTAAATTTAGATAATAATGTAGAAAAAATGCACGAATTTTTATATGACGGCGAGGAATATGAGCAGTCAGTCGAGGTGAAGAATATCAGCGATATGATTATTGCCAGAATCGGTCAGAGAGAGGCGATGGATGAATCAACGCTGACAACTCAAACCTATCAGGTTGCGCCTGAGGATCAGGCACAGGAGAGCAATGATTACGGCACGGGACTTCCGGATAACAGCGGCGGAAATACGGATTGGAATCAACCGTCGGCAGGAGATACGGATACCGGAGGCGGAGATACCGGAGGCGGTAATGCCGGCGGTGGCAATGTCGGAGGCGGTAATACCGGCGGAGGCGGCGGAGATACCGGAGGCGGTAATACCGGCGGAGGCGGCGGAGATATCGGAGGCGGTAATGCCGACGGTGGAGGCGGAGACGCGGGAGCCGGGGCCGGAGATACCGGAGGCGGTAATGCCGATGGTGGAGGCGGAGACGCGGGAGCCGGGGCCGGAGATACCGGAGGCGGAGACGCGGGAGTAGCAGAATAGAAGAGGAGAAAGTGCGGGCGGCGAAAAGCTGCCTGCTTTTTCATTGCACTTTTTCGTTTCCGGCTTTTTTTGTTGACAAAGGTTTACAAAATATTAAGAATTTGTTACAATGATTGCTGGTATGTATATATAGAAGCAACGGAAAATATGCGGAGGATATTGTATGTGTGGAATTGTAGGCTATATTGGCAGCTGTCAGGCGTCGCCGCTTCTTTTGGACGGACTTTCCAAGCTGGAGTACAGAGGATATGATTCTGCTGGGATTGCAGTTTATAATGGAGAGAAAATAGATATGGTGAAAGCCAGAGGACGGCTTAAGGTGCTGGATGAGCTGACACACGGAGGAGAGACACTGCCAGGTACGGTCGGAATCGGGCATACCAGGTGGGCGACCCATGGTTCGCCGTCGGATAAAAACGCGCATCCTCATTTTAATAAGGACGGCAGTATTGTTGTCGTTCATAACGGGATTATAGAAAATTATCTGAAGCTTAAGAAAAAGCTGGAAAAGCAGGGATATGAATTTGTATCCGAGACAGACACAGAGGTGATTGCTCATCTTTTGGATCATTATTATAAAGGGAACCCGCTGCAGGCAGTGACGAAAATTATGCATCGTATGGAAGGCTCTTATGCACTTGGGATTATATTTAAGGACCATCCGAATGAGGTGTATGCAGTCCGTAAGGACAGCCCCCTCATTGTAGGCCATACAAAGGACGGCAATATGATTGCGTCTGACGTACCTGCGGTTCTTAAGTATACAAGAGATGTATATTTTATTGAAAATGAAGAAATTGTCCGTTTGACGCGGTCGGAGATGGAGTTTTTCACTGTTGACGAGGAGCCGATTGAAAAATTACCTGTCAGAATTGACTGGGATATCAATGCGGCGGAAAAGGGCGGATATGAGCATTTTATGCTGAAAGAGATGTATGAGCAGCCCAGAGCAATTACGGATACGTTTTCTCCGCGTGTAAAAGACGGCAGAGTTGTTATCGATGAGCTGAATATGTCGGATGAGTCGATAAAAGAGATTAAAAAGATTATGATAGTGGCTTGCGGCTCGGCTTATCATACGGGCGTTACAAGTAAATATATCTTTGAGGACCTTGCAAGAATTCCGGTAGAGGTAGATTTGGCGTCGGAATTTCGTTACCGCAATCCTATTTTGGACGGAGAGACACTGGTGATTGTAATCAGTCAGTCCGGTGAGACGGCAGATACACTGGCGGCTCTGCGTGAATCCCGGAAAAGAGGGGCCCGGGTTTTGGGAATTGTAAACGTAGTGGGAAGCTCAATTGCGAGAGAAGCGGATAATGTTATGTATACGTGGGCTGGTCCGGAGATTGCCGTGGCAACCACGAAAGCGTATTCCGCGCAGCTTATAGCGCTTTATCTTCTGGCGATGAAATTTGCACATGTACGGGGGACGCTTTCGGACGCCGGCCTCACAGATATGCTGGGGGATCTTAAGGCGCTGCCGTCGCAGGTGGAGATGCTGCTTAATAATAAAGAAAAGATTCAAAGATTTGCAAATCGTTATCTGGCGGCAAAGGATGTATTCTTTATCGGCAGAGGAATTGATTATGCCATTTCACTGGAAGGCTCCTTAAAGCTGAAAGAAATATCCTATATTCATTCGGAGGCATATGCGGCCGGTGAATTAAAGCACGGAACGATATCTCTGGTGGAGGAGGGGACGCTTGTTGCGTCGGTTCTGACACAGAAAGAGCTTTATAAGAAGATGATTAGCAATATGGTTGAGGTGAGTACGCGGGGAGCATTTGTTCTTGCGGTTACGAATGAAGGAAATACAGAGGTGGAGCGTGCGGCCGATTATGTGATTTATATTCCGGAGACAAACAAATATTTTACAAATTCACTGGCAATTATTCCGCTTCAGCTCTTTGGATATTATATTTCGGTGGGAAGAGGCTGCGATGTAGATAAGCCGCGGAATCTGGCGAAATCTGTTACGGTGGAATAAAGGAGAAAGAAAAAAGGATGTATGATTATTTAATTGTAGGGTCCGGACTGTTTGGAGCGATTTTTGCATGTGAAGCCGGAAAACGGGGAAAGACATGTCTGGTAGTGGAGAAGCGGGGACATGTTGGAGGAAATATTTATACAGAGGAAATAGAAGGAATTCAGGTGCATCGCTATGGCGCTCATATTTTCCATACGAGTAACAGGGAGGTGTGGGATTATATCCGTCAGTTTGCAGAATTTAACAGGTATACAAACAGCCCGGTAGCCTGTTATAAAGGAGAAATGTACAATCTGCCCTTTAATATGAATACATTTCATAAGATGTGGGGAGTGATTACTCCGGAGGAAGCGAAGAAAAAGATTGAAGAGCAAAAGAAGCAATATGACACCAAAGAGCCGCGGAATCTGGAGGAGCAGGCGATTCGTCTTGTGGGAAAGGACATTTATGAAAAGCTGGTAAAGGGATATACGGAAAAGCAGTGGGGGCGGAAAGCGACGGAGCTGCCTCCGGAGATTATTAAAAGGCTTCCGGTTCGGTTTACATATGACAATAATTATTTTAATGACTGTTATCAGGGAATTCCTGTCGGCGGCTATACGCAGATAATTGAAAAGATGCTGGAAAGAACAGATGTCCGACTGAATACAGATTATTTGACGCATCGGGAGGAACTGCGCCAGGCAGCAGAGAAAGTGGTTTATACAGGCTCTGTGGATGCTTATTTTGATTATCGGTACGGAGAATTAGAATATCGCTCTGTGCGGTTTGAGACGGCAGTACTTGAAACAGAAAATTACCAGGGCAATGCGGTTGTGAATTATACGGAGTTTGAGGTGCCCTATACACGCGTAATTGAGCATAAGCATTTTGAGTTTGGAAGTCAGCCGGTGACTGTGATTTCCAGAGAGTATTCCGCAGCGTGGAAAAAGGGTGAGGAACCTTATTATCCGGTTAATAATGAAAAGAATAATACACTTTATCAGAAATATGCCAAGCTTGCACAGGAGGAAAGAAATGTATTATTTGGGGGAAGATTAGGGAAATATCAGTATTATGACATGCATCATGTCGTCGCAGAGGCATTAAAGGCCGTACGGGATGAATTAAGCTAGGGAAAAGCTCATATGATAAGATAAAGAGAGGCTGAATATGGCGAAGAAAAAGAGACAGCTGAAAGCCGCGCAGGCTGCCATGACAAGGAAAAAAAGACGGAGCAGGAAGAAGAAGAGAATCGTGATACTGACGTTGGAAATAATTGTGCTTCTTCTTTTGTCGGGAACGGCGTATGTGTTGGCAAAATATGGGAAATTTCAAACAATAACTATAAATAAAGATGATATTGAGGTGAACGACGGTATTTCGCATGAGGGCTATACAACCGTCGCGTTATTCGGAGGGGATTCCAGAGAGGGAGAGCTGGGAGAAGGCACTCATGCAGATACGATGATTGTAGTGTCACTGGATAATGAATCCAGAGAAATAAAAATGGCGTCCGTCTACAGAGATACCCTTCTCTGTCAGGGGGATAATACTTATCTGAAAGCAAATAATGCGTATTTCGTGGGCGGGCCTAAGGAAGCGATTAATATGCTGAACCGGAATCTGGATTTGGATATTGAGGATTATGTAACGGTGGATTTTAAGGCGCTGGTGGATACGATTGATTTGCTGGGAGGAATTGATATTGAGATTAAGGAGGAAGAAATACAGCCCTTAAATAAGCATATAAAGGTAACGGCGAAAGCGTCCGGAACAAAGGTGCATACAATTTCCAGGGCAGGCGAACAGCATCTGGACGGAACACAGGCGGTTACCTATGCGAGGATACGTTCTACGGAGGGAGGAGATTATACCCGTACGGAGCGTCAGCGTCTGGTAATTAAGAAGCTGTTTGAAAAGGCAGTAAAGACAAATCTTTCAACGGTGAATGAAATTATTGATACCGTATTTCCGCAGGTATCCACAAGCTTTGAACTCAAAGAGCTGATAGCGTTGGCTTCGGGAATCATGGAATATGAGCTGGGGGATAATACGGGTTTTCCGATTGATAAGACAGACGGGACATATGAAAATGTGGGAAGTATCGTCATTCCGCTGGGATTGGAGGAAAATGTTAAGAAGCTGCATGAATTTCTGTATCCAAAAGAAAAGGATTATGTTCCGTCTCAGAAAGTAAAGGATATTGCGGCGGAAATTACATTTCGGACAGGAGTGTCCGCTCCGGCTCCGGGCAGTGAGAATACCGGAAATACGGAGGGAAGTAATACGGGCGATACATCCGGAACGGAAAACTACGGAGCAGATTCGTATGGCGGAGACACAGGCGGAACAGATATATACGGAGCGGATCCTTATGGCGGTGATGCATCCGGAGTGGACGTATATGGCGGTGATACATATGGCGGTGATGCATATGGCACGGATCCGTACGGTGACGGAACCGGAGGGGATGCATCCGGCGGCGATATGTATAATGCGGACCCTTATGGCGGCGACACGACCGGTACGGATTCCTATGGAAATACATATTAGTGTTTTAAGAGAAAAAAGCATGCACATTTCAGAGAGAAAAGAGGTAAGAACATGAAAATCATAAAGAAAATCAGTATTATTTTATTAGCATTAGCTTTATGTGTGCCGAGTATTTCTATGGTTGCCTACGCGGCAGACGGAAGCATTACGTTTACAGACCCGGAGACAAAGGTCGGTGATATGGTAGATATTAAGTGTGCCGTGCGTTCGGACAACGGCGATATCGGTGAGGTTGAGCTTGCACTTGAGTATGACAGTGAGTCGCTTCGCTTTGATTCCGGAGACGGGGTTACAAAAGACGGGGATGGTACTCTGACCTACACGGGGACAGGTAATTCTGCGGAGGTTGCCTTTACAATGAAGTTTCAGGCTTTGAAAGAGGGAAGCGCTCAGGTTTCGATAACCAGTGCGACGGTAAATTCAGGCTACGGAAGCACGATGTCAATGGAGGAGGGGAATTCTACCGTAACGATTGGCGAAGGCGATCCGTCTAAAATCAAGGATGAGGAAGAAGAAACAGAAGATGAAGAGGGAGACGGAGAAAGCAGTGATACGCCGGCAGCTGCAGGGGATGTGCAGGTGGTAGTGGATGGGACGACCTATACGCTGACCGATAAGTTTGCCGATGCGGATATCCCTGCCGGATATTCCAGAACTACGGTATCTTTAGAAGGCGAGGACCGTCAGATGGTAGAAAATGAATCGGGAAATATCTGCCTCGGTTATCTCGTTGATTCCGGCAATGTGGGTGATTTCTTTATGTATAATAAAGAGGATGCAACCTTTGCGCCGTATGAGGAGATTGCAATTTCTGATACAACCTCAATCATCGTACTGAGTGATACTTCTAAGGTAAAGCTTCCCGGCAGTTACAAAGAGGTAGGGCTTACGTTAAATGACAAGGAGTTTCCGGTATGGCAGGACAAGGAGCATGACGGTTATTATATTATTTATGCAATGAATAATAATGGCGAGACCGGATATTACCAGTACGATTCGAATGATGGGACTTATCAGCGGGTTGAAATATCAGCGGCAGAAGAAAAGAAAGAAAAGAAAGAGCATTCTTTCTTGGGGAAATTCCAGGGATTTTTTGATAAGCATTTCCCGGTCATGTTTATTGTATTGTGTCTGCTTGGAATTGCTTTTATTGTTCTTATTATTGTGCTTGCAGTGAAGCTTCGGAATCGGAATTTGGAATTGGATGATTTATATGACGAATACGGCATTGATTTAGAGGATGAGGAGCCTCCGGTAAAGGAGAAAGAAAAAGAAAAGAAGCCGAAGTTTGGATTCCGAAAGCGGGAAGGCGACGAGGACGAGGATGAGGATGATTTTGACGAGGACAGCTTTGGCGGGCTTGCTATCAGTAAAATTAATCTGGATGACGACGACTTTGACGAGGATGATTTTGACGAGGATGATTTCGGTGATGACGGCTTTGACGAGGATGATTTCGAAGAAGGAGAAATAAAAAAAGCAGTAAAAAAACCGGCAAAAAAAAGTGACAAAAAGAGCAGTAAGAAATCAGTGAAAAAAAGCAGTATCCGTGCCGGGGAAGACGATATTTTTTCGGATAAAAAACTGAAGAAATATGATACAAAAACTGTCCGGCAGAATATGACAATAGGTGAAATGGACGACGGAGGGGATTTGGATGATCTTCTTGAGGATTTGTCAGGAAAGAAGCCTGGTCATCAGGAAAATGATGATGCGTTTAAAGTAGATTTTGTAGACCTGGATTAAAGCTTTAAAAAGAGTTTCGTTCGCGAAACTCTTTTTATGGACTTGGAAATAAGGAGAAAAGGCAATGAAATGGAACAGGTTTCGTCTTAAGACGACAACGGAGGCAGAGGATATTGTAAGCAGTATGCTTGCGGATTTCGGCGTGGAGGGAGTGCAGATTGAGGACAGGGTACCGCTCACGAAAGAGGATAAGGAGCAGATGTTCGTGGATATTCTGCCGGATGTGCCGGAGGATGACGGATGCGCGTATCTGACCTTTTATCTGGAGGAAGATGAAAGCGCGTCAGAATTTCTCAGTAAGGTGAAAGCGGAGCTTGAAAGGATGCGGACGTATCTGAATGTCGGAGAGTGCAGCATTGAGAGCTCTGAGACAGAGGACGTGGATTGGGTGAATAACTGGAAGCAGTATTTCCATCAGTTTTATATTGATGATATTCTTGTCGTTCCTTCATGGGAAAAAGTGAAAGAGGAGGACAAAGGGAAGCTTGTGATTCATATTGATCCGGGCACGGCTTTCGGTACGGGAATGCATGAGACGACACAGCTCTGTATCCGTGCGCTTCGAAAATATGTGAAAGAGGGCTGTCGCGTTTTGGACGTAGGCTGCGGAAGCGGTATTTTGGGAATGCTGGCGTTAAAATTCGGCGCCGCTTACGCGGTGGGGACGGATTTGGATTCCTGTGCGGTTACGGCGACTCATGAAAATATGGCGGAAAACGGCATTTCAAAAGAGCAGTATGAGGTTATGATTGGAAATATCATTGATGATGAGCGTATTCAGGAAGCGGCAGGATATGACTGCTATGATATTGTCGCCGCGAACATTCTGGCGGACGTGCTTGTGCCCCTTACGCCTGTTGTGACAGGACAGATGAAGCATGGCGCGGTTTATATTACAAGCGGAATTATTGATGATAAGGAAGAAACGGTTGTGGAAGCTGTAAAGGCGGCAGGGCTTGAGATTCTGGAGGTGAATCACCAGGGCGAGTGGGTTTCTGTGGTAGCGAGGAAGAATTAGAAGATGCAGAATTTTTTTATTACGCCCTCTCAGGTGGAGGGAAATCAAATCTATATTGAGGGTTCCGATGTCAATCACATGAAAAATGTGCTGCGGATGCATACAGGCGAGAGGCTGATGGTGAGCGATGGCAATAATCGCCGGTATTTCTGCGAGATTGCAGGCTATGATGGGAATCTTAAGGCAGAGCTTAATATAATAGAAGAAAGGCCGGCGGATACAGAGCTTGCCTCCCGTATTTATCTGTTTCAGGGACTTCCCAAGCAGGAAAAGATGGAATGGATTATACAGAAATGTGTGGAGCTGGGCATTTATGAGGTGATACCGGTTGCCATGAAGCGCTGCGTTGTAAAGCTGGATAAGAAAAAAGTGCGGAAAAAGACTGAGCGGTGGCAGCAGATTGCGGAAAGTGCGGCAAAGCAGGCCGGGCGGGGAATCATACCGAAAGTGACCGCGCCGGTCTCCTATCAGGAAGCGCTTGCGCAGGCAGGCGGGCTTGATGTTGTGCTGTTTCCTTATGAGCTGGCGGAGGGAATGGCAGATACGAAGCGAATCATCGAGTCGATAGAGCCGGGACAGTCGGTGGGAATCTTTATCGGTCCTGAGGGCGGCTTTGAGAAAGAGGAGGCAGAGCTTGCATTGAAAGCGGGCGCAGAGGAAATTACGCTCGGGAGGCGTATTTTAAGGACAGAGACGGCGGGACTTTCGATTCTTTCCGTGCTTATGTTCCATTTGGAGAGGGAATAACATACCCTAATAATGAGAAAAAAACAGGAAGTGAGTATATGAGAGAAGTATATCTGGATAATTCCGCCACCACAATGGCTTATGAAAATGTCGGAGCGCTTGTAAAAAAGGTTATGTGTGAGGATTATGGCAATCCGTCCTCTATGCATGCAAAAGGTGTTGCGGCAGAAAAATATATAAAGGAAGCGAAAGAAACACTGGCAAAGCTTTGGAAAGTACAGGAAAAGGAGATTTTCTTTACCTCCGGAGGAACAGAAAGCGACAATTTGGCGCTTATCGGCACTGCAAGAGCCAACAAGCGTGCAGGGAAGCATTTGATTACGTCTGCGATTGAACATCCGGCAATTATTAACACGATGCGTTATCTTGAGGAGGAGGGCTTTCGTATTACCTATCTTCCGGTAGACAGGTATGGGAGAATCCGCCTGGATGCTCTTAAGGATGCGCTCTGTGAGGATACGATTCTTGTATCTGTTATGTATGTAAATAATGAGGTGGGCTCGGTGCAGCCGATTCAGGAGGCGGCAGGTATTGTAAAGGCGTACAATAAAAATATTGTTTTTCATGTGGATGCGGTGCAGGGGTTCGGAAAGTACCGTATCTATCCGAAAAGGCTTAAGGTGGATTTGTGCTCAATAAGCGGACATAAGATTCACGGGCCTAAGGGAATCGGAGCGCTTTATATTGACGGGAATGTGAAAATCAAGCCGATTGTATTCGGCGGTGAACAGCAGAAAAATATACGCTCTGGTACGGAAAATGTGCCGGGGATAGCAGGGCTTTCCCTTGCCGCGCGTACAATATACGAGAATCTTGATGAAAAGGTTTTAAGGATGCGTAATCTGAAGCAGCACTTTATCTGCGGAGTGACGCAGATAGAGAATACAACTATCCACGGTCTGTATGACGAGACTTCCGCTCCGCATATTATCAGTGTCGGCTTTGCAGGCATTCGAAGCGAGGTTTTGCTCCATGCACTTGAGGACAAGGGAATCTATGTATCGTCAGGCTCCGCCTGCTCCTCTAATCATCCGCAGGTAAGCGGAGTGCTTAAGGGAATCGGAGCAAGCCGGGAATTTCTGGATGCGACGCTCCGGTTCAGTATGTCGGAATTTACAACGAAAGAAGAGATTGACTATACGCTTGATACTTTATATAATATAGTACCAATGCTTCGTAAATATACCAGACATTAGGCAGAATAAAATAGAAGAGGAGAAAAGACAATGCGTTTTTCTACGTTTTTGTTAAAATACGGGGAAATAGGAATTAAGGGCAAGAACCGCTATCTGTTCGAGGATGCGCTGGTTCGCCAGGTGCGAAGAGCCCTCTTGGATGTGGACGGAGAATTTCAGGTGTATAAATCTCAGGCGAGAATCTATGTGGATTGTGAGGGAGAATACGATTATGAGGATGCCGTCGAAAGGCTGAAAAGGGTGTTCGGACTTGTAGGAATCTGTCCGGTTGTAAGGCTTAAGGACGAGGGCTTTGAGGCGCTTAAAAAGGATGTTGTAGCTTATATGGATGAGACATATCCGGATAAAAGACTGACCTTTAAGGTTGAGACAAGGAGAGCAAGGAAATCCTATCCGAAGAACTCAATGGAGATTAGCCGGGACCTGGGAGAGGCTGTTCTTTCGGCTTTTCCGGATATACGGGTGGATGTACATCATCCGGACGTTATGCTGAATGTAGAGGTGAGGGCGGACGGAATTTATGTTTATTCCCAGGTTATTCCGGGCGCCGGCGGAATGCCGGTGGGAACGAACGGAAAAGCGATGCTTTTATTATCCGGAGGCATCGACAGTCCGGCAGCGGGCTATATGATTGCGAAGAGGGGTGTGGAAATTGAGGCCGTTTATTTCCATGCGCCGCCCTATACCAGTGAGCGTGCAAAGCAAAAGGTTTTGGATTTGGCGCGGATTGTTTCCGGTTATTCGGGTCCGATGAAGCTTCATATTGTGAATTTTACAGATATTCAGCTTTCTATTTACGAACAGTGTCCGCACGATGAGCTGACAATTATCATGCGCCGTTATATGATGCGGATTGCAGAGCATTTTGCCGGGAAGAGCGGATGTCTGGGACTGGTTACGGGGGAGAGTATCGGTCAGGTGGCAAGCCAGACAATGCAGAGCCTCGCTGCGACGAACGACGTATGTACGCTTCCGGTGTACCGTCCGCTGATTGGTTTTGATAAACGGGATATTGTTGAGATTGCAGAGAAAATAGGAACCTTTGAAACTTCAATTCAGCCTTTTGAGGATTGCTGTACAATTTTTGTCGCGAAGCATCCGGTGACAAAGCCCAATATTGAGGTAATCCGCCGTTCGGAGGAAAAGCTTACAGGAAAGATAGAAGAGCTGGTACAGACAGCGCTTGATACGGCAGAAACCGTAAAGGTCGGGGAATAAGAAAGAAAAAAAGGGAAGAAAAAACGGACCCTCTGTCAGGGCCCGTCTGTACTACTCTCCGGATACAAGGTAATCTTTTAATGTGTCAAGAATGTTTCCCATATCTGCTTCGCTTGCATGAATATTAAGCTCAATCGGCTTTGACAGGTCTAAGCTGAAGATTCCCATAATAGATTTTGCATCTATAACATATCTGCCGGATACCAGATCGAAATCATAATCAAACTTTGTAATTGCATTTACAAAAGATTTTACCTTATCAATGGAATTTAAAGAAATAAGTACTGTTTTCATTGGAAATATCCTCCTTGTTTCATGTTATATATTTATCTTAAGAGCATTGCGGGGAAAAGTCAAGGAAAACGTGAGGAGAAATAAATATGAAAAGAGCGGCGTTACACAATTTGGGATGTAAGGTAAATGCATACGAGACACAGGCCATGCAGGAGCTGCTGGAGGAGCATGGATATGAGATTGTTCCTTTCGGCGAGACGGCAGATCTTTATGTTGTGAATACCTGTACGGTGACAAATATAGCGGACAGAAAATCAAGGCAGATGCTTCATAAGGCGAGAAAAATGAATCCGGAGGCTGTGATTGTGGCGGCGGGATGTTATGTTCAGGCGAAAGGAACACAGTCGGATTCGGAGATTGATATTGTAATCGGGAATAACAGGAAGAAGGATTTGATTGCTGTTCTTGAGGAATATGAGGCGGAGAGAAAAAATGCGTGTCAGCCACAGGAAGGGGAAAAGGGAAAAAGGCCGGATACAAAGGTAGAGCTTTTGAATATGAGCATGGAGAGGGAGTATGAGGAGCTTTCGTTAAGCCGTACGGCGGAGCATACAAGGGCTTATATAAAAGTACAGGACGGCTGTAATCAGTTTTGTTCCTATTGTATCATTCCCTATATGAGGGGGCGCGTAAGAAGCCGCGGAAGCGACAGGGTGTTAAAAGAGGTACACAGACTGGCGGAGCATGGGTATAAGGAGATTGTGCTTACGGGAATTCACCTGAGCTCCTATGGGATGGACAGGGATGAGGATTTGCTTTCTTTAATCCGAAAGGTGCACGGTGTGGAGGGACTCAGGAGAATTCGTCTGGGCTCTCTGGAACCGGGAATTATTACGGAAGAGTTTGTAAGAGGGATAAGTGCTCTCCCGAAGGTATGTCCCCATTTTCATCTCTCTCTTCAGAGCGGATGTGATGAGACATTAAAGAGAATGAATCGGCGCTATACGGCGGAAGAATACAAAAGAAAATGCGGGCTGCTTCGGAAATATTATGAAAATCCGGCGCTTACGACAGACGTGATTGTCGGGTTCCCGGGTGAGACAGAGGAAGAATTTGCCCTTTCGAAAGCGTTTATAGAGGAAATTAATTTTTATGAGACTCATATATTTAAATATTCGAGACGGGAGGGAACAAAAGCGGCCTCTTTTTCAGGACAGCTTCCCGAGACTGTAAAAGCGGCAAGGAGCGGTGAGCTGATCAGGCTTGGAAAGAAGAAGCAGGAGGCATATGAGGAGAAATTTATCGGCACGGTTCAGGAGGTGCTGATGGAAGAGGCTGTGGAAACGAAAGACGGAATTTATCAGGTAGGTCATACGAGAGAATATGTTAAAATTGGACAGAAAACAAAGGAAAATCTGGTAAATCAGCTTATAAATGTAGAAATTAAGAATCATTTACAAATAATTCATTGAATTTTAAGAAGCAATAAGGTAGAATGATAGAGAAGTATTTTCGGAGGACGTGAGTATATGAAAGAGTTAAGCAATACCCAGTTTTTTCAAGTAGAAAGCGCTCCACAAATTCAAGCAAAAGATATACTTGAGATTGTGTACAAGGCACTGAGTGAAAAAGGTTATAATCCGGTCAATCAGGTGGTAGGATATATTATGTCGGGCGACCCGACTTATATTACGAGCTATAATGGGGCAAGAAGTCTGATTATGAAGATGGAGCGGGATGAATTAGTAGAAGAGATGCTTAAGACGTATATCAAGCATAACGGCTGGGTATAATATATGAGAATTATGGGGCTTGATTACGGTTCAAAGACCGTAGGGGTAGCAGTGAGCGACCCGCTGGGAATTACGGCCCAGGGAGTTGAGACAATATGCCGTAAGGAAGAGAATAAGCTCAGAAAAACCTGCGCGCGCATAGAAGAGCTGGTGCAGGAGTACGGCGCGGAGAGGCTTGTTCTTGGACTTCCGAAGCATATGAACGGTGATATTGGAGAACGTGCGGAACAGACAATAAAATTCGCGGAGATGATAGGCAGACGGACAGGGCTTGCGGTAGAGATGTGGGACGAGCGTCTGACGAGTGTTTCTGCTGAAAAAATTCTGATTGAGAATAGGGTGAGAAGAGAAGACCGCAAGAAATATATAGATAAAATTGCGGCAGTTTTTATATTGCAGTCATATTTGGATTCGCTTCGCAATGATGTTAGCTGAGATGTCGGTATAAGGAGCAGGTAAGGCTATGGAGAAAATTACATTTACGTCTGAGGAAATGCAGGAAAAAGAGGAGTTTTATGTACTCGAGCAAACAAAAATTAATGGGATATCTTATATTCTCGTGACGGATTCTAAGGATGACGATGCGGAATGTTTGATTTTAAAGGACACATCAGAGGAAAAAGAGGAAGAGGGCATCTATGAGGTTGTGGAGGACGAGGAAGAGCTTTCATCAATCGCGAAAGTGTTTGAGGAGCTTTTAGAGGATGTGGAGATTGAAAGGTAAGTAAAATGTCAGTCAGTCAGAAAGAATTTAAAGAAATGCTAAAGAAAAAGGGGCTTAAGATAACGAATCAGCGGCTGCTTGTATTGGAGGTACTTGCGAATAACCGTGACAGACATATGACCGCGGAGGATATCTATGAGCTTGTAAAGGAGGATTACCCGGAGATTGGGCTGGCGACGATTTACCGGACAGTGCAGCTGTTGTTAGAGATGCAATTGGTGGACCGTATCAATCTGGATGATGGATGTGTGAGATATGAAATTGGGGAAGATACGTACGGAGATACGAGTGTGAAGCATCATCATCATCATTTGATATGCAGAGACTGTGGAAAGGTGCTGTCTTTTAAGGATGATCTCTTAGAGAAGTTAGAGCGTCATATTGAGGAGGAGACAGGCTTCCATGTGTTGGATCACGAATTAAAGTTCTATGGACAGTGCAGGGAGTGCCGGAAAAAACAAAATCAGAACGGAAAACACGCGGAGGTGTAAATTTGAAAAAAGAGAATAGTGGAAGTATGAAGATCATTCCGCTCGGAGGATTAGAGAAGATTGGAATGAATATTACTGCCTTTGAATACGAAGACAGTATTATTGTTGTGGACTGCGGTCTGTCATTTCCTGAGGACGACATGCTGGGAATTGACCTCGTGATACCGGATGTTACGTATCTTAAGGACAATATCCAGAAAGTAAAGGGATTTGTCATCACTCACGGCCATGAGGATCATATCGGGGCGCTGTGCTATACGCTCCGGGAAATGAATCTTCCCATCTATGCGACAAAGCTTACGATGGGAATTATTGAGCGGAAATTAGGGGAGCACAATCTGCTCCGAAGCACAAGGAGAAAGGTTGTAAAGCATGGACAGTCTATTAATCTTGGGCAGTTTAGAATAGAATTTATAAAGACAAATCACAGTATTCAGGATGCGGCGGCGCTTGCCATTTATTCACCGGCAGGAATTGTCGTGCATACCGGAGACTTTAAGGTGGATTATACGCCGGTGTTTGGAGACGCCATAGATTTGCAGCGGTTTGCGGAAATCGGAAAGAAAGGCGTACTTGCGCTTATGTCCGACAGCACCAATGCGGAACGGCAGGGCTTTACTCAATCGGAGCGTACGGTGGGTGCGACTTTTGACCATTTATTTGCGGAGCACCATAATACAAGAATTATTATTGCGACTTTTGCATCCAATGTAGACCGTGTGCAGCAGATTATTAATTCCGCCTGCAAATACGGGCGAAAGGTCGTGGTAGAAGGGCGCAGTATGGTGAATATTATCCAGGTTGCTCAGGAATTAGGGTATCTGGATGTGCCGGAAAATACACTGGTAGAGATTGACCAGCTGAAAAATTATCCGCCGGAGAAAACCGTGCTTATTACGACCGGAAGCCAGGGTGAATCTATGGCGGCTCTTTCCCGTATGGCGGCGGACGTGCATAAAAAAGTATCGATTATGCCGGGAGATACGGTGATTTTCAGCTCCAATCCGATACCGGGCAATGAAAAATCAGTATCAAAGGTAATTAACGAATTGTCGGCGAAAGGCGCCAACGTTATTTTCTCTGACGCGCATGTGTCAGGACATGCCTGTCAGGAAGAGTTAAAGCTCATCTATTCATTAGTAAGGCCTAAATACGCCATTCCGATTCACGGAGAATACCGCCACAGAAAGGCGAATGCAGGAATTGCCAGAGCACTCGGAGTTCCGAAAGAAAATATTTTTATGCTTCAGTCGGGAGATGTGCTTGAGGTAAGCTCTGAAACGGCGAAAGTAGTCGATAAGGTGCATACCGGAGAGATACTCGTAGACGGTCTCGGCGTAGGGGATGTAGGAAATATCGTTCTTCGTGACAGACAGCATCTGGCGGAGGACGGAATTATGATTGTCGTGCTGACACTGGAGCGGGGAAGCAACCAGCTATTGGCGGGTCCGGATATTGTTTCCCGGGGCTTTGTCTATGTAAGAGAGTCCGAGGGGCTAATGGAAGAAGCAAGGCGGGTAGTTACCGACGCGGTAGAGGATTGCCTTAATCATCAGCGCAATGCGGACTGGAGTAAAATAAAGCTCGTAATACGGGACACGATGAATGAATTTATATGGAAGAAAACAAAGCGGCGGCCAATGATACTGCCTATTATTATGGACGTATAAAGTTGGGGACGGGGTAAAATTAAAAAAACTCCGTCCCAAATTGCAATTAATGGTGTCCCGAATTGAAGAAAGGGGTGTCCCCAGATGGACATGAGTGAGAGAATTGCTTCTTATATTCAGTCGTTGGAGAGTCCGGAGGGAGGACTTCTTGATGTGATTGAAAAGGAGGCTCTTGATGCATATGTACCGATTATCCGCAAGGAAACTCAGAGCTTTTTGAAGGTTCTTCTTATGATTAAGAAGCCGCTTAGAATTTTGGAGGCAGGGACGGCGGTGGGGTTTTCGGCGATTTTAATGAGTGAATATATGCCGGAGAACGGAAAAATTACTACGATAGAAAATTATGATAAAAGGATTCCGGTTGCCCGTGAGAATTTCAGGCGTGCCGGAAAGGAGAAAGAGATTACTCTCATAGAGGGGGATGCTCTGGAAGTAATGAAAGCGTTAGAAGAACCCTATGATTTTATTTTTATGGATGCGGCAAAGGGGCAGTATATTCACTATTTGCCTGAGGTGCTCCGGCTTCTTTCAGACGGCGGGATTTTGATGTCGGATAATATTTTTCAGGACGGCGATGTGATGGAGTCCCGTTTTGCGGTGGAGCGGCGCAATCGCACAATTCACAGCCGTATGAGGGAATATCTTTATGAGCTTAAGCATCATGAACGTCTCCAGACCTCAATACTTTCGATTGGGGACGGGGTAGCGCTCAGTGTAAAGCGATGCGGTGACAGCGGATACGGCAAAGGAGAAAAGAAAATATGAATAAGAGACGTCCGGAATTACTTATCCCGGCAAGCAGTCTGGAGGTTTTAAAGACGGCGGTTATTTTTGGGGCAGACGCGGTATATATCGGTGGGGAAGTCTTTGGACTTCGCGCGAAAGCAAAAAATTTTTCGCCGGAGGACATGAAAGAGGGGATTGCGTTTGCTCACACTCATGGAGTGCGGGTTCATGTAACAGTTAATATTTTGGCGCACAATGAGGATCTTCCGGGGGTGGAGGATTATTTAAAGGAGCTTAAGGAAATGGGGCCGGATGCCCTGATTATAGCCGATCCGGCTGTTTTTCAGATGGCGAAAAGGATTTGTCCCGAGATAGAGCGCCATATCAGTACCCAGGCAAATAATACGAATTACGGGACATACCGTTTCTGGTGGGAGCTTGGCGCGAAACGGGTAGTTTCAGCAAGAGAGCTTTCGCTGGCGGAGATTAAGGAAATACGGGATCGGATTCCGCAGGAGATGGAGATTGAAAGCTTTATCCATGGGGCGATGTGCATTTCCTATTCCGGGAGATGTCTTCTTAGCAATTTTTTTACCGGGCGGGATGCCAATCAGGGAGCCTGTACGCATCCGTGCCGGTGGAAATATGCGGTTGTGGAGGAGACAAGACCCGGAGAATATATGCCGGTTTATGAAAATGAGCGGGGGACTTATATTTTTAATTCCAAGGATTTATGCATGATTGAGCATATTCCGGAAATGATAAAGGCCGGAATTAACAGTTTTAAGATAGAGGGGCGCATGAAAACGGCTCTTTATGTTGCGACGGTGGCAAGAACCTACCGCAGAGCTATCGACGATTATCTTGAAAATCCCGAATTATATAAGAAAAATATGCCGTGGTATCTGGAACAGATTTCAAACTGTACCTACAGACAGTTTACAACTGGATTTTATTTCGGAAAGCCCGGCGATGAAAGTCAGATTTATGACAACAATACTTATATAAAGGAGTATACGTATCTCGGTATTATTGGAGAGGAGAGAGACGGGCTGTACCGTATTGAACAGAAAAATAAATTTTCTGTCGGGGAGGAGATTGAGATTATGAAGCCGGACGGACGAAATATCAGTGTAACCGTGCGGCAGATTACGGATGAGAAAGGGAAAAATCAGGAGAGCGCGCCGCATCCGAAGCAAATCCTTTATGTCGGACTTAAGGGCGGCGTGGCCGAACGGTATGATATATTAAGAAGAGAAGAGAATGAACCGGTGTAAATATAATGCATCCGGAGTATGCGCTGCGCGGGTATTAAAAATACTCGCGCAGCTTTTCTATGGCACTTTTTTCAATTCTCGAAACGTAAGAACGAGAGATGCCAAGAAGATTTGCAATCTCTCGCTGTGTATATTCCTCTTCGTTATACAGTCCGTAGCGCATCTTAAGGACCAGACGTTCTCTTGGGGAAAGTTCAGCCTCCACCTTGTTATAAAGTGTCTGAATGTTTTCCTGTAATTCCACTTTCCTGTGGGCATCGTCCTCTTCTGTTTCGATGATATCAAAGAGCTGAATTTCATTGCCTTCCCGGTCCGTGCCGATTGGCTCGTAGAGAGATACCTCCCGGGAGGTTTTTCTTTTTGCCCTAAGATGCATGAGAACCTCGTTTTCAATACATCTTGCCGCATAGGTTCCAAGCCGCACGCTTTTGTCGGGGTCAAAGGTGACGACGGCTTTAATTAGTCCAATGGTTCCGATAGAGAGAAGATCCTCCGTATCGTCTGCGGCGGACTGATATTTTTTTACGATGTGGGCAACGAGGCGCAGATTGCGTTCAATAAGAATGTGTTTTGCTTCGAGATCACCCTCCGTATATTTCTGCATATAATATCGTTCTTCTGCGGCTGTGAGGGGTTGGGGAAATGATTTCAAGAGAAAAGCACCTCTAGGCGTATTTGATATAATCTATGATGAAACAGTTTTATTTGTGCTTTTCCAAAGAAAAATTTGTGAAATAATACCTGTTGCGTATACACGGAAGAAGTGCTATACTAAATTTAATCTGTCAGATAACAGTCTTATTAAAAGTCTTATTTCACGCCGTTTCAGGCATGGTATCAAGAGGATTGTTTATCATTTTACATAAGAAAAGAGGTGTAGGAATGGCGTTTAGTTCAGTGGCATCTGCGGCTCTTCAGGGACTTGGAGTTGAGCTTATCCGTGTTGAGGCAGATGTAAGCAACGGCCTGCCCATGTTCCATATGGTTGGCTATCTGTCCTCGGAGGTCAAAGAAGCGTCCGAGCGTGTCCGTACGGCAATCCAAAATGCAGGGCTTTCCTTTCCGCCTAAAAAGACCGTGATTAATCTGTCGCCGGCAACCGTAAAAAAGAAAGGACCTTCGTTTGATCTTCCCATTGCGCTGTCCGTACTGCTGTCTGTAGGAAGTATTCCTCCCGACTCACTGGAGGGGACAGTTGTAATCGGCGAGCTTAGCTTAAACGGACATGTGCGTAAGGTAAGAGGTGTGCTTCCGATTGTTTTAAGAGCGAAAGAAGCAGGCTTTCATACATGTATTCTGCCGAAAGAAAATGCAACGGAGGGAGCTTTGGTGGAGAAAATGCAGATTATCGGGGCGGAGAGCCTTGAGGAGCTCTGCGGACATCTTCGGATGGAAAAAAGGATTGCGCCTGTCGGGTGTGAAAGGAGGATTTGCTGCGGCAATCCGGTTGGCGGTGTTTCCGGAGATTACAGTGACGTCAGAGGTCAGGAGGCTGTAAAACGTGCGTCAGAGGTAGCGGTGGCCGGCGGGCACAATCTTTTGCTGATGGGACCGCCAGGGAGCGGGAAATCTATGATTGCGTCAAGAATTCCCACAATTCTTCCGCCTTTAACAAAGGAGGAGAGCATTGAAATTACAAAAATATACAGCGTGATGGGGCTGGTGGAACAGGACAGGCCGTTAATTACAGACAGGCCTTTTCGGAGTGTTCACCATACGGCGACAAAAGCGGCGTTAATCGGCGGGGGACTGATACCGTCTCCGGGGGAAATCAGTCTGGCGCACGGCGGAGTTTTATTTATGGATGAACTGGCAGAGTTTCCGAAGCAGGTGCTTGAGGTGTTAAGGCAGCCTTTGGAGGGACGGAGGATTCGGCTGACAAGAAGCCACGGCAATTATGTTTTCCCGGCTAATTTTATTCTGGTAGCGGCTTTAAACATCGCAACACCGAAATTGATACAATGCAAAATTGCTGAAATGCCTGAAAATAAGCCTTTTCACGGATTCCGCCATTTTGTTTTTTCGGTTTTGGAGCCTTTTTTCCGTTTCGGAAGCTGTTTCGCCCTCCGATTTTGCACCTCCTTTTAACGATAGCAGGCAATCGTTAAAAGGTTTAAATGGGGCAGAGTCTTGTGCAGGAAGCGATAAAAAATATCTAACAGCCGCCCAGGCGGCAATTCAGAAATAATGCCATAGGAATTTGGGTACTAACAGGCAAAAGTATTGAAGAATGGCTTAAAATCAAGGGTTTTAAGGCTTGGTGG
>CAMNRH010000004.1 GCA_946552115.1 uncultured Lachnospiraceae bacterium
CCAAAAAGGTGGATAGGAAAGAAACGGATAAGAGAATTCTTGTATGCAGTTTTGAGGGTACAAAAGAGAGGATAGCCCCTGCGGAGTAGAGAAGAGGGGTTATTAATTGAATAGAGGATAATCCTCGATAGCTCAATGGTAGAGCACACGGCTGTTAACCGTGGGGTTGTTGGTTCGAGCCCAACTCGGGGAGCTTAGGGAAGCCCGTAAACAGTAGTGTTTGCGGGTTTTCCTCGTACCGGAAACAGGCAGAGCAGAAAGACAAAACAGCAAAAAAGAACTGTTACTGAGGAGATGCTTTACAAAATCGGATAAATACATTAAAATAAAAAAAGGATTACCGTGAAAGGAGTAATAAGGGATGGAAGAAAAAAGAGATGGACGGCGTATGGGTTTATCAGCGCAGTTATTAATTAAGAATATGAATGGTGATACAGACAAAACAGAATCTGTAGTGATTGAGGTATTGGATGTTTCAAAAACAGGAGTAGGATTCCTCTGTGACAGGCCGTTGTCTATCGGAGCAGTATATGAGACCTTCCTGAAAATATGGACAGATGAGGTGATTCATGCTTTTCTGAAAATAGTAAGAATAGAGCAGACGAAAGAGGAACGGTATATTTGCGGAACAATTTTTATCGGGCTGCCTGAGATGAACGCAAAAAGAATAGAGGTATATGATTTGCTGAATCGTATCAGGGAAGAATAAATGAGGATAAGGAGCTATTGCCGTAATGTTTAAAAAAACCAGAAAGTTTCTGTGGACTAGTTTTATTGGGTTGATTTTTTTATGTATTGTTATATTTGTGTTTCTGGGAAGTATTATGAGCGGAAAGAGTGAAGATGCCATCAGCGAGATTGGAACACTTTATATGGCAGAGATGAATAAGCAGCTTCAGGAAAAATTCAGCTCAATTACAGAACTTCGGATAAAGCAGTTGGAGGGGATCGTCAGGCGTACTCCGCCGGAAACGGCCAGCTATGGAAAGGAAATGGTGGATGATCTCGCGTTGAGCGCCAGTGTACGGGAATTCTCATTTTTAGGGCTTTATACAGAAGATGGCGAATGTGAAACAGTTTATGGGGATGAAGTAGAGCTTTATTCAAAGGAAGAGTTCCGGAATGTCATTGCGGATCGGAGGCAGATAATAACCAGCGGATTTAGCCCGGATGATGAGAAGATGCTGGTTATGGGTATTGCCGCAAAATATCCGATGGCCGACGGGAAGGAAAGCGCGCTTATAGTGGCAGCTTTTCCGATGAAGTATATGGAGGACGCACTTGTTCTTGATGAGGAGAATAATATGGTGTACTCTCATATAATCCGCAGGGACGGAAGCTATGTTATAAGGAGCGGAGAAGGGTTTCGGGAAAATTATTTTAAACGGATTCAGGATATAGTCGAAGACTACGAGGGGAAGACATCCGAGCATTATGCCCGGGAATTAAAGGAAGCTATTAATCATAATGAAAATTATACGGCTCTTGTTATGGTGAATCATATGCATAACCATTTGTATTGTTCTCCTTTGCCGGGTTCGGAATGGTATCTGATATCGGTTATGCCGTACGGGGTTTTGGATGATGCAGTCAGTAACCTGAGCAATCAGCGCCAGTATATTATGCTTGGGGCCTGCATGATTATTCTGATAGCAGTTTTGTTTATATTTATGAAATATTTCAAGTTTTCACAGCAGCAGCTGAGGGAGCTTGACAAGGCGGAAAAAGAAGCAGTCCGGGCGAATAAGGCGAAAAGTGAATTTTTGTCTAATATGAGTCATGATATCCGCACGCCGATGAATGGAATCGTGGGGATGACCGCGATAGCTATGACGAATATTCATGACTCTATGCGGGTACAGGACTGCCTGAAAAAGATTAGTATGTCAAGCAAGCATTTATTGGGGCTGATTAATGATATCCTGGATATGTCCAAGATTGAGAGCGGGAAATTATCGCTGAATATGGACTATATTTCTCTCAGTGATACGATGAACAGCCTTGTTAATATTGTACAGCCGCAGATTCGGGAGAAAGAGCAGCATTTTGATATTTTTATTCAGAAAATTATGGCAGAAGAGGTTTACTGTGACGGTGTGCGCCTGAATCAGATATTAATTAATCTGCTTTCAAATGCGATTAAATTTACCCCAAAGAACGGCCGGATTAACGTTTATCTGTCGCAGGAGCCGTCTCCAAAGGGAGAAGAATATGTGCGGTGCCATTTTCGGGTAAAGGATAACGGAATCGGAATGTCAAAGGAGTTTCAGGAAAAGATTTTTGAGACGTTTTCCAGAGAAGATTCTAAGGTTCAGAAGATAGAGGGAACGGGCCTCGGCATGGCCATAACCAAATATATTGTGGATATGATGGACGGCACAATTGAGATAGAAAGTTCGCGAAATGAGGGAAGCGAGTTCCATATTGTTCTGGATTTGGAAAAGGCGACGGTGAAAGTGGAGGAGATGGTGCTTCCGCCGTGGCATATGCTTGTGGTAGATAATAATGAGGATCTTTGTCTGAGCGCGGTATCCGCTCTGGAAGATATTGGAATCAAGGCTGATTGGGCATTAAGCGGTTATGATGCGGTAAAGATGATAGAGAGCTGTCATAAAAAGCATGATGATTATCATGTTGTCCTTTTAGACTGGAAAATGCCGGATATGGACGGTTTACAGACAACGAAAGAAATCCGGCGGATTGCCGGAGACGACATTCCGATTTTCATTATTTCGGCGTATGACTGGAGCGATATTGAAGAAGAGGCGCGTGCGGCAGGTATAAAGGGATTTATTTCCAAGCCTTTGTTTAAGTCAAATCTTTATCTGGGATTAAGCCGCTGTATAGGTGAAGAGAAAGAAGACGAAGAGACGGAAGAGAAGAAGCATGATTTTACCGGATATAAAATTCTTCTGGCGGAGGATAATGAGTTGAACTGGGAGATCGCAGATGATATTCTCACGGAAGCAGGCTTTGAAGTAGAGTGGGCAGAAAACGGGCAAATCTGTGTAGATAAGTTTGAACACTCAGAGCCTGGCTTCTATGATGCCGTTCTTATGGATATCCGCATGCCTGTTATGACCGGATATGAAGCTGCGGAAAGAATTCGTGCACTTTCACGTTCAGATGCGGATCTTCCGATTATTGCCATGACAGCGGATGCCTTTTCAGAGGATATTCAGAAGAGTCTGGACAGCGGTATGAATGAACACATTGCGAAGCCGATAGATATAAATAAGCTGATGAAGACGCTGAAAAAATATTTGAAATAGATAACAGGCAATGGAAGTAATGAAGGAGCTATGAGAGACTGTCAAAAAGAAAACGCAAAAAAAAGAAAAACCGGCTGTATAGTATTGGCAGCCGGTTTTGCGCTTTTTTTTCTTTCCAGAATATCCCATTCATTTGCTCAGTGGTACAGTGAGAATGTATATTCCGTATGGGTGGGGAGTATCGGGAGAATATCGGGGGTTTTCCCCTGCTCTTTATCGGAGCTTCTTCTGTATCTGCTGTTGTTGTGGCTTGCGGTTACAGGAGCGGTGAGGATAAACCGTGCGATACGGAAGAAAGAGGAGAAAGCTGTCCTTTACAGCTGGCTTTGGAGTGCCTTTTTGCTGGCGGCTGTTTTGTTCTGCCTTTATGTGATTAATTGCGGTATAAATTATCAAAGAGCATCTTTTTCTGAAAGCTCGGGAATATTGATTCGCGAATATTCAAAAGAGGAGCTTAAAAAAGTCTGCCTTAAGCTTACGGATGAGGTGAATGCTTTAAGCAGTGAAGTAAAAAGAGATAAAAACGGAATCATGAAAATGGATGCGGAGGCCGGAGAAAGAGCGGCGGCTGCCATGGAAAAGCTGGGAAATACATACGGCGTGCTCTCCGGATATTATCCAAAGCCGAAAGGGCTTCTTGTGCCGTGGATATTGTCGGTACAAAATCTGTCGGGAATTTATTCCCCTTTTACGGTGGAGGCTAATTATAACAGTGGTATGACAGATTATAATGTTCCGTTTACCATGTGTCATGAATTATCCCATCTGCGTGGATTTATGCAGGAGCAGGAAGCGAATTTTATTGCATTTCTTTCATGCGGTTCATCCGGAGAGAGGGATTTTTGCTACAGCGGTAAGCTGATGGGATGGATATATTGTATGAATGTGCTTCGGAAAGCAGATTATGATGCATGGGAGGAGGTGCGGGCGGGCCTGCTGCCGGAGATCGAAGCTGACCTTGATGCGAATCACGAATTTTGGGCAGGGTATGACGGCAGGATAGCAGAGGTATCCAATCAGTTAAATAATACATATTTAAAGGCCAACGGTCAGGCCGACGGGGTAAAGAGCTACGATAAAATGGTAGATTTGATTGTTGCGTATTACATAGACAAAGAAAAAATATAAATGAAACGAGGAAGTTAAAATGGAAAAGAAGATGTCATGTATTGACTGTGCGGTGAAGAACTGTGATAAGATGGATAAAACATATCCGGAGTTTTGTCTGACTAAGAATATGAAGAAAGAAGTATTTGAGACAGCGATGCCGCGCTATCAGGAGGAGGAAAATCATAAGGTGATGGTTGTGGCGGCAGAGGTGGAGTGTGAGCACTACTGCCAGTATACACGTGTAGAAGAGATTATGGCCTTTGCAAAAAAAATTGGCGCAGAGAAGATTGGAATTGCAACCTGTGTGGGCCTTTTAAAAGAGAGCCGTACACTTGCATCAATTTTAAGAAATCACGGCTTTGAAGTGTTCGGCGCGGCGTGTAAGGTGGGGACAGTTCCTAAGACGGATGCAGGAATTCCGGAAGCATGCTGTAAAATCGGGCTTAATATGTGTAATCCTATTTTGCAGGCAGAGCTTCTCAATGATGCTGGGACAGAGCTTAACATTATTATGGGATTGTGTGTCGGGCACGACAGTCTGTTTATCAAATACTCAAAGGCGCTTGTTACAAGCGGTGTTACAAAGGACCGCGTATTAGGGCATAATCCGGCGGCGGCACTTTATACGGCAGATACCTATTATGCGAAGATAAAGTGATCAGGTAAGGGTGTGTGTGGCAGACATTTTTATAGCTGCCCCGTTATTTTTAAAATTTGATAGATGATATGGCAGACAAAATTTAAAATCCGATAGTATTTTTGCCTGTAAAAAAATAAGAGAAGCTTTCTGGGGAGGTTGCCTGTTCCTTTCTTGTATTTCATTGCGTTCCGATAGATTTTCACCTGCTGCATTTTTTTACATTGATTGCAGTTTTCCCTGTATGTTCCGGTACTTAACGGATGAAAAATCCCTCTTACGAGAATATCTGTCATGTTGGATAAAACGCTGTTATAATATGCGGTATATACGTCGGGAAGCATACAGGAGCTTTTTAAAAGTGAATAAAGCTTTTTTTGATATCGGATGTCATTTTGTAAAAAGTCCGGAAAAAATCCCCGCATGGCAGAATTGTTCCTTACCCTCACATAATAAACCTGCTTTTGGATGTAGGCGCAGGAATTCATTTTTAATAAATATTCCATATTAAAAAGTCTGTCTTCATATATTGCAAGGTCCTCTGCAAATTTCAGCCGATAACGGTCTGTCAGTGATTTTTTATAGGCCTTTGCACAGGGGGAAGACAGGCTTATACATCCATTTTTATGAAGCTGCCGCATATTTAGCAGGCATCGGAGTAAATAAGTTCTGTCCTGTTTCTTATATGGACTGAGAAAAGATTTCCGCCGCGGATGAGGAAAGGTACGTTTTACAGACAGAGCCGGTTTCCTTTTCATTCTTTTGAAATCAAACATTAAAAGATCGTATTTTTGACAGCTTCCGTCTGCAATCCTTTCCAAAAAATCTGAGGTTATAACATCGTCTGAATCTACGAATATAATCCATGTTCCCTGGCTTTTCATCAATCCTTTGTTTCTTGCCGCTGATACACCGCTGTGCTCCTGGCGGTAATATTTTATGCGATGGTCTTTTTTACAATAATTTTTACAAATAAAGGCACTGTTATCGACAGAACCGTCATCAATCAAAAGAAGCTCAAAATCTTCATAGGAAGAGCACAAAACAGATTCAATACACCGCTTCAGATAGTTTTCAGTATTATAAACAGGTATTATTACAGATATCATTTTTCCCCCGGATTATTTTTTAATTTTTCATATATTCCTTGTATTCGTGTAAAACCGTTTCTGTATCTCCGATTTTGACAATTTTTCCCTTTTCAAGCCAGAGGACTCTGTCGCACAATTCTTCCAAAACAGCACTGCTGTGAGAGCAGATAATTACGGTTTTCTCTTTTTTACTGATTAATTGTTTCATTTTTTCATAGCTTTTCTTCTGGAAACGTTCGTCGCCTACGCTAAGCACTTCGTCAATTAATACAATATCTGTTTCCAGAGTCGCGGTAATTGCAAAGCCCAGCCTGGAGTACATTCCGCTGGAGTAGGTTCTGACCGGCATATCGATAAATTCCTCTAATTCGGCGAAATCAATGATTTCCTGCTCCTTTTGTTTTATGGCGCTCTGACTGAAGCCCAGCAGCAGACCCGCGATATAGATGTTTTCCCGCCCGGTCATTTCCGGCTTAAAACCTACGCCGATTGCCAAAAGAGCCACAGACTGGCCTCCGATATCTATCCGTCCGGAATCCGGCGCCATCATCCCCCCGATTGCTCTCAGTAATGTGGATTTCCCGCTTCCGTTGCGGCCTGTCAGGCCGAAGATTTCTCCTTTGGCAACCTCGAAGGATATATGATTGATTGCGGTATAGCTGTTTCGTTTTTCTCGTTTTCGAAAAAAGTTCCGCTGTATGGAAACATAATTCAATGTTTTATATGTAATTACCAGATTTTCAACTTTTACCGATACCATGATTAAATCACCTTTGTATAATTATTTTCATTTTTATGGACCAGAATCACTCCAATAACTGATAACGCTGCAGATATGAGGAACCAAAGAAAAAGCCATAAAAAGGAAACCTTTTTTTCATATATCAAAATGTTTCTCATAGACGCGATGAAAAAGGCAATCGGGTTGGCACGTCCGGCTATTCGTCCATATGCGCCGGGCAGCCTTCCCTCAATGGAATAAAATACTCCGCTTAAAAACATAATAAAATTCAGAATAATTCCGACAGCATAGGTCAAATCATACACATATACTCCAAAATGAATCAGAATACTGGAGCAGCCGAATGTAAATAAAAAAAATCCTGCCAAAAATGGTATTGCAGCCAGCATATGCCAATTAAATCTGACATGGAATATCAGCATCATGGCAAATTCTACTATCATTCCAAATCCGAATTTGCAGGCATATTGATACATCATACTAAGAAGCAGCATATATTTTGGTACATATACCTTAGAGATAATCGCCTGGTTGCTTTTTACTACGGATATGCTGGATTTGACCACTCCGCTGAAAAAACTCCACATAAGAATCCCGATAAATAAAAAGACAGGATAATCAGGCTCTGACGCCTGAAAAAAGTAGCCAAATACAATTACATAAATAATCATTGTGAGAAACGGCTCCAGAATCCACCATATCCAATTTAAATATGAGGACGCCACTTCTGACTTCAGCTGGGCTTTCGCCACATATATCGCATATCCCTGATACTTTTTCATATTTCTGAAAAATGTTAATTTAGCAGTATGTTTTCTTTTGGTCCGTCTGTTTCCGAGATAAATCCAAAACGATTCCTTTAATACTCTGCCGGCGTTTACTTCTCCGCATTGATACAGCTGGCAGAGAGCTTTTACAATCTGTTTTTTATTACCGTGTCTTACTGCAAGCCCGTATGCCCGTTTGGCTTTCCAGTATTTCATACGCTTTTTTGAGGCTTTATCTTTCATATTACAGATACCTGCAATTTCATCAATCAGCTTTTCGTATTCGCGATATTTCCGTTCCTCCTCTGCCTGTGTCAGCTTTCTTCTGGAATGACTGCCTTCTCTGACGCATACTCCGTATAAACGCTCCTGTATTGTAGGACATGGATGGCGGTGCATAAAAGGGAGCAGCATTTGAAAATTTTGTCCGACATCATGCTCATATTCCGGTATATGACGGTTTGGATAAATTTCAAAGAATTGTTCGGATTTCAGCATATAGCATCCGCAGCATACAAAGGTTTTTGATTCAAGGATATCCCAAAACAAATCTTCTTTTAATAAATCTCCGGTTTTCTCATCAGCCTTTGTACGTTCTCCGGTCTTTTGTGAAAAATAGTAGGACAGCGTTCTGACACATTGATATTCCGGATGTGCTTCAAGGAAGTTTACTCTTTTTTCTACAGATTCCGGTTCCAGTATATCGTCGCTGTCGGGCCAGATTAAATACTCGCCTGTCACATAGGGCAGTCCCTGATTAATTGCGGCGGCGGCGCATTTGTGTTTTGCCTGTACGATACGGTATCCGTAGCCTTTGTCTGAAAATTTTTCCCGGTAGCTTTCCGCCAGCAGGACAGTTTGATCCCTGGAACCGTCGTCGACCAGTATCATTTCTATGTTTGGATATGTCTGGTTTAATATAGAATCTAACATTAGCGAAAGATGATTTTCCCCATTGTATACCGGCGTAACAACCGAAACCTTACTTTTAACAAACATTTACCAGTATCCTCCCTGTTATTTTCTGATTCCTGAGCCGTTAAGAAATCTGATATAATCAAAGTCATCCAGGTACCGTCTTTTCAGAAATTGCTCTTTAAAAAGTGTTATGACTCCTAACTCGCTGTTTTCTTCAAATCCCCGTATATAATATGCCGATGGGAATTCCGGATATTTAACATGCGTAAAAATTACTTTATTTTCATAAGGAAGCTGTTCAAAGCGTCTGAGTGTTTCATAAGTGCAGCCGTCTTTATCTGTTCCTATAATGAAAAGATTATCCCAGTTTATTTTCTGCTTTCGTTTTTCCCATTTTTCTGCGCCTTCCGTAAAAGTATTATAGTGCACAAAGGATATTTTTATATCGCCGAGCATTCCCGCCGGGTTTTTTTCGCCTTTCACCTCAAGCATTTCCTGCTCCAGATACCATTTTAACTTTTCACATAATTTTACAAAATCATTCATTTCTATACTTAGATTAATGGTTGGAGAAAGATAGGGAAGCTCCATATCGTAATAAATAAAAGTGCCGCTGCAATTGGAAGCTATAACAGTGAAATCCGTTGTTTTCAGCCGTTTACGTTTTCTTTTTTTATATCTGCTCCATTCCCATTCCCGAAAATTTTTCAGTGTTTTTTCAATCTTCAATGGTTATTCCGCCTTTTTCATTTCAATTAGGTCCTCAAAGGACATTTCTTTATATAATTGCATAAATTTCTGCCGATTTTCCGATGCTTCTGTCGGACCGCTCAGACGCGGCTGAAGGATGTCCTCATGCCGGCATTCAAACCAGTTTATGTTCTGCTTTACAGAATCCCATATTGCTTTTCCCCTGTCTGTGTGGAGTATGACAAGGGATGTCCCCATACCGTCGTCTATATCAGGTTTAATCCGTTCAATTCCCCAGAAATCTCCGATGGTAATATCGCTGTCTCGCTCTGCAGTACAAAATTTGCAGTTATGGCATGTCGGACGCAGGATATGATTCGTAAAATACATTCGGCAGTAGACGTTTTGATAAAGAGAGCCGGCATACTCGACGCCGTCAATGATGTAGGAGCAGGTATGCCCGTTATCCCGGTCCCTTTTATCTCTGAAAAAGAATTCTGTCATTTTTCCGTTATGCTTATGCTCCAGGTATGTCACATAATCGCGCCATATACCGGGAGAGGGGACTCCGTAGCATACCAGATCCATAATAATAAGCTGTTCATACGGCCGTTTCAGAAACAGTCTCAGGGCATGTGCCTGACATGGGGTTCCGCAAAAAAGCACCGGGCGGTTTTCCTTTAGCCGCCGTTCAATATTTCGGTAAATTCCGGTCATGTCGCTCTGAACATATTTTGTTTTTTTTATCTGTTCGAGCCGGACAGCATCGTGTACTTCCCGGTGTACCACTTTCATGGACGAGTCGTAACCGGCGCCATAAACGACTCCCTGACCCGAAAGGATATAATCTGCTATGACAGGGAAGATTCCGCCGGACGAACCGCTGTATCGAAAGCTTTCTTTTTTTGCCTGCGCTCCAAAATACCGGCGGTCACAGGACCTGATGTCCGGGCTTTTGATGGGACAGACTTCTGCGCATTCGCCGCAGTTCACACAGATATGATTATCGATACAGGGGTAAAAAAAGCCTTCCGTATCCTGTATCATCTGAATTGCATTTATATGGCAGATATCCTTACATGCGCCGCATCCGCAGCAGTCCTTTTTGTCTGTGAAAAGTTTCATCATAAATTCTCCAATAAAAATTTTTCCGATTGCTTCCTGTTTTTAACTGTTTTTTGTTTTACTTCATTCCAGTTAACAGCGCCGTCTATGTCCGGGATTGTATCTTCCTCATACAGCCGGCGCTCCATCCCGTGGAGCGTTAAAATATTCCGGATTCTTGCTCCCAGGCTGCTGTGCAAAAATACCAAAAATTTTTTTTCATAAATGATACTGAAAGCGGTCATATGAAATGAATTTGTTATGATATAATCCGCTTTATGTATATATCCCAGAAATTCCGCCGGACCGGCGGTGTATTCGATTTCAAAGGTCTCCTCTGACACGCCCCCTGTGTTCGTCCGCAGCTCAATGACCGGAAGATTTCTGTCCTGGGACAGTTTTTTGGCATAGTCAATGATTTTGGGCTCTCTTTCTGTCATATGAACGAGGATATACCCCTGCCTGTCCGGTAATTTTTCAATTGCTTCCCAGCATTCCTTTCCTAAAAGAAATACCGGATCCAGAACGGCAGTCACATTTTTGCCGCAGCATTGTCTTATGTATGAAAGCGCCGCCTCTTCCCTGGCTGAAATAGCGTGGATACCTTTTAAAAGCTCTGAAAATTGCTGTCTGTATTCCTCCGGAAGCGCCGCGCTTCCAAGACTGGCTGCATATGCAATAACCCTTTCTTTTTTTTCGTTTTCAAACGCGCCGAAATATACGGCTCTCAATCCACATGTAATTCCGGGATTCCAGATTTGGTCGCTTCCGACGATATAGTATCTGTAAGAAAGTCCCCTGAGCTGTCTTCTGAAAAATATTTTTTTCTGTTTTCCATCAATTAAATATTGTTTTCTGAAAGCTTTCATATGATTGCGCAGCCTGAAAAAATCCTTTCCCATACGGCGATGAGATTTCCAGCCGCTCCTTGCCAGCCGCAGCTGCTTTTGTATATTTCCAATGGGGATATACGGTATCCACCAGTGCCGTCCGGCCATAAAGGGAGGCTCGTAGCGGACAATATCTGTATTTATTCCACTGTCGCACAAATATTTTTTTAACCCATATGCCTGCAGCATCGCTCCATAATTATCTGCACAGTGAAATGTAATAATTCCCACATCAGCTTTATTTTTTCTGCCCATTTAAAAATATTCCTTTCAAAAATCTTTTATATACGGCCGGTATTCCCCATTTCAATATCCATTTCAGCCATTGATATAACCATTTTGCTTTCCATTTCAGCCATTGGCATAACCATTTTGTTTTCCACCTCAGCCATTGGCATAACCATTTTGTTTTTTTGTACATCCATTTTAATTTCCAGCGCATTGACCATGTTCTCAATATCTTTTGCCTGACATACAGGAAAGCAGGAAAAACGCGGTGAAGCGGATAGCAGTGGAAAGTGAGATAGAAATCAATTCTTTTCATCTGCTCTATCTGTGAAAAGATTGGTTTGTTTCTTTCTATATCCGCAGCTTTTTTCGCATAGGCCGTTAATCTTTTATCTCTGTTTTGCAGTCCTGTCTCGTACCATTGTATGAGGGTGCTGAGGATTGCATTTTCCCAGCACGCGGCATTTCCGATTCTTTTCTTTTTTATTTCCTCGTTACAAATACGGCATTCAACGGTGTATTTGCTTTGGCATGCTTCCACAGAAAGCAAACCGGTTGCGCCTCCTGCATGTTTCCGGTAGTAATACCAGTCATGGAGGAGCGCAGAAACATCCGCTCCGTCCGCAAGCAATTGGTACATAAACAGTGTATCTTCCCCTTGCGTCAGCGTTTCGTCGAATTTTACTTTTTCCGCTGCCCGGCGTAAAATCATCTTTCCGCCGATTCCAAAAAGAGCGGTGTCGGAGCTTGCAAAAATGCGGCAGTCCAGAGCATTCCCGTTTTTTATATATAAATGATTTTTTGCGGGTTCAGCCTCTGTGGAAAAGAGCCTGGGAAAGATTCCGTCTTTTACACAATACCGTTTCACGGTGGCAACAGCCGTAGAATTTTTTTCCATCAATATGTAGAGAGCTTCCATTAACTGGGGATGTATAATATCGTCGCTGTCTACGAAAAACAGATATTCCCCTTTTGCAGCTTTTATCCCGGCATTCCTTGCGGCCGATACTCCTTTGTGAGGCTGCTTAAGCAACTGAATCCGACAGTCCCTGGCGCATAACCTCTGGCAGACGGTTTTGCTGTTATCTTCTGATCCGTCGTCTATTAAAAGTATTTCAAAATGCGGATATGTCTGTGCTAAAACAGATTCAACACAATCGGCAATATACGGGGACGAATTATAAACAGGAATAATAACTGAAATTACGTTTTTCATACATTCTCCTTTTCACCCGCCATGATAAGCTTCAGCAAGGCTTCCCACTCATCTAATATTTTTTCCTTATTAAATTTTTCAACAGATTTTTTGGCATTTTCGCCCATTTCCCTGCGCAGCGTCCGGTTTTTCATCAACAGCGCCATCTTGTCTGCGAAAGCTTTTATGTTTTCCGGTTCAATCAGAAAGCCGGACCGTCCATGAGCTATAATTTCCTTTGGTCCTGTCTTACAATTGTAGGAGATAACAGGAAGCGCGTAATGCATTGCTTCAATAAGTACCATTCCGAATCCTTCACTTCTTGACGGAAGTACAAAAAAGGCAGCCTTCTCATAATAGTTTTCTATATTATCTGTAATTCCCGCAAGGCGGAACCGCTTCAGCTTTTCTTTTTGTATTATTTTTTTGAGCTTCCGTTCGTTCTCGCCCTCGCCGACTACCAGTATCTGCCACATTGGATAGCTTTTTTCCAATAGCTTCCAGCTTCGTATCAATAAATCAAAGCCTTTGGATTCCGTAAGCCTTCCGGCGGCTAAAATAACAGAAAATTCTTTCTTTTTAGAAAAAGCAGATTCGTAAGGAACCGGATTGTAAATACGGGAAATCCCGCAGTGAAGAGAGAGGTTCTTCTGATAGCAGTTTTTATCCTCCTCAGTTAATACAATCAGCCAATCGGCATACCTGCCTGTCATCCGTCTCATAATTTTTCTGAGAACACGGTTTTTTTGAAAATGATGATAATAGCTGAAATGTTCCCAGGAAATCCAATGTAAATTTGGAAAACGGCATTTCAATAAGAAAGAATAGCATCCCAGAATGATATCTACGTCAATTAGAAAATCCGGGCTGTCAAGCTTTAAGGTTTGAATCAGATAACAGAGATTGCCGGGTATGCCTTTTCCACAGCGATTCTTTTTCACCCAGTAAACAGGGATTTTTTTGTTCAGTGAAAAAAAGGGTTTTCCGTCGCCCCACAGACTGATAATGGAAACCGGGTAGCCTCTGTCAGAGAGCCCGTTAGCAATCACTGTTAAAACTCTTTCCGTACCGCCTGCGTGGCTCAGGTTTCCGATAAAAAATACAAGCCTGAAAGTCTCAGCTTTATTGCAGACTGACTTTTCCAATACAATATCCATATCGCTCCTCATCTTCCTCGTTTGCCAGTAAAATATGGCTTCCTGTAGCAGAATCTGCTATTGAAAAATATATCGTGTATTCGTTGTCTCCCAACTCGCCGCAGGGAATTTCCGCAGAGAGTGTTAAAACTGCTTCCGGCTCGTTTCCTCCGGACAATGTATTTAAGCTCTGATTTATCGGATAAACAAGAGTTTGACCGTTTTTTGTATCGCAGAGGATTATCCGGATTTTGGATTCTCTGTAAAGCGGAGCAAATCCGACATTTTTTAGCGTAACCTCTGCGGACAGGGTATCCTTTTTGTTATGATAGCTAAGGGCGGTGTCCGTAATTAACAAACGATAGCCCAGATGTCTATCTATATAGGTCAGCCCGTCTGTACCGTAAAAGCACCCCTCTTCCGTTATCAGGGTGTCTGCCCATTTTTCCATAACCTGCCGGTCATAGTCTTTGTTTAAATAGGTTACATGCATAAGTGCAAGATCCTTTATGGCATTATCCAAATCATTATAGCTGTTATCATCAATAACCTCGCCGCCGTTTGGAACCCTGCGGCAAAGCCTGTCCTGGAATTCAAGCTCTTCCTCTCTTCCCAGACGCGGAAATGCTGCGGTGTCTTTGACGTTATCGGGGCTGTAAGTTCCATAGTCGCTTTCATTTCCAAGCATCCCGTCGTTAAAAAGTCCCAATCTGCCATTTAAAGAATGATCTGCGGCGTCTTCCGGAAATAAGGTCTTACACTGCATAATGCTCCGCCACTGGGCGGGAACACGGACAGCCAGATATGTTGAGGAATCTGTTACACCGGCTAATTTTTGGGCCAATTTCTGCAGGTCACTGTCAGAATCATATTGTGTACCGTTCATTTCGCCCCAGTTTCCGATAAAAAGGCCCTGTAGGCTGAAAATATTTTTGCTGTATTTTCGCAGAATATATTCTAATTGTTCCATATGACCTGAAATAATTTCTAAAGCTTCCGGTTCGTATTGTTCATTCAGGCCTTCCCGATCATAGGTAAACCGGATAATCAGCTGCTTATCCAGAGTACCAAGCGCATCAAACAGGGCTTCGATGTTAGAGAGCCCTTTTTCAGTAATAGGCTTCTGCCGATAAGATTGCAGACATATCTGAACCAGGGTCAGCTTTGTTTCTGTGTCCTGACTGTACAATTCGGAAATGACTTTCGGATAATCTGTTTTTTTGTCGGTAATCATAAAGCTGTATAACTGATAAAAGCCCCTGTTTGGATTTGAAAGCTTTCTTGATGATTCTGTAAATGAATAGCTCTCCATCTCGACTTGCCGTGCGCAGCCGTCTGCTGAAAATATGGTAAACAGCAATATTACTATAATACTGAGAGATAATAATTTAAAATTTGCTTTATTTTTCATTTTGTTTTACTCTGTCCCTGAACGATATTGAAAAATTCCGTCATTCCTGAGGTAGTAGCATACGAAAGCATCATCCTCGTAATAGACCTCCATTTTGGATGGATGAAGTTTCATAAATCTCTGGCACCAGTGGTATGCCTTTGATTCAAGAATCGTACGGTTTTCAAAGCGTGTATAGAAAAGCCATTGATTGCCATAGTTAATCAGCTCTTTTTGCGCTTCGGTTTCGGAAACCTGCGAGGCTGTTATGTCCGGAGCCTGTACCGCTCCTGTATAGGGATATTTTTTTGAATATTTATCCCAGTAAATATCTTTATACTTTTCCTGCGCCAGCCAGGAAGGACCCTCAAAAAAATATGCCTGCGCGTACAGGAGAGGCTTTTTTTCCACATAAATAAATACATGTTCCGGTAAAAGAGCGTAGTTTTCGTAATTACTGTTTTCCACAAATGACAGCAGCTCTTCGTGCCATCCGTATTTGATGATTGGATACAGCTCGTCGGTGGGCGCTATAAGGACGTAGCTTTTTTCCGGAAACGTATCAATAATTGAGTTTGTCACTTCTACCGCCGAATTATAACGTGTCAGCTCAAAAAATAAATATCCGTGAAAATGTCCGGTAAATATTGTTAATGCGTATATTCCCATAACTGAAAAAACGGACAGAATCTGCAGAAGCATATCGTGAAGCCAACGGGTTAACAGGGAAAATAAAATATCCATCGGTATGATCGCGGCTGCAAGAATCATCATATGGCCGACCGAGCAAAAGCGGGAATCTGAAATGATTTCCGGAAGACCGATATAAGGCGAGGTGTAAATCAACATAAATAGAAAAGTAAACAAAATAAGCGGCGGGTATCCCTCGCAAATATCTCTTAACCATTTTAATGATTTTTTTCGGGAGATCAGACATAGGACAATAACCGCGCCCGTTATGCAGAGGATCATATTTGCCCTTGTACTTCCGTAGAGTGAGCAGTAGCCTTTTTTATATATCGTTTCCAGCTTTTCAAACGGCAAAATCTGAAACGTCTCCTTTTTTTCAGGCAGCTCGCCAGAAGGGCTGTTTTCTTCCAGCTCGCGGGTTTCTTCCCCGTCCATGGAATGAATTGCCCAGCTTATAGAATAATTAAAGGGAATTCCCGACGCCAGCGCGCCCGCCATCGGAATTACGGCAATCACGCATGCACATAAAACAGCCGATATAAGAGGAAAAAGATATTTTTTTGAAAATATCCGGTCCAATTTGAATACTGCAAAGGATATGCACAGTACAAATGCCATAATTGTACAATAAAAATGGAGCATAATAGACGCGGCTACCGACATGAGAAATAAAAACAGATTCTCATCCCGGTAATAGCCCGAAAGTTTTCCTTTCCCTTTTATCGGTCCTGCATTTTTTAAATAGCGTAAAAGGAATAAAGCGCACAAGAACTGCGTATACAGACTAAATTCCAAAGGAAGAGTAATCTGCAGACGATATATACTGTATACATGGTCGGCGCTTAAAAGGTCCAGTGTCAAAAACAGTGCCAGCGCCAGAAGCGGAGAATAACGCCAATGAAAAATTTCTCTCATCAGGAGGTAAGCGGAGATAAAAAGCACTGCAATATGAATCCCCTGCAAAAACAGAAGACTGCTGTATACCCGGATTCCCAGAAGCGCATCCAGACAATAAATGAAGCAATGCATTGCTTCCGGATATACTCCGGCCGAAAAAATATTGCCCTCCATTAAGCCGTAAATCCATTCATGGTGGACGTATAAATCGCCGAAGCCATAAGAATGAAGCTGAAACGCACCGTAAGAAAAATACATCATGCCAAAAACCAGGAGTATGATCAGGACGGTATATTCTCCGGCCTTTTCCCGGAATTTCCAAATGCTTTCCTTAATCCAGAAAACAGCGCTGTGCCACAGACGCAGCTTTCCCTGCCGGTTACTTCCCTTTGCTTTTTTTACAAACTGTATGGCAATATGAAAGAGTGCCGCTAAAAACGCTCCGTAAAACAGAAGGATTACAAGCGTCGTATTCAAAATATGAAATAATCCCAACGTTAAAATTACCGTATTTACAATTATAATCTGTACGGTAACGCAAAAACAGAAATGATATGTTTTTTCCTTATTTTTTAAATGTGTATGAAACACAACAGAGGGCCATAGAAACATAAAAAATAAGTAGCCGAACAATACCTTGCAGTATTCGATTGTCCAATACCAGTCTTCCATGTATCTGCGCTCCTTTCTGTTTTTATGACAGAGTTCCCAAAAATACCTTATCCTCAGCATCCTGATTCGCAAAACGGATAATCCGGCCGTCTCTTTTGCGCTTCATCAGAAAAAAAAGCTTTCTTTCCCCCCTTTCTGTTTCAGAAAGGGGAAGCTGTACCTGCAGAGTCATCCGTTTAGCGCTTTCCCATCTGCGTACGTCTGTATCCGCATGTATTTGTGTTATCTTTCCTGACGCATTTTCTATCAGCAAAAAACAGTCTGCTTCTTCAAACAATCCGGAAAAGCCGCAATTTTCAATAAAAAGCTCCGCCGGCTTTTCCCTGCCGATTTTTACGTCGCGGATAAAAAAACGATAGCCCAGATGTCTTCCGATATATTCAAATCCGGTCGCACCGTTCCAGCACCCGGATTGGCTGACTTGTTCTTTTTTCCAGTAATTTAACTGTTCCGGATGATAGGTACTGTTCAGGTAGCTCAGATGCATTTTCCGCATATCTTCTGAAGCCTTCCGGTATCCGACCGGCGGGTTCCCGGCTACCGTTTCTCCGCCGTTTGGTACGGATGCCACAAAATGCTCCTGCCATGCAAGCTCCTCCTGTCTCGATAGTGATTCATAGGTCCCCAAATCCGAGGATGATGCGAACATACCGTCATTAAACAGCCCTAAACAATTTTTAAGAGCCGGGTCGGTTTTTTCATATTCGATAATATCGCGCCATTGCTTTGGCGTACGTACCGCGAGATAACAGCTTCCGCGAACAGCCTCATACAGGCTGCAAATCAATTCGGACATATTCGGAACGGAAAGAAATTTCGAGCCGTGCATTTCGCCCCAGCTGCCCACAAAAATTCCCTGCAGCACCAGGATTTCCCGGGCATACCGGCAGATAATCCCGCCTGCCTGTTCCATATGCCTTTTTATGAGAGCAATACTCTGCGGCTCGTGTTCCATGCCTTTTCCTTCCATGTCATAGACAAAGCGGACGATCATCTGCTTGTTGTATATGCAAAATAAATCAAAAATCCGGGAAATGGATTCCAGTGCTGATTTTGATAGTTCACATGCCCGGAAAGCGCCGATATGAATCTGCAGAAGCGCCAGCTGCTCTTCCCTGTCTGTAGTTTCCAGGCATCCTTTTGCATTTTCCAATGATATCGCTCCGGAAACAGGGAGCAAAAAGGGGTATACATGATACCATCCGCAGCCGGGATTATATAGCGGGCGGCTGCTTTCCTTAAATTCTGCCTTATGGAATTTGTTTGTTGTTTTGTTCCGTTTCCAGGTCATGGAAGTTCCCTCCGGAATTTTTGTTTAACAGTTTTATCCGAAATATTACGGACGGAATTTCAAAAAGCATCCGGCACATATACCAGACGGCTGAGAACCATCCGTGCATACTCTTTCCGTCTGTTCTCGCATGCATAACTGCCGGAACCTCAGCGATATGAAAATGAAGCAGCAGCATCTGTATAATAATGTTGGCATCGGGGTATTTATCATCAAAATTTTTACCATCCGCGTAGAAAGAAAAGGCTTTTTGATTAAGACCCTGCAAACCAGTGGTTGGATCTGCTATTTTTTCCCCTGTAATTATCCGGATAATAAAACGAAACCATATATAAGCTGCTTTTTTTAAAATACCGATTGGGAAATCGGAGCTTCCTTTCATAAATCTGGATGCCAGTACAATATCCGGATAATATCCGTTTGCATCCTTTTCCTTAAGCCTGCGGTAAATCACAGGAATATTACACACGTCGTGCTGCCCGTCCGCATCCATCTGGATGATATAGCGATAATTCTCACGTAAGGCATATTGATAGCCAAGCCGCAGAGAGGTACCATATCCAAGACGGCGTATATTTCGGATTAATATATATTTTTCAGCCTCCGGCGTTTGTCTGGTATCGTCTGCCGAAGCATCGTCTATCACAAGAATATCCGCAATTTTTTTGATTTCCTGTCTGTGCAGCTGTTCGGAAACCTTCCGGATATTTTTTCCTTCATTGTGAGCCGGTATGATAATCAGTAATTCCTTATGTGTTTTCATTGTTCTCTCATTCAAACAGTCTTTGCAGTACCGATTCCTGTTCCTGCGGTATTTGCCTGACTTTTGCCATCCGACCAAGCTTTTTTCGTTTTTCTTCATCTCTTAAAAGCTCTGTGATGCTGTCTGCAACGGCGGCAGGCTCAAGTGCGCAAAGTAAACCGTCTGATCCATCTGTAATCTGTTCCCGGTTCCCGCTGCAGTCAGAGGCTATAATTGCACAGCCCAATGCCTGAGCCTCCTGAATCGCAATGCTTTTTCCTTCATACCGGGTTGCATGTACGTATATATCTGTCTGCTTATAATAGGGATATGGATTTTCAACTGCTCCTAAAAGCAGGAAATCTTTCTTTAGTCCAAACTCGGAAATCTTTTTTTCCAGATATTTTCTCTGATAACCCTCCCCAAGCACGTACCAGCGCACAGGGTACCCGGACAATTTCAGATGTGCCATGGCTTCAATCGCAATGTCATAGGCCTTTTGATAACTCAGCCGTCCGACAGTCAATATACGCGTGCCATCATAGTTGTCCTGAAAGCCGCCGGCCTCCTCTGCACGGCGGGAGATAAGCTCCCGGTCTATATAATTATAAAAAACAGAAACCTTTTCCTCATATTCCGGATAAAAGGCCTGGAATCTTTTCTTTACTTCCGAAGAAACTGCAAAAATCTGTTCATATTGCCGCCAGCATGCTTCATCCATTTCTTTCGTATAGCCTGCCTTTTCGTAGTCTATATGGAGGAACGCCGCCTTTTTATGTGCTTTCACATGATCCGCTACATAATAGACCGATGCGCCCTCAAGCCACGCAATGGCTAAATCAAATTCCATATCAAAACGCTCCGAGCCGTCCGAAATGGTTCGCCAGAGTAGTTTGGCAATCTGAAATCTCCCGGTTTTTAACATAGATTTGAAGCTTTTGAAGATATGATATAGTTTTCTGAACCAACCGCCGTTTTTCCAAAAGGCCCTGAGGACGGTCCGCACCATCTGTCTCCTGCCTTTTCCTGTGAAGACGGATAAGTAACGAAAGGATTGATTTAAAATGTGAACATCGGGAGGGACCTGCAGGAGTATTTCTCCCTGGTTCATAAGTACATAGAGGAATATCTCACAGTCGCCGTCCAGCTTTTTCAGAAATTCCAGAAGAGCCGTTTCCGCTCCGGCTTTTCCCATCGTATTGATTACAAACAAAATTTTTTTCATTTATTTTATCCATTTCAGCCAACATCTGTGTGCGTTCCTGCAATAAAAGGGACAGCTGTACAGCCATCTCCTGGTTTTTTATTGACAGATGGGAGAATCGCAGGCTGATCCAGAAAGCGGCTGCTAAAATAACAATACCAATGATAAACGGCAGCAGCTTTCCTGATGAAAATATTGTTATAATCCGGTGAAATACCGGAGATACAGCTCCTGCTATTATCAAGAAGATTCCTGTAATTCCCCAGAAAGCAGTTAAATTTACTGTCAGTTTTCTTCGGGCCCTGAGCCAGACGGCGGCGGGCGGCAGCAGGATGCCCGCTGCAAGTATTACATATCTCATGCTTCTTTCGCGTCTCTTTCACAATCTGCTCTTTCAAAAACCAGTGAAGGAGGCTTTTGATTCTTTTCGCGTTTCAGTATAAAGCCCCGGCAGAAAATGTGGGTATCTAAATGCTTTGCTACCCAGCGAAGTCTGAAATAGGCGACTGACCACCCTGTGAAGGAGCCGATTACAAGACCTGCTCCGTACCAGATTTCTGCCTGCTTCATAGCTGCCATACTTCCCAGAAGCGTGACAAAAAAGAAGCTTAACACGGTTAAAATTGCTCCGGTTAAATCATTGAAATAATATAAAAACAAAAGCGAAGCATACATCAAAAACAGAATAAAATATCCGGTCGCCAGGCAGGGATAGATTCTCATTACCTCTCCGGCAAATCCATACTGCGGCAGGAATACGATACAAAGCAGATAAATGACCACGGATATGATAAACTGCACACGCACCAGATTCATCAGTTCATTCCCGAGCTGACGGAACATACGGCTTTTTGTATTCTCAATATCTATCTTTTTCCCGCCGATGACTGCCTCCGAATAAAGACGGTATTTTTCACGGAAATGCATTTCCATGTGCGTGACAAAAATAACGGTAGCAGATATATTTGTAAACATAGCGAGACAGGTTGCCATATCATAAGATTGATTAAATACAAAGCTGTCGGCGACAATTCTTCTGGCATCAGCCGTCCAAAATACAAAATTATGTATGTACAGGCCAAAGGTGTAAAAGAAGTTTGTAATCACCAGCTGCCAGTATTTTACAAAATATTCCAGTATCGGTTTGTACCGATTGCTGTTTCCTCTAAAATATCTTTTTACGGCGGTAAATTCCAGTATTGCTGTCAGTAAGAAACCTGCCGCGAGAGAAAACAGCATACTCTCTGTCGTTTCCCATCGGCACCTGGTTCGCAGAACCCATGCAAGAAGAAATGCAATTACGATTCCGATAAAGAAAAAAAGAGAGATTCGCTCATAATCCTTACAAATAGAAAGAAAAATCATAGAATAAATAATGAATATGAGCGAAATATATGCACAAAATCCGATAAAGGAGAAAAACACACTTACTCCGCCTCTAAAATGCTCCCACAGACAAAAGGGAATTCCAAGCAGACATCCGGGTACTAATGTCATGACCAGCCCCAGATAGTAACAGGGGAGGATATCCGGAAAACGCTCTTCGTAAATCGCATCCTGCATATATTTCGATAATACGGCGTTAAATGGAGAAACAACCAGGAATGCAAAAATGAAAATATACAGTATCGTACAGGAAAATAATTCCCGCTTCAGATAGGGCTCGTCGGCAAGTCCGAATATGTTTCCCATCAATAGAATGCCGATAATAATAATTAATATCGGAGCGATTGTAATAACGACGCTATAGGTAAATCCGGCAATATCTGCTGCAATGGATTTCTTTTGAAAAAAACGGTTTAGCTTGATTCCTATGCCTGCCATGATGCTTCTTCTCCCTCCACTTCTCCATTAAATGATATCTGCATTTCGTCGGCGAAGCTCTGATAAATGCTTCGGTAAGCTTCCTGCATTTGCGCAAACTGATAACCGGCTCTTACCCTTCTATAGCCATTTTCGCCCATTTGCTTACGCATTGTTTCATCATCAGCCAGTAAAAGCATTGCCTGTGCGATTTCTTCTACGTGCATAATCCGTGTGACAATCCCTGCCGGACCGTAGTCGTCATTTTCGCCAAGTATCAGTCCGCGGCAATTTCCCACATCGGTAGCAATGACAGGCTTATGCGATGCAAAGCTTTCCAGAATTGTAAGGGGCTGGCCTTCACTGATACTGGTCAGAATTGTCATATCCATCCTTCCGTAGTATTCTCTGACGTTGACCCGGCCCGTGAATATTACGTCCGAAACACCCATTACATGCACCAGCTCAAAGCAATCCTGAGCGTATTCATTTTCTTCCCAATCGCCCATAATCCAAAGCTTCAGATTGGGCCTGGTTTCTTTTGCAAATCCAAATGCCTGGATTAAGGTCATAATATCCTTAATCGGGGCAATACGCAGTACGGCGCCGATGTTGATGCTCCCTTTGTCTTCCGCTGATTTTCCCTGAATATCCTGAAAGGTATCCACACGGATACCGTTGGATACAATCCTGATTTTTTCCGCGGGACATCCTAATTCTATCTGCAGCTCTTTTGCGTGCCTGTACAGGCTGGTAATGATATCTGCGCTGTTATAGGCAAGCGTTGACATTTTTTTAAATTGGTCAATCCATATATTTTTATAGATCCCCTGTACCCATTTTGCTTTAATCAGTTCTTCTTCACGTTCACGGGTATAAACGCCATGTTCAGATATCAAAAGGCGTCCTCCGTGAAAATATTTCGCCATACTTCCCAATACTCCCGCATAGCCGGTACATGTACAATGGTACACGTCTGCCTGTGGAATCTCCATTTTCAGAGCAATAAATAACGGCAGATAAATCGAGCGCAGCATCCATAAAAAATCAACAAAAACCATTTGATTATAGCCTAGCTGGTAATATTCCGTGACAGCGTTAAAGAAATCCTCTCCCATTAACACATCATTTAATGAGATGTTTTTTTTGTGAAAATAGTCAAATAACGGTTCCCATTTAATTTGCTGTCCCAGCATCAGACTGATCAGGGCCTGATATTCGGTCTTGTTCATCCGCGATTTTTTTCTGTTTCGTTTCTGACTCCAATCAGAATCATTTAAATACAGTTCATATATCCCGGATACATTTTCCGGCAGCTCGTATACATATTTTCCGCGCAGGGAACGATCTGCTACAATTGTCAGAATGATAAACTCCTGCTTTGGGTAAGAATGTATCAGGCCATGTATCCACTGGGATACCCCGCCTATCATATAGGGGTAGCATCCCTCCGCTATTATGCAAATTTTCATTTTATTCCTTCCTTTTCCCTGATTTAAAGCTCAATAACAACATGTGCATGATCCGCCTCAATCAGATACGCATTCTTCTCCAGCATTGTAAAATCGCCGCCCTCAATATGGCTGATTCGTTCTCCGTCTGTTCTTAAAATAAACCATGCAGGTGTTACGGCGCCGTTGAAATCCAGCAAAATGGTATTTCCTTCTCTTTTTTCCGTGTAATCAAGCGCGAGGAAATTGCGGATTCTCTGGTCGCACTCAGACACGGTTGTTCCTGAGAATGTATGAAAATGCTCCCAGGAGGCCTTAATATTTGTACTGAAATCGGAAATGATTTTTTCTATATCATCCTCGGAACTCTTCGGATAGGCTGCACGGCTTAAATCCAATCCGACACTGCTGTATCCCAATGCGGTTTCGATGGCTCTGATTCGGAAATCCGTCCGAAAAGTATGACGGGCGCCGTCAGAGAGAATGCTTTGTTTTGTGACATAATCAGACTGATATCCGATAATTTCGCTGTCTTTATCATAATCTGTAACAACAGTCCGTATTGCTCCCAGCATGCTATCCTGCAATGTGGCCTCCAGCTCTGTATCTGTTAGTTTTCCGGCATAAAAAGAGGTGAATTTATAACTCGGAAGAGAGTCCCTGACAAAGTGTTCATCCTCATCTAATTTTTGCCCGATTAATGTATCTGAAATGCTGTCTCCGGATAATCCGGCTTCAGCGCTTTGTTCTTTCAGACGTTTCATGTAAAATTCCAGCTCCGACCGGCTCGGGAAAATATCGCTCCCATAATCATATCTTGGGGCAAGCATGCAGGTGAGGCCAAGTGTGTTTCTCCGGTAAACCGATATTACCGCCGGCCATGCAATATTCCGAAACATCTGCGACATTGACTGTCCATACCGCTTTTGCATCTCTTCCTCATTTTCCGACGCCATTCCGGGATAGTTTGTAACAATCATATTCTGGGCGTTTACAACAGGATATAATTCGTATCCTGTTGATTTCGCTTTCATTGCTGACAACAGTCCCAGCCCTGTGGCATCCTCCATATAATCGCCGTTTACCGCAAATACCTGTGCGTTATCATAGCTTTTTCTCCAGATGACCGGCGGATAATCCTTTGCATCCATTTCTTTTTCTGGAATTCCCAGCATATATACTTCTGTATTGGCGGAAAGCGAATACCATGGGAAGCTAAGCTCCATGTCCTGTTTTTTTTCGGCTTCTTCTTCTGCCCGATATACGGCTTCCCCGCCTAAGAAAAAGCCTTCATATAAATGAATTCCTTCTACGGTTGTCTCCTCTTTTCGCACCTCTTTAATTCCCAAAAGCTTTCTAAGCTTCTGACTTTCCTTTATAACGGATACGTCCGGAAGATTACAAAAGACGAGGTCCGTTCCCTGCTCTATACACTGCTTCAGAATATCGCATGTATTTGACTGCTCCCAGTCTGTGTACTTTGCATCTATCACAAGCATGGCAGGGGAACCCTGCCCGGCAGCTTCCGCATATTCTGAGGCCGTATGATAGACGTCCAGATCCCGTTTTGTATAATTGGCCCAGTTATGGACGACCATGCTGCCGGCTTTATTTGTATCTCCGATGTATACGACTTTTTCCCGGGAATTTCCGGAAATATGTTCCGTTTTTTCATGCCCTGCCCTGTAGGCGCTTTCACGGCCGGCTAATTCTTCCTTTTTCCGGACATAAGAATTTTCTTCATATCCGTTCCAGCTTTCCAATACTGCGTTTGTAAACTGAAACAGAAAAAATACAATAAACATTACCACTGTAATTGCAAAATAATTTCTGCGTGATACCATTCTCGTTTTCTCCTCAGCTGAAAATACGAATCATTTCCAGCGTTTCATTATCAATAACTATTTCGGTTTTTTTCAAAGCATTGAGCGTCTGAAAGAAAGCATTTCTGTCTTTTGTCATAAAATACAGCTTTAACCGGCAGGTATATGTACAAAGCTCCTCCGGATACTGTCCGGCGAGACGCCGGCACCATTTTTCCGTGCTTTCAAATTCCTCGGTTTCCAGCAATCTCAGGCATACGTATTCATATCTTTTGGCAGTGAGAACAGATGCGTCTTTTTCATAGAGAGTATTAGCGGTTTCCTCCATCATCCGGACAAAACCGTTCTGCTCCAGCTGTGTAAATATTTTCTGTTCCAGATATTCATTCATATAATCAATCAAATTTTCTCCGCATTCTGTATTTTCATGATTATTAAGAAAGTCCGCGTACATTTTCCTTACATTCATGCGGAACTCATTTAATTTATCGCTCAGTATGGAGGCCGCATAGTGAGCCGTTTCAGAGTCGTCGGCGTCAAGCGCCATAGCAATGGAGGAAAGGGAACCTTTCGTCTCGCCTCTGATAATGCTCATCATCGCTGTCCGCAGACTCTTTTTATCATTCACGGCAAGTGCTTCTTCCACCGGTATTATGTTTCGCTCCTGTTCCTCGTTTGCCCTTACCTGCGTTTCGACACGCTCCTTACTAAAGGAGACATCCTCCAGATCGACGCTGAACCGGAAAAATGTCAGATAAAAAAGATGAGAGGTGAAAAAGAACAGAGGTCCGACTACCGGACAGAAAACCATCACGCAAAAACGAAGCAGATAGGTTCGTCTGTTATCCTGAAAGAGCTTTGCATTCTCATTCTTTTTTATTGTTTTTGCCGCCGCCGCAAATAGAACCCCATAAATGAGATAAAGCATGGATGCCGCTAAATTAACGATAAATATGATTAGAAAAATATTTTCTTCTCCTGTTAATGTCATACATCCGCCTCCCTCAGCAGGCTTTCGTATCCGGCGAGACGGAACCGCTCAATAACGCCTGTCACATTCGCCTCATTTGTATTAGAAAGCAATACGTATAATTTTCCGTTTTCCAGTATGCCGAGATAATCGGTTGTTCTTATGTAGCTGCCGAGTATATCTGCCGCTCTGGCAAGGTCTTCATATGTTGTCTGTATCTCCAGCAGAGCACATTCGGTCAGATTTTCATGTTTGGCTTTAAAGAAAGCAATTACCAGGTTTGTAAAGGCTGTTTCGTTCAGTATATTTGTGCCTTCTATATAACGCTCGTGCCTGAGGCTTTCCAGATAACGGCTTGCACGTATAGAAGCGCTTTGAATTAATGTCCCTATAATTTTCAGCCGGTTTGTTTCCGCCAATGTCATACGCTGCCACGGGATTCCCCACAGCATCAGAATAAGCTGAAGCTTTCCTTCCGACGCCATAGCGCTGGCCATCAATGGCATATGCTCTGCCATTGTTTTATTGATATATACTCTTCCCTCTCTAAGATCGTTATACATTTCTTCCATATCGGTATAGCGAATAGAGCTTCCAAGCTTTCTTGCATCCGCGGAAGTTGCCGAATATAACCTTGCATAGTCGTCGTTTACTACAAGATAAACCGCGACATCCCGGCTGTTCATTAATTGCCCTACCACTCGTGCAGCATAGAACAGTACTTCCTCCGAACCGTATTGCTCTAACTGTGATGTAATTTCATAAATTTTCCCGAGACTGTCTTTCTGATTTACAAGCTGTGCTTCAAAATTTTGTTTCATACGTACGTTACTGTTGTTAATTTCCGAAATGCCCTCTATTTTCTCGTAAAGATGCCGGACCTCCTCGTCATTGTCCTCACGGACATGACGGAGATGGTCGCGCATATAGCCTACAGCCATTCCCACGATAAAAAGCTGAGCCATCCACACATATGTATTGTAATCTAAGAGCACCTCGTAACCGCTGCGGAGATAGGATTGCTGAAAACAGTATCCGAGGATTGCCAAAAGGGCAGAAAAAATTGCCTGCTGCTGTCCGTGTACAATTGCAAATAACAAAACATACAGCAAGTAAAAATCCAGCTTATTGAAATACAGGCTTCCCACCGTCTGTTCGTTCAGGAAAAAGAACAGGGCAAAACAAATAAGACTCTCAATAAAAGGAAGCAGGGTTTTAAAAATCACCTTAATGTTATGCCATGCTTTCCCTTTCCAATTGCCCCCGGCCTCGTTGTCCTTTAAGAATGTTTCACTGTGCATTTTCATGAACTGGACAATTTTTCCAACCCCGTCCTCATAATGATGAAATATTTTCTGCCCGAATTCGTTTTGAAAGCGGTGTCCGTCTAATATTTTTCGCTGGTTCTCACCTGCAGAATGGTCAACAAGCGTAATATTTCCGCCCATTTTTCTTTTTATAATTTCCGCAAGCTGTATTTCGGTAATCGCTTCCATAGATGAAATGTGATAGCAGGAATAATCCGTATCTTTCTTTTCAATCACCTTGTAAATCAGCTCCACCGCATCGTTTAAATAAAGCATGGAAAACTTCTTTTTACCGCTTGCAGAAATCTTTCCTGTTTTTAATGCTTTCAGGCACATTTCGAAGCACGGGTCGCCGTCCGACTGGCCTCTTTCCGGAATATGGTAAATATGATCCAAACGCAAAATAATTGTATTCACTCCCTGTATCTCCCGGTAGTTGCTGCAGAGGGCTTCTCCCTGCGATACAGCCGGAGCCTTAAAGCCTCTTGCCGCAACGGCTGTTTCCTCTGAAATATCATCCGCATAGGAACCGTCAAAAACCTCCTGGGAGGATAAATAGATAAATTTTCCAGAGCTGAACATAGAATATGATGATAAAATATTAACCATAGCCGTCGTATAGCGCAGCGCTTCCGCCTGACCGTTATATTTCCAGTCAAATCCCGTATCATATGCGCCCGTAAACAGTACGGCGTCCGGTCTGACGCTCTCTATAATGTCTTTTACATTGCTGTCTGTATAAGAAAAATTATAGGTTTCAAATACGTGCGCTCTTGCAATCTTTTTCTTTTTTTGTCCGGTAAGCCAGTATATACGATGGTTGCTTTTATTTAGCTTAATTATTATGGCATTTACCAGTCTGCTGTCGTCGCCAATTAATAATATATTCATATTTTTCTGCCATCCTTTTCTTTATTTTGTTTCGCAATAGAATTCCTATTACGAAATCAACGCTATCATTCAACCGTCTCGTAATTAATGTTACTATATAAAGCTAAAGTTTGTCAATTAAGATAACAGTAATTTCTACTGATTTTTGCCTCGCAAAAACGAAACACTGCCTTTTACAGGTATTTTCAGTCAGAAATTTTAAGCCGTCAAATAAGCCGTCAGAACAGGAGGAACTATTATGGCAAGAAGAGGAGAAAATATTTATTTCAGAAAGGACGGACGCTGGGAAGGGCGTTACATTAAAAGCCGTGACTTAAACGGAAAAGCAAGGTTCGGTTCCGTTTACGGAAAGCATTACCAGGAGGTCAAAAAAAAGCTTGTTATCATTAAATCCGAGCTGTATCAAAGTGATTTCATTCCTGTTATACATGGAAACGGAAGCTTTGAAGACTGGGCGGACTACTGGCTGGAAATATTGGTATCCCCCTACGTCAAACCGGAAACCTGTTCGGGCTACCGCCGAAGCCTGAATAAACACATTTATCCGGCATTAGGCAGAATGAATATACGTGAAATTGAGCCGCGGCATATCCAGGATATGGTTTTGGCTCTCCAGAAAAAACTGGCAGCCACAACCTTAAGGGGTATTTGCCGTCTTCTGAAAAGTATTTTCAATGCCGCCTGTGAAAAAAGCGTTTTATTCCATAATCCATATCAGGATATTCGTGTTCCCAAAGCAGGAAAGCGTCCGCCCCGGGTACTCACATGCCTGGAGCAGGAAAAGCTGGAAAGGAATGCACTGACGAATAATGAGCTGGAATATCTGATGTGTCTGTACACGGGAATCCGTGTCGGTGAGCTTTGCGCGCTCAGATGGCAGGATGTGGACCTCGAAAATTCTATTCTTCATATCCGGCATTCCATTCAGCGCATTCCGTCAGATTCCGGCTTACGCAGGACACAGCTTATTTTAGGGACTCCAAAGTCGGAATCCTCCGTGCGGGATATTCCCATTCCTGAATTTCTCGGCATGCTCCTCCGGGAGAAAAGGATATTGGAAAAGACAGACGCGAAAGATCAGCTTTTTAAAGGTGTCAAGGGAGGTTATCTGGATCCCCGGACAATGCAGCAAAGAATTTCAAAGCTTGGAAAACAGCTCGGAATAAGCGGAGTTCACATGCATACGCTCCGCCATACCTTTGCCACAAGATGTCTGGAGCAGGGAATCCCGTATGAGATACTGTGCGAATTTCTGGGGCATTCCTCGCCGCAGATTACCTTGCGCCATTATGCTCACTGTACGCCGGAAACAAAGCGGAAAAATATGGAATTCCTGAATTCAATCTTTCTTTTATAAGCCGTCATAAAGCGTCATCATATTTTCTTAATTTCCCCATAATATCAACGAATTGTAAATTGTTTCGCAATAGGAATTCTATTGCGAAATTTTCGTGTAATTCCGAAAAAAATGAGGAGGATGACGGAGAATAATGAACGTATTATTAATCGGCGGTGGTAACAGACTTGTGGATGCTTTGATAAATAAGCTCAATAAAAGCAGTCATAAAATTTATTGGCTTACAGGGCAAAAGGAAAAGAAAGTTTCCCGGAAGAACGTGTTTGAAACTTATCACTTTTCCTATACGGATAGTAATGTCAAGGATATTATTGAAAGCGTGAGGCCGGACGTCGTGTTATTTACCGGGGCCTACGACACGGATTTTGACTGGAAATATAATGGTCAGGAGGAAGCGCTGCGTTATACGACGGCTGTAGTTAACATTTTGACGGCATATTCCATGCTGGGGGAGGGAAGATTTATTTACCTGTCCTCTCAGGAGGTTTTTAACGGATCGTATGCAAATGATATTTCGGAGACGGCGGCGGTGTCGGCAAGAGGCTTTAAGGCTTCAGCCATTTCACAGGGAGAAGCTCTCTGCAGCAATTACCGGGAGATACAGGGAGTGAATACAATTATTTTGCGTTTGGATCATGTTTATGGCCTTCCCGAAAAAGGGCAGACAGAAGGAGACCCGTGCTTTGAGATGTGTCTGGAGGCATTAAGGACAGGGAAGATTCCGGCGAACAGCAGGGAAAAGTTTTCCATGCTTTATTTGAATGACGCGGTAGAGCTGATTTATAAAGTAATAGAAAAAGACGACGCGGAGCATGCGTGCTATCACATCTCCTCAATGGAAGTGATAGACGGGATGCAGCTTGCAGAGATGGTAAGAGATAAGATGGGCGGAGAGATTGCAATTATAGACCGTCCGGTGGGAGAAAATCGGCGTCTGGTACTGGATGGACGAAGATATCAGAAAGAATTTGAACAAAGGATTTTTACCCATTATGAAAAAGGGGTAGACAGGGTTGTCCAATATATGAAGCAGTACGGCGACACGTTTCTTAAGGTCGGAGACGTGGGAGGACGATGGAGCGGCAAGGGCTGGCATACTGCTAAAAGGGTTTTTAAGAGTCTGCTTCCGTTTATTGAGAGCCTCGTTTGCTTTATCTTATTCTTTATGCTGAATCAGCAGACGGTGGGAAGCCAGTATTTCAGCAGGCTGGACTTTTATTTACTGTATGTTTTAGTATTTGCAATTGTTTATGGGCAGCAGCAGGCGATTTTTTCGGCGCTTTTGTCCGTGCTGGGGTATTGTCTCCAGCAGGCTTATGTTCACAGCGTGTACGAGGTGCTGCTGGATTATAATACATATGTATGGATGGCGCAGCTGTTTATTGTGGGAATGGCGGTAGGCTATATGCGCGATTATCTCAGGAATATACAGGAGGATAAGGAAGAGGAAATCCGCCGTCTTTACGAGAAAATAGAGGGCATTGCGGAAATCAATGACAGTAATGTCCGGATGAAGCAGAATTTTGAGGCGCAGATTGTAAATCAGAAAGACAGTCTTGGAAAGGTATATGAGATTACCTCGCAGCTTGATCAATACGGCCCGGAGGAGGTATTGTTCTATGCGGCCCAGATGATGGGACGGCTGATGAACAGTCAGGATGTGGCGGTTTATCTCGTAGTAAACGATGATTATGCGCGCCTGTATTCTGCGACCTCCGCGGATGCAAGGAAGCTTGGAAGCTCAATTCAATACACGGCTATGGATGAGATGTATAACGAGCTTAGAGAGGGCAGGGTTTATGTGAATAAAACGATGGCGGGGGATTTGCCGTTAATGGCGAGCGCCGTGTTCTCGGAAGGAGATATGCAGCTGATTCTGATGCTCTGGGGAATTCCGTGGCAGCGAATGACGCTGGCAGAAGCAAATCGGCTGACTATTATAGGAACCCTGATTCAGAATGCGCTGGTTCGTGCAAGCCGTTATCTGGAAGGCCTCAGGCAGCAGCGTTATGTAGAGGGGACGAACGTGCTGAATGAGGATGCCTTTACAAAGCTGGTGATTGCATTTTTGGAGGCTCGGAATAAGGGTCTGACAGAATGCGCCCTGCTGGAAATCCAGACCGGACGTCAGGGATGCGAGCAGGCGGCGGACGTTCTGAGCAACAGTATCAGGTCGACAGATTATTTAGGTGTATTAGAAAATGGAAAGCTGTACGCGCTGCTTTCAAATACAAATGAACACAATGTGGAAGGTGTGATGGAGCGATTCCGGATTGCAGGATATGACAGTCTGTTAAAGGAGGCGGAGGTATGACGCTGACAAGGGAAGAAAGTATTTTGCTGGGAGTTCTTGTTGTTAATCTGGTATTGGCAGCGCTTTATCTGTTGTATGGAGTGTTTTTTGCGGCGCCGGGGAAAAAGGAAGGAGAGGCTACGCGTGATGGCAGAGCCACTTATTTCCTGCGTTTTTTGGTGATGGCGCTGTTTCCGGTAGGAGGCTTTGTATTTTTTCTTTTGGCACAGCTGCTTTATAAAACGGTTTTCCGTTTTGGCGTAAATCTGGAAGATGTTACCTTTAGCAAGGAACGTGTGGATACGCAGGTGAAAGCGGACGAGGAGCAGGAGAGGAATATCATTCCGATAGAGGAGGCGCTCGCAGTAAATGATAAGAAAAGTCTCCGTACCGCAATGCTGAGTATTATCAGAGGAGAGGTTCAAAGCTCTCTTTCCTCAATTGCCCTTGCGCTTAATTCAGGAGATTCCGAAACTGCCCATTATGCCGCTTCGGTACTGAGCGATAAGCTGAATGAATTTCGTATGAATGTGCGGAGGCTGTATTCAGAGATTCAGGGTAATCCGGAGCAGACAGGATGCGAGGAAGAACTGATTGATTATATGGACGGTTTTTTAAAGCAAAAGGTTTTTACACCGCTGGAGCAGAACGGATATGTAAGAATGATGGCCGAAGTTGCAGATATGCTTTATCAGGAGGATATGTCCAGGCTTACGGTGGAACGCTATGAAGGCGTGTGTCTGCGGCTGATGGAGGCGGAGGAGTTCGAGGCTTCAGAGATGTGGTGCCGGCGGCTTGAGGAGGAGCATCCGGAGGCCTTGTGCGCGTATACCTGTAAATTAAAATTGTATTTTGTATTAAAAAACAGGGAAGCTTTTTTTCAGACGCTTGACATCCTGAAAAAGTCAGATGTGGTGATTGACAGCGAAACTCTGGAGATGATCCGTATTTTCAGTTGAGGAGAGAAAGAAAATGGTATCACGCAGGAATTATTTTACAATTACAGTTATCATGATTGTTGTATTTTTCATGTTCCAGTTTACGAATGCCGTACTGGAAGGCTGGGATGGATATGAAGAGAATGCTTATGCCCAGGACAGAGAGAGTCTGGCCGGACGGGGAAGCGCTTATCAGCAGGAAATGAAAGAAAGCCCTGATAATTCTCGTGAGAGAATCGTCTATATTGGGCGCGCCGACGGAGCGCTTGGAAAGGTTGTGTATAACTGGGCAAATTATACAAAGCGGGAAGCAAAGATATATAACACGATAGAAGAATACGCACAGGCCGGGGAGGGCACGGTCCCGGCGATGCTTGCTGTGGATGCAGAGCATATCGACTGGGAGCAGGCTTCGGTATGCGAACGGCTGGAGGAATGGGTAGAGAAAGGGGCAGATCTTGTTTTCTGTAATCTTCCTGAGGTATCCGTTATAGAGGAAAGCCAGAAGCTTAGAAAGCTTTTGGGAATTAAAGAGGTGCGAAAAGAGGAGACAACCGTAGAAGGAATTCATTTATATGAAGGCTTTTTCTTAGGCGGGGAGGTCGTATATAGGACAGAAGATGAAGAAGAAGCCGAAAAAAGACAGGACATGGAGCTTAGCTTCCCATGGTATTCGCTTTCCTCAGATACGGAAGCATATATGCGGGGAATTCCCGAAAAAGAAATGGATGTAAAGGATTATCCGCCGGTCATCTGGAGGAAACGTTTTCATAATGCACAGGTGTTTGCCGTGAACGGCGATTACATGGAAGATGCGGCAGGATTAGGGATTCTGGCCGCAATGTCGGCGGAAACAAAGGATTATGAGCTTTATCCGGTAGTAAACGCGCAGAATATGGTGATTATGAATTGTCCGGGAATGGCATCGGAAAATAAAGAGGAGATGGAAGCCCAGTATGGGCAGTCTATGGCGGAGATGTTCCGGAATATTGCATGGCCGTCTATTGTATCGGTTTACCGGAGAAATACATTGGGGCTTTCCTGTATGCTGGCGCCGCAGTATGATTACGGGGATGATCAGTTTCCCAGCCAGACGGAGCTGGAGTTTTATATGAAGCGGCTAAAGGAGCAGAGCGCGGAAGCGGGATTGTCCGGGGAAAGTGTATCGGATACGCCGATCGGACAGAAGCTGGATGAGGATGAACGGTTTGTAAAAAAATCACTTCCGGATTACAGGTTTTCCTCTTTTTATGCGGGAGAGCTGACAGAGCTGGAATTGGATTCGGTATTCGGGGAGGAGGATATTCTGGAAGCGGTAAGGACAGTTGCCAGGGACTATGACGGAGGAAGCGAGGTTGTCGGATATCAGTCGGAGCATATTACCAGCCAGAGTATTCTTTCTGACGGTGCGACGTATACATACCGCGAGGATTTCCGGATGAGGGGCGTACAGACGGCATTGGGCTACAGCAGTGTCGGAATGGATTTAAGCCGCGCTGTTTATCCGGCTGATGTGCAGGATGAGATAGACAGAATGATTTCTGATTTTAGCTGGAATGTCCGAACAAACTGGAAGAATTTCAGCGCTTTTTCCGGAACAACACTTTCGGAGTCCGATCAGAGAATCCGGAATTTCCTCACGCTTGATTATGAGGAGAAACGGGAAGGAAATACCATTTTGCTGGATTTCACCGGCATGGGCGATTCAGCCTGGTTTGTTTTAAGAACAGACGGAGAACGAATCAGCCATATTGAGGGCGGCGATTTTACAATGCTGGAGGAAAACGCGTATCTGATTGAGGCCGATCAGGCGCATGTGGCAATCGAGCTTTAAATCAGGGAAAAGGAAGGAATAAAATGAGAATTTGTATAATAGCGGAAGGGTGTTATCCCTATGTAGTAGGCGGCGTGTCTGAATGGATACACGGCCTGATACGCTCTTATCCCAGGCAGGAGTTTATGATTCTTGCAATTGTGGCGGATCGTTCGCTCCGGGGCAAATATGAATATGAATTGCCGGAAAATGTGTTGGAGGTGCATGAGCTGTATTTAAATGATTCTGACTGGGTCGGAAAGAGAAGTGGAAAAAGGCTCCGGATGAATAAGGAAGAATATCATGCGCTTGTGAATCTGATGCTTGGACAGCAGTCGAGATGGGAACTGCTTGTTGATTATTTCCAGAAGCCGGGGGTGTCTTTGAATGATGTGCTGATGGGCGAGGATTTTCTGAATGCGGTTACGGAGTATTACCGTCTGCAGTATAGTCAGATTGTATTTGTTGATTTTTTGTGGATGATGCGCTCAATTTATCTTCCATTGTTTACTGTTTTGAAAATGGAGATTCCGAAAGCGGATGTATACCATTGTACCTCTACCGGTTATGCAGGCGTGCTGGGAAGTATGGCGAAATATCTTTACGGCGGGCGTTTGCTGATATCAGAACACGGCGTTTATACCCGTGAGCGTGAGGAGGAACTGATTAAGGCAAAATGGGTGCAGGGAATTTATAAAAATATATGGATTGAGCAGTTTAAAAAGATGTCAGCGCTCGCCTATGACAGAGCGGATTTGGTAATCGGTTTGTATCAGCATGCCAGAGAGCTTCAGATTGAGCTGGGATGCCCGGAGGAAAAACACAGAATTGTGCCGAATGGAATCCGGGTGGAGGATTTTCGGGATATACCCGGAAAAAAGAAAGAGGATGAGGATAAAATCAATGTCGGCTCTGTACTGCGTGTCGCCCCGATTAAGGATATTATGACCCTGATTCAGGCATTTGGCTTTGCGAAAGAAAGAGAGCCAAGATTAAAGCTTTGGATTATGGGCGCCTGGGAGGAAGAGGAATACGCAAGAAACTGTTTTGAGCTGGTGCGCATTATGGGAATTCCGGATGTAGAATTTACCGGCAGGGTCGATGTCAGGGAATATTATGGAAGAATGGATATGACGATTCTGACCAGTATCAGTGAAGGACAGCCGCTAACCATTCTGGAAAGCTTTGCGGCGCGTAAGCCTGTTGTTTCCACAGATGTGGGAAACTGCCGCGGTCTGATTTTTGGCGAGAATGACGATTTCGGCGCGGCGGGTATTGTCACCCGTATTATGCATGTAGAAGAAATTGCAGACGCGATCCTTAAGCTGGCCTGGAATGAAGAGACGCGCAGACAGATGGGGGAGAATGGATACCAAAGAGTAATGAAGGGCTATCAATTCGCACATATGCAGGAGGCTTACCGGGAGATTTATCAGAGGTTTGCAGATGAGCTGCAGATACCGTTTGAGGAGGAAGAAAGCGAGGGTGAAGAAGAATGGCAGGCATAGGTGTCAAACTAAATCGTTTCTTTGAAAAGAAATCAATTGCGGCGGATGCCGCTGGAATTACCTATAGTGTTGTGATTACGATTGCCCCGATACTTATGGTTGTGGCCGGAATTTTGTTGATGGGCAATATGCTGGAAATAGGAGAAGCGCCTTATTTGAAAAAGGAACTGTTTTCCTGTACGATGATGTATGTCCTGATTTTTGCGCTTCTGGTAGTTTCGCCCTTTAGCGCAGTATTTTCCAGGTATATGCAGGATGCTATTTATGAGGAAAAGTATCAGGATATTCTTCCATGCTATTATCTGGGAGCGGCTATGACGGTAGGGTTGGGCTGTATTCTGGGTATTCCGTTCTGTATCCGGGAGCATTTTGTCGGCGGGGTAGACGCGTTTTTTGTATTGATTGGCTTTTGTGCTTATATTGCTATGATATTGGTGTTTTATTCCGTGACCTATCTTTCCAGCTGTAAGGATTATGAGAAGATTTCCCTTTTCTTTTTTATCGGGATAGCGGCGGCCTTTGGCCTTTCATGGATTCTTCGGTTCTGGTGTCACTGGGAAATAACAGAAAGCATGCTTTTTTCACTGATGGTTGGTTTTCTGCTTATTGCAGTGCTGGAATTTACGGCTATAAAAAGTTATTTCCGTGAGAACAGTAATAACTATAAGCCGGTATTGGGCTATTTTAAAAAATGGTGGTATCTGGTTATTACGAATTTTTTGTATGTGTTAGGACTGTATGTTCATAATTTTGTATTCTGGACGGCGGATGGAAGAAGTATTGCGGCGGAAAGCTTTGTATTTAACCAGTCCTATGATATGGCTACCTGTCTTGCGGCAGTGTTCACAAATGTGTCTGCCACCGTTATTTTTGTCACACATATGGAAATGCACTTCCATGAAAAATACAAAAGCTATTCGGAAGCAGTCATCGGCGGAAAAAAACTGGATATTGAGAGCGCTAAAAGTCAGATGTTCCGGCAGCTTGGAAACGAGCTGATGAATCTTGCGCGCGTGCAGTTTATGATATCTGTGGTAGCTTATTTGCTTTGCATTGTGCTGGCTCCGCAATATGGCTTTGGAGGAGTGGTTATGCGGATTTATCCATGCCTTGCGGCGGGTTACTTTATCGTATTTATTATGTACGCGGCGCTTTTGTTCCTGTATTACTATAACGACGTAACAGGTACGGTTGTTACATCACTGAGCTTTTTCCTTGTTACCCTTTTGGGCAGCATAGCTGTTATGCGGCTTCCGGAAATCTGGCATGGCATGGGGCTTGTGCTGGGCGGCTTTGCAGGATGGACGGTTGCATATATGAGGCTGCGCTGGGTGGAGAAAAATCTGGATGTGCATATTTTCTGCAAGGGAAGCATTATAAAAAGAGAAAACGCTCCGAAGCCGTCCGGCCTGGTCTATAAAAGGCAGGACAGAAATCAGGAAAAGGGAAACGTGTAAAAATGAAGCGTATCTTGCGGGCTTTGGGACTGTTTACAATAGCGCTCTCCGTCTGGCTTCGCGCCTTAAGAAAATTGACCGTTGATTTTACGGCTTTCTGGGGACTGACAGGTACTCTGCTGGCTGCGGCGGGATTTTTTCCCCCGCTGTACGGACGGGCAGAATCGCTGGATGCAGAACGGAAACGGCGGCTGTGTTTTTTCGGGGGTCTTTTATTATCCGTAGTTTTTTCTGCCAGTCTTATACTTTCAAGACTGGCGGTGAAAAATCAGGAACTGGCAGTCAGGCTTTCTCTGCTGGGACATGAAAAGGAACAAATGTTGGCCAGGTTGGATGAGATAAATGAAGAGGATTCTTTTTGTAATCAATACGATGGGCCAGGCAGGCGCGGAGACGGCCTTTCTGGAGTTTTTGAAGAAAATAGATGAATCGGAGCATGAGATTTTTCTCTATGTGCTTATGGGACAGGGAGAATTGTGCGAAAGACTGCCGTCTCATGTCCGGGTACTGAATAAATCCCTTTCCAATTTGTCAGTTTTGACAGATAAGGGAAGAAAGAGAATGGCATACGTTGTTTTTCGCGCATTTTGGAAACATGGAGGGTGGTGTGCGAAGCTGTACAGCATTTTTGGGAATTTCGCGTGTATGGTAAAAAGGAAACGGATACAGCCTGACAAATTATTTTGGCGGGTGCTCTCAGACGGGGCAGAACGTTTCAATATGGAGTTTGATTTAGCTGTTGCATGGCTGGAGGGCGGCTCGGTTTATTATGTGGCGGATTATGTAAAAGCGAGGAGAAAGGCGGCGTTTCTACATATTGATTATGAGAATGCAGGATATACAAAGGAAATGGACCGGGCGTGCTGGAGACAGTATGACCGGATTCTTGCAATTTCCGGGAAGATAAAAGAACATTTTCAGGCATTCTACCCGGAATATGAGGAAAAGGTTTCTGTTTTTCATAATTATATTAATCAGGAAGAGATTCGTTTCATGGCGAAAGAGCCGGGAGGATTTTCGGACGATTTTGACGGAATAAGGCTGTTGACTGTTGGAAGACTGACTTATCAGAAAGGGTATGATATTGCGATAGAGGCTATGAGTATTCTGAAAAAATCGGGGAGGCAAGTAAGATGGTACGTACTCGGAGAGGGAGAACAGAGGAAATATTTAGAAAAAAGAATTGCCATGTTCGGGCTTAAGGAGGATTTTTTGCTTTTGGGCGCTGTCAATAATCCTTATCCCTATTACAGACAGGCGGATATTTATGTGCATGCGACCCGGTTTGAAGGAAAGAGTATTGCAGTTCAGGAGGCGCAGACTTTGGGCTGTACAATTGTTGCTTCAGATTGTAACGGGAACAGAGAGCTCATTATAGACGGAAAGGACGGAATACTCTGCGCTCTCAATCCTGCAGCTGTTGCGGACAGTATTGCCGGCCTTTTGGGGGATGAAGAGAAAAGGAAAAGGCTTGGGCGGATGGCAGAGGCAAGAAAAATACCGCAGGGGCAGGAGCAGCTTTTAGACGAGCTGCTGGAAGAAAGAAATGATGAGTAAGCAAAAAGAATTGCTGGTTATTATACCGGCTTATAACGAAGAGAAAAATATACGGGAGGTATTAAAACAGCTTAGGAAGCAGTGGATTGAGGAGCAGGCGGATATTCTTGTAATCGACGATGCTTCCGAGGATTCTACTGCCCGGATTGTGCAGGCTGAACGATATCTTCTGATTAGAAATATATGCAGGCTGGGATATGGGAACACTCTGCGGGTAGGCTATCAATACGCGGTGACAAAGAATTATCGGTATGTGATTCAGATGGATGCAGACGGACAGCATGATGTATGTAATATTCCTGTCATTTACAAAAAACTGGTTGAAGCAGATGTGAACGGCCTTTATCCGGATATTGTGCTGGCTTCCAGGTTTATGAAGGGAAGTTCGGATTTTCCGGTTCATTTATTAAAAAGGGCGGCCTATGCATGGTTCCGTCTTTGGGTTTATGCCGCGGCAGGAAGAAAAATAGCGGATCCAACTACGGGCCTGCAGGGACTTAGCCGGAAGGCATTTGAATATTATTGTAATTTCCGGCATTTTGATGATAAATATCCGGATGCGAATATCATTATCCAGATGCTGCTGCTTAACTTTAATATCGTACAAATCCCGGCAGCTATGCATGCGAGGACGGGAGGGAAAAGCATGCATAAGGGCTTTTCGGCATTCTGGTATATGTGCCGGATGTTTTTTGAGATTCCGGCAGTCATTTTCCGGATAAAGATACTAAAAAAAGATATAAGGGCTGGTTTACAGAATGTGGATGAGAGATAAAAAAAGGCTTCGTTTCCGGAAAGCCAGGCTTTTGGAAAGCAGCGAAGCGTTAAATAATCCGGGCTGCGGATGGTATCATGTCTACCCATTTGTGCTTCAGGTTCCGGCAGAGCTTTCTCTGGAGGAGACAGGGGCCTGTATCGCCGATATCAGTAAAGAAGAGCGGCTTGTGCTGTTACGGATTGATATCGGTGCGTTTCGGGCTTGTGAAATTCCAGAGGAGGCATTGGAAGCTGTTTTTCGTATTTTTGATTTGTTCCGGGAGAATCAAAAGCAGATGATTGTGCGGTTTACCTATGATTCAGAGGGAAAAGGGATGAGGCGGGAGCCGCAGGAAATTGAACGGATCAAGAGGCATATGGAGCAATTAGGAGAAATTATCTGTGAATTTGCATCGGAGATTCTGGTCCTGCAGGGAATTTTTATCGGAAGCTGGGGTGAGATGCATCATTCAAAGTTTCTTACAGCTTCAGATATGGCGGAGCTGGCTGCTGCTCTGTACCGCGCTGTAAAGGGCGGCTGCTATCTTGCGGTACGCACTCCGAAGCAGTGGAGGAGCATTACGGGGTATGCAGGGACAGAGGAAGGACTGAAAAGAAAGCTGGGTCTGTTTAATGACGGAATGTTCGGCTCCTCTACGGATCTTGGAACCTATTCGGAGAATGCCAGAGAGGATGAGCTTGGGTGGCAGAGACATTTTGTGGCTTCGGTTCCGAATGGGGGCGAGGCTATAGCGGATGAGAAGCCTGTGGGATACCGGCAGGCTGCAAACGAGATGGAAAGCATGCATGTGAGCTATTTAAACAGCAGCTATCAAAAGGAGCAGCTGGATTATTGGAAGCAGGAGCGCGTGAAAGGGCCGGGATGCTTTAAAGGATTGAGCGGTTATGAATATATCGGTCGGCATCTGGGCAGCCGTTTTGTAATCCGCGATGTAAAATTTTCCGGGGAAAGCCTGCAGCTTGTAATCGTAAATGACGGTTTTTCCGGATTATACGAGAGGACAGAGTGCTTTCTTGTGATTGAGAAAGAGGCCGGAGGGACAGTTTGTAAAAGGATTGACGCAGATGAAACAGCATGGGAAAGTGAAAGGAAAATCTTGCTGCGGATTCCTTTATCCGGCGTGATTCCGGAGGCAGGGGAGAGCAGGATTTTTTTCCAGATGCGGCAAAAAAAGGACGGGAGAGCCATCCGTTTTGCGAATGAGGGCGCCGATGACAGGGTGCTTCTCGGATGGTTTGGATATAGGTAGAAAATAGATAATAGTGGGGAAAAGGAGGAGACATCCGTATGGATACGTGGTATTGGATAATTGAATATGGAAAGGTACTTTTCGGGTATCTGTTTTTTCTGTTTCTTTGGCCATCTGTAGTATTTGGCGGGCATTTAAAAGGGAAAAGCAAGACGTACCGATTCAGCTTCTGTGTCACTGTTCCGATTGTAATTGCCGGTACAGCTGTTTTGATGCTGGGGTTATTCCATATTCTTCATCCGTTGATTATCATTGTTTTGTTTTACGGGATTTTTATTATTTTCCTTATGAAAGGAATGGTTCAGCGCGCGCCTTTCCATTGGATAAAAAGAAGTGTAAGAGGGATTCTAAAAGAGATATGGTGGAAAATCTGGAAAAGTAATGGGGAATATAAAGTTCTTGGGATTTTGCTGATCTTTGGGATGATGTATTTTTCTTACGGGGCGTTTCAGATCCACTCCTATGGCTTTGGAGATCTATATACGCATCATGAATGGATTTATGGGCTCCAGGAGGGAAAGATCTTTTCCGGCGGCGTGTATCCGGAGGCGATGCACTGCTTTATTTATTGTCTGAACGCGTTGTTTGGAATCCGTGTGTACAGCTGTCTGTTGTTTTTACAGGGAATACATGTGGCTGTACTTTTACTGGCAGACTATCTATTGCTTAGGGAAATTTTCCATTGGCGGTACACGCCTCTGTTTGCGTTAGCGTTGTTTTTAGTGATAGATGTAGCCGGAGCCGATTTGGTTTATGGTATGTTTCGTCTGCAGATTACGCTTCCATTGGAATTCGGATTGCATACCCAGTTTTTATGCGCGTTATATCTGGTAAGTTACTTAAGGAACAACTACAGAGTTTTGAGAAAAGGGAAGCTTTCCAGATATTGCCGGGACGAAAATCTTTTTCTGTTTTTGCTGTCGTTGACGGCGGCTGTGTCCATTCATTTCTATGTGGTTATTATGGCGTTTGTGATGTGCGCGTCCTTTGCGGTATTTCAGCTTAGGAGCCTGTTTTCAAGGGAGCGTTTTATTCCGTTAGCAGCATCGGTTATATGTGCGTGTATCATTGCGCTGGCTCCGATGGCGGGAGCCCTGGCCGCGGGGACGCCTTTTAACAGCTCGATAGATTGGGCGGTGGGCGCTATGGACGGCGGGGAAACCAGAGCCCTGGAGGAGAAGCAGGAGGACAGTTCCCTAAAGCCGGAAAAACAAGCCTTTGCTTTGTCAGAAATAGTAAAAGGTGTGTATGTGGAAGGATATGCCGAACTTTACGGAGGATATGGGGCTGCTATGATTCTCTTAGCGACGGGGGCCGGAATTGTATTTTGCATATTTTCCAGAAAAAAAGCGCCGGATTGGATGAAAGAAATCTGCTCCGGATATCCCCCGTTGATTTTATTTACGGTTTTGTTTGTGTTTCTTTATGCTGCTCCGCGCCTGGGATTTCCGGAAATCATATCGGATTCCCGCTTTTGCTCCGTGGGGCATATGATGCTTATGGCTCTTGTGATGCTTCCTGCAGATGTGGGTTTTTCTGTATTAATTAGATTTTTCCGGGTGTCTGTTCTGAAAGCAGCGTCGTATTTTGCAGTCGCGGGGATTTATGTGCTTACGTTGCTGACGGGACATTTACACGGGTATTTATTTTTTGAATTAACCAGATATAACGCGGCGGTTGAAGTGACAAACAGGATTAAAGAAAGATTTCCAGAGAAGAGCTATGTAATCGTATCGCCGACAGACGAGCTTTATCCTACGATTGAGGACGCATGGCATGAAGAGCTGCTGACGTTTATATCGAATATTGGCGATGAAGGGTATACTTTTGAGGCGGAGCATGCGTTTTTCTTTGTTGAAAAAAAGCCGCTTCAGTATGCCCAGGCCTATTTTTTTGAGGGTCCCCCCTGGCTGGCCCAGATAAAATATAAGGATATTTACTGGAATAAATATTCAAAAAAATATCCGGATACCGGGGCGGCGCAGGCGCCGCAAATCAATGCGTCGGAGATATCAGAGGAAGAGGCGCAAAAAAGCCTGCCGGTCTATGATAACTCCTGGTTTTCCTATACAAGGCTTCCGGCCCGTACAATTCTGGAAGCAAAAGCGTATGACTGGTGTCAAAAATTCGCCAGGCTGCATCCGAATAATACGCAGGTATATTATGAGGACGACGATTTTATCTGTTATTATTTCAGGCAGCTTGACAGTTCACAATACAATCTAAGGGTAGAATAGAATGGCAAAAAAACGTAAAGCAATCGTTATATTTTTTATCTGCAGCGCAGTCGCAATCGTACTGACGGTGGCACTTATATATTTTTTGCTTTGGGGTTGGGAACGGGAGGTTACGGTTAGGAGCGGGAGCTTTACAGAGTCCGCCCGGGAGCTTCGAAATCCGAACAGAGGGTTTTATAAGCTGTACAGTTTCCTGATTACCGATGAAAAACAGGATTATCCGGAAATGATTTCTACATTTTATCAGGAGGATGCGGATACAAGGCTGACTTTGATTCAGATTTGCCTGAAAACCTACAGACAGCAAAGCATTACGAAAGAAGGGCTCGCCAATATCGAAGCTTTATTTGACGCGCTGGAGGTTCTGGATAAGCAGCTAATTGTCCGATTTACGTATGATAACGAGGGCAAAAACGAAATATATGAGCCGGAGAGCCTGGACGTGATTCTGACGCATATGGACCAGCTATCTTATATTCTGCGTAAGTACAGTGAAGAAATTTTTTGTTTGCAGGGCCTTTTTACAGGAAATTGGGGCGAAATGAATGGGACGAAATTTAACTCCGATGAGGATTTACGAAGGCTGGCGGAAAAGCTGTCGGACGCGGCAGATCCGGCGACCTATCTGTCGGTTCGTTTACCGGCGCAGTGGAGAAGCATCATACAGTCACAGTCCTGGCAGTCGGGCAATCCCCTGGCGGGCAGACTGGGGCTTTTTAACGACGGAATGCTTGGAAACGAAAGCGACTATGGAACCTATAGAACAGGAGAATATGCAAACGACGGCCTGTCCTTTCCGCGTCTGGAAAGAAAAGAGGAACTGGAATTTCAAAATGAATTGTGCAGCCAGGTTCCCAATGGGGGAGAAGTGATTCATGATAATGTATATAACGATTTGGAGCGTGCCGTAAAGGATCTGGAAGTTATGCACGTGACCTACCTGAATAAGGCCTATGATCAGGAGGTATTAAAGAAATGGGCGGATACTGTGGTCACGGAAGAAGGGTGCTTTAAAGGGATGGACGGCCTGACCTATATAGAGCGGCGTCTGGGATACCGTCTGTCTATTGTGGACGCCAGTCTTTCTTATCAGAGTAAGAAAAGAGTTCTGACAGTGGAGGTAACTTTAAAAAACGCCGGATTTGCTCCCCTCTATAAGGAGGCGAAAGCCCAGATGATTCTATATAATGAAAAGAAAGAGCAGACGCTTGTCTATCCGGTTACTCAGGATTTGCATACGTTGACCGGAGGGGATAAAGCAGCGGATACGCTTACCCTTTCGGCAGATATTTCTTTGCGCGAGCTTTTGGAAAGAGAATATACCGTATATTTTTCAGTTCTGGACGCAAATACAGAGGAATTTATTTCATTGGCCAATGAGGAGGATGCGGAATGGCACGGATATCGAATTGGAAAGGTCAGCCGGCAGTAAAAAAGAAAGCGTGCTGCGGCTGTCAGGCCTGTCAGGATATTTGCCCGGCGCAGGCGATTCGCATGCAGGTGGATTCCGAGGGCTTTTGGTACCCGGTAAGAGACGAGGAACAATGTGTTCACTGTATGGCCTGTGAGAGGGTCTGTCCGATGGCGCATGCAGATGAAAAAAGAAGAGAACGGATGTATGTTGGCGTACAGGCGAAAGAAAACGGAGTCCGGTTTGACAGCTCTTCCGGAGGAATGTTTTCTGTCCTTGCTGATTTTGTCCTGAAGAAGCAGGGAGTGGTATACGGGGCAGGGTTTAATTCGGAGATGAGGGTCATACATAAAGGGGTATTTGATCAGAACGGTCTGAAAGATATTTTGAAAACAAAATATGTTCAAAGTGATATGGGCGGCATATACCTTGAGGTATTGGCACATTTGAGAGCAGGGAAGTGGGTGTTGTTCTGCGGGACACCCTGCCAGGTACGGGGGATGAAGCTTTTTCTGGGCGAAGACTTTCCCCGGCTGATTCTGGCCGATCTTATCTGCTACGGGGCGGCCTCCCCGGGGGTTTGGAGATCTTACGCAGGCTATCTGGAGCGCAGAGATAAAGGAAAGCTTGAACGTTTTTCGTTCCGGGATAAGAGAAACAAAGATTCAGGGAGAACCTGCTCCTATGTGATAAACGGAAAGGAGAGGACAGAGGCAATGGCTGCGAATCTTTACTGCAGGCTGTATTTTGCCAATTATCTGCTGCGTCCCGCCTGCCATAGCTGCGGGTTTTGTACAGTCGAAAGGGATAGTGATTTTACCCTTGGGGATTTCTGGGGGATTGAGAAAAAGGCCCCTGAGTGGAACGACGGGATGGGGACTTCACTTGTTATGGTACATACGGAAAAGGCGGAGGAAATCTGGCGGTCTGTCAGAGAATCCGTCAGATGGATTTTATGTGAGAAGAAAGAAATCCTGCAGCCGAGGCTGATAGAGCCGACCAAACGGGGCAGGGGGCGGAAATTTTTTATGAAAGCGTATCGGGCACTGCCTTTTTGGCTATTGGCGAAAACAGGTTTTGGTGATAAAAGGCGGCGCGAGGTGACGTTATATTTACTTTTCGGGGCGCTGACCTTTCTGATAAGTGTTTCAAGCTTTGCACTGTTTCATCTGACAATGGGCATGAATGAATTAGCGGCTAACGTATGTTCCTGGATTGCGGCGGTATTATTTGCCTTTTTTACGAATCGGAACCTGGTATTTGAGGCTCCCACAGGCTCGTTAAAAGAATTTTTCATGCAGGCGGCTTCTTTTTTCGGAGGAAGAGCAGCAACACTTTTGATTGAGGAGGGAATCCTGTATCTGTTTATCACTGTGCTGAGATTCGCCAGTATGCCGGTTAAGATTACCGCTCAAATTATTGTAATCGCAGTAAATTATGTGATTAGCAAGCTGGTTGTATTCAGGAAAATTCGAGAGTAATAGCAGGGGGCAAAAGTGAGCTATGTGGGTGAAAAGAGTGATAAAAGAACTGGAATGGCAGGTTTATAAACGGGAAAAGAGAAAAAGACTGAAAAATAAAAATTTTTCCATTATATCATCCAATTGCAGTGGGACATACATGTATTATGATCTGAAGCTGCCGTATACTTCTCCTACCGTTAACCTGAGCATCGGGATGAATGATTTTGTCAGGATGGTTCAAAATCTGGAATGGTATATGGAGAGGAGTCTTACAGAGACGGAGAATAGGAGGAAAGGGTATCCGGTTGGCATGCTTGGGGACGTTGAGATAAATTTTGTCCATTATGATACTTTCTCCGAAGCGGCGGAGAAGTGGGAAAAGAGGAAGAAAAGAATCCATTGGAATAATCTGTTTATCATAGGGACAGAAAAAGACGGCTGTACTTATGAGACTCTCAGGAGCTTTGAGCAGCTTCCATATAAAAACAAGGTGATTTTTACTCATGTCAGATATCCGGAATTCCCATCGGCATATTGTATAAAAGGATTTGAAGAAGAAAAGGAGTTAGGAGATATCACAGGTTTTCAGGAACGGTTTCTTAAGAGGCAGTACCTGGATGATTTTGACTATGTGGGGTTCCTGAATGGCGAAGATGTTTGTGAAAGGTAAGGTTTCCATTGTTACGCCGGTGTATAACGGGGAGAGGTATCTGCCGCCGATGCTGGATTCTGTGCTGAAACAAACATATCCGGAGGTAGAGTTGATTCTGGTTGACGATGGCTCTGCAGACGGGACGGTTCAGGCGGCGGAGGAATACCGGGAGAAATTTGCTGACAGAGGCTATGAGTATTCGATTATCCAGGCGAAGCACGGGGGCGCGGCCGCTGCGATTAATCAGGGGCTTCCTCTTGTAACGGGAGAGTATCTGATCTGGCCGGACAGTGACGACCGGCTGGAACCGGCTTCTATAGAAAAAAGAGTCCGGTTTTTAGAAAAATATCCGGAATATCAATGCGTCAGGACATTGCCTTACTATTTTTCACAGAAGACCGGAGAACGTACAAGGGATGATGAGAAAACCGGAGATTTATTAAAAGAAGATTTGTTTTGGGATATCCTTGAATCAAAAACCTTTGTATGCTGCGGCTGCTATATGTTGAAATCAGAATGTTTTTTTAAAATATATCCTGAGCGGCGTATACCAGAATATCATGTGGGACAGAATTTTCAAATGCTTTTGCCTTACATGTATCGGTATAAGTGCCTTACAATTTCGGAAAAACTGTATGGCGTCTGTGTAAGAGCAGGCAGTCATTCCAGAACAGCGCTGACTCAGGAAGAGGAAGAGCAGAAATATCGGGATTACGAAAGTCTGGTGGAAGAGATTGCAAATATTTGTGGGATTCAGGATAAAGAATCCCGGGATCGTATTTTATGCTGGAAAGCCAGACGCAGATATATGATTTCTTTAAAATATAATCGTAAGAGACAGGCAGTAAAAGCATTGGGTTTATTGTACAAATGCGGCGGATTAAAAATTTATAAGGTACTGAAAGACTCATTGTGGGCTTGTCTGGAAAATATCAGGGCGGTTAAAAAGTATAGAAGTTAAAATAAAAAAATTTCCGACAGATATTTTTGAAATGAGAGGGGGATTTTTGTGGATAAAATAGCTGTTTTAATTCCATGTTATAACGAAGAGAAAACAATTGGAAAAGTAGTGCATGATTTTCAGTATGCTTTACCAGAGGCAGTCATCTATGTATATGATAATGACTCGGAGGATAAAACTGCTGAGATTGCAGAAAGCGCAGGCGCGGTTGTCCGGCATGAGTATCGGCGCGGAAAAGGAAACGTAGTCAGAAGAATGTTTCGTGAAATTGATGCAGAGTGTTATCTTATAACAGATGGAGATGATACTTACCCATCTGGAGCAGCAAGGGAGATGGTGGAAAGGGTGTTTTCAAAACAGGCGGATATGGTAGTTGGAGATCGTTTGTCGTCTGCTTATATGGAACAAAACAGACGCCCGTTTCACGGTATCGGAAATTTTCTGGTACGTAAAAGCATCAATACTTTATTTAAAAATGATATAAAGGATATTATGACAGGATATCGGGCGTTTAGCTATGAGTTTGTGAAAACTTTTCCTGTTTTATCACAGGGTTTCGAAATTGAGACTGAAATGAGTATTCATGCGGCAGATAAAAATATGTATATTGAAAATGTAGTTATAGATTACTGGAATCGTCCTGACGGAAGCGTATCGAAATTAAATACATATTCCGATGGGATTAAAGTGGTGCGTACAATTATCAACCTGTATCGGATGTATAAGCCTGTGAAATTTTTTGGCGGAATCGCGTTGATATTAGCGGCGCTGGCAGTTGTTTTTTTTGTGCCTGTAATGAATACCTACATAGAGACAGGACTTGTGCCGAATTATCCTACATTAATTGTGTGTGGTTTTACTGTAATTGCTGCGATTCAATCCCTTTTTGCCGGCTTGATTCTGCAGACTTTTATACAGAAAAACAGACAGGACTTTGAGATGGATTTACAGCGGGTTGTGATATTGAAGAACTTAAAAAATAACAGGAGCTGATAATACAGATGGACTTAATTTAGCGGTGTCTTGAATGTGCTGAAACAGGTTTAGTTATAGAATGAGGAGAGAATGAAGCGGCTATGAATATAAGAAAAATAACGGAGGTTCTCGAAAAAGATACTTTTAAGAAATTGTCTGCAGGTCTGGTATTGCCGAAGGCGATGCAGGTTTTGGTCTGTGTTTTTTTCGGTCTTTATCTGACGGTTTATGCAGAACTGTATGTGCTGGATTCCGCCTGGAAGTGCCTGATTGTATTCGGAGGCTTTCTCGCTGTATTTGGGATTCTTACATATGCCGCCGGCCGGTTTTTCAGACTTACCCTGCGGCCGGATATCGTGCTGCTGTCTATCGCCGCCGCTGCCCTGATCCTGGCCGGATGTAAGAATATGCTTTTTCCGCCGGAGCAGGATATATATATTTCTCTGACGGCTGAAACGGCCGGTGAAATCTGTCTGTGTGACGTGGTTGTGGACGGAGAAAATATTCCTGTGGGGCAGGCGGAGGTGGTGGAAAATTCCGGCTGGCTGTATCGGGAGCAATATGATAATTTCGTAATCTGGCCCAAGGAAGACGGGACGGAGAACCGCCTGACGCTGCATTTTTCCGCGGCGAAGGTCCATCTTGGTTTTCCGTACACTCCTTATGCGGGCAGCGTTAGCATTGAGTCTTCCGTGAGGGGAGGCGGCACATGGGATCTGCGATGCCCCGAAAGGGACGGGGAAGAAGAGGTACAATACGCGGACCTTTTTTTCAGACGTCCTTATTCACTGTTGGAACCGCTGGTGTATGGGCTCGGAATTCTGTCCATACTTGTTTTCTTCAGTCTGCATTTCCGAAAATGGACTGCGAAATTAAAAGATTGGATCGTAGTATGGACCGCTAAATTAAAAGATGGAATCGTAATATGGAAGTCATTGCCATCAGGCGTGAATAAATGGCTTGTGGCATATGCGATTCTTCTTTCCGCAACGGTTGTTGTGGGTGGGAAGATGAATATGGAGGGCAGTCCCTGGTTTCAACCCATTGAGTTTGCGGATTTTTTTAAGTTTTTACTTTTATTTTTTGTTTTATCAGCGGCTGGCAGTTTTCTGATAAAGCTCGGGAATGTTAAGGGTTTGATTGCGATACATACAGAAAGAATATCTAAAAAGTGGTGGCTGTGTGCGTGGCTCCTTTTAGCGGTATTGTGGACTCCTTATCTGCTCGCATATTACCCGGGATTATTATCGCCGGATTCCTTTACCTCCCTGCTGCAGGTGAAGAATCTGAAGCTGTTGTATAATCATGTGCCGATCGCATATACGCTTTTGATTGCTCTTTTTGCCAGGATCGGCTGGGACGCCGGAGACGCCAACTTTGGAATCTTTTTATTTACGGTTGTGCAGACGCTGATTATGGCGGGCGTGTTGAGCTATTCGGCCTATTGGCTCAGAAAAAAAGTCAGGAACCGGATTGCCGCAGCTGCGATACTGCTCTTTTATGGACTGAATCCCATAGTGGCGCTGTATTCCATGACGATGTGGAAGGATGTGCTCTATTCGGCATGGATTGTTTTGCTGTGTCTGTTTTTGTTTGATATGGCTATGTGTCGGGGAGAGGAGCTAAAGGACAAGAAACGTCTTGCGCAGCTGGGTGTGTTGTTCCTGTTGATATCGTTTGGACGGAACAATGGAATATATGTTGCTTTCTTTTGTTGGCTGTCCTTTCTGCTGTTTTATAAAAAAGCCGGAAAAAAACTGCTTGCTGCAGAGGGAAGTGTTATTCTGGCCATATTGCTGATTCAGGGGCCGGTGTATAAGGAGTTGGGAATTAACCAGGCCGGATTTGCGGAGTCAGTGGGCATTCCGCTTCAGCAGATATGCTATACAGTGGTGAAAGACGGCTTGCCGGAAGGGGAGGAACAGGAATTTTTGGAGAATATTATTCCGATAGAAGCGATTGAGAAAAGCTACTCTCCAATATCTGTCGATAATATTAAGTTTCATGAGCAATTCAATACGGTCTTTTTTGAACAAAACAAAGGGGGCTTCATAAGATTATATCTTAAACTGCTTCCCTCGCATTTTCAGTCCTATGTACAGGCGTATCTGCTGTCTACAGCCGGTTTCTGGCACATAGAACCGAATGGCTGGATTACACATGAAAATATTTATGAAAATGATATGGGGATTTATAACGTGGATTATTTCCAGAAATATTTTCATTGTGACATGAAAGAGCGGGTATCCGGGAAAATCGCATCCCTGAAAAACAGCCCCATAACGAATGTAGGCTTTATGGTGTGGTTTACGTTCTTTTATGTAATAGCGTGTCTGTCGCAGAAGCAGCCGTGGAAAGCGGTTCTGGCACTGCCGTTAATCGGATGCTGGCTGACTCTGATGCTGGCCACACCGGTCAATGCACAGTTCCGATATGTATACTATTATCATTTGATGCTTCCGGTCGTCGGGGTTATGCTTTTTATGAAAAGAGGGGATGAGCAGTATACCTCTGATTTACAGACCGGGTCACAGGATGAGGAGAAAACGGAGCGGCTATGAAGATAAGAAAAGTAACGGAGATTTTCGAAAAAAACACAGTTAAGAAACTATCGGCAGGTCTGGTATCGCCAAAGGCGATGCGGGTTTTGGTCTGCATTTTTTCCAGCCTTTATCTGACGGCTTATATAGATCTCTATGCACTGGATTCCGCCTGGCTGTGCCTGATTGTATTCGGCTGTTCTCTCGCCGTATTCGGAATCCTTTCATGCGTGGTCGGCCGGTTTTTCAAGCTTATCCTGAGGCCGACTCCTGTGCTATTGTCGATCGCCGCCGCTGCCCTGATCCTGGCCGGATGTAAGAACATTTATTTTCCGCCCGATCTATATATTTCTCTGCGCGCTGAGACGGCCGGTGAAATCTGTCTGTGTGATGTGGTGGCGGATGGAGAAAATATTCCCGTGGGACAGACAGAGGTGGTGGAAAATTCCGGCTGGCGGTACCGGGAGCAAGAGGATAATTTCATGATCTGGCCCGAGGAAGACGGGACAAAGAACCGCCTGACGCTGCACTTTTCCGGGACAGAGGTCCATCTTGGTTTTCCGTATACCCCTTATGCGGGCAGCGTTACCATTGAGTCTTCCGCGGGGGGCGGCACATGGGATCTGCGTTATTCTGAAAGGGCTGAGGGAGAAAAGGCGCAATATGCGGACCTTTTTTTCAGACGCCCTTATTCACCGTGGAAACTGCTGGTGTATGGGATCGGGATTCTGTCAATTCTTGCTTTCCTTGGTCTGCATTTCCGAAAATGGGATTCTTTTAAAGAATGGCTTGTAATGAATAAATGGCTTGCGGCGTATACCGTCTTTCTTTCCGTAACGTTGGTCGTAAAGGGGAAGATGAATATGGCGCAGGAGAGCATCGTTGGATTTCTTTCCGTAGATTTTCTGCTTTTTGCGGGTATAACCGTTCTGCTGTATTATCTGATCCCGATGAAGCAGAGATGGTCTGTGCTTTTGGGGGCCAGCTTGTATTTTTATTGCTGTGCGGGCCTTGAAAAGGTGATTTTTGTATTTGCTGCGGCTGGGATTGCGTATATTACGACCCGCAGCATCGCAAAGAATTATGGCGGTATCGAACCGGACAGGAGGAAAGCGAAGAGGAGACTCCGATTGGGTGTTGCCCTCATAATCCTTTTTTGGCTGTACACGAAAATCGGGGACGCGGCGGTCAGGGCTTTCGTCTCAATATTCCACATGGGGGAAATAGAATTTCATGCGCTTGTCCCTCTGGGTATCTCCTACTATACTTTTTCCGTCATAGGATATATGGCGGACGTGTATTGGAGAAAGGAGGAGGCGGAGAGAGACTATTTAAAGCTTCTGCTCTATATGATTTATTTTCCGCATATTTTACAGGGACCGATTTCCCGGCATAAGAGGCTGGCGTCTCAGCTGACAGAGGGGCATGCTTTTCAGTATCGGAATCTGTGCCATGGATTACAGAGAATGGGATGGGGATATTTTAAGAAGCTGGTGATTGCAGATCGTTTGGCAGTGTTCACAGGGGAAGTGTTCGGAAATTATACCTCCTACGAAGGATTGATATTTGTAATCGCTCTTGTCTGCGCCGCCATAGAATTATATTGTGATTTTTCGGGTTGTATGGATATTGTGCTCGGTATATCGGAGGCGCTGTCTATCCGGCTGGACGAAAATTTTCAGCGGCCCTTTTTTGCCAGAAATGTGGCGGAGTTCTGGCGGAGATGGCATATTACATTGGGAGCATGGTTTAGGGACTACGTCTTTATGCCGCTGGCGGCAAGTCCGGGATTGGCGAAATTTTGTCAGGCGGTAAAGGGAAAATTTGGGAACCGGTTCGCAAAACGGCTGATGAGCATCGTTCCCCTTGCAGTTGTATGGATGCTGACAGGATTGTGGCATGGAACGGGAATGAATTACATCCTTTGGGGAATGTACTGGGGCGCCCTCATTATTCTTTCAACCATATTTGGGCCGGAGATGAAGAAATGGACCAAAAAGCGGAAGTGGAACACGGAATCACACTGGTTTGGAATTTTTCGGACAGTCAGAACATTTCTGCTGTTTTTGATCAGCAGGCTGCTGACTGCGCCGGGGGATATTGGAGCTACGCTTGGAATTGTAAAGAGAATGTTCGGGGGATGGAATCCGGGAGTTTTGTTTGACGGGACGTTGTGCAGAATCGGCCTGGGTAAGCCAGACGTGTGGGTTGGTGTGATCGCCGTGCTTATCCTGTGGACGGTTGAGCTTCTGCAGGAGAGAGGGATGAAAATCCGGGATAAGCTTAATGCCGCGCCCCTGGCACTCCGTTGGGGGGCCTATTATGCGGGAATTCTGGCGATTCTTATATGGGGCGTCTACAGCGGGGGCACGGATACGTTTGTCTATATGAATTATTGAGAAAAAGGAGGAAGATCATTATGGAAGAAAAAATTTTGGCATTATTGTCGGAGGAATATCCGGAGATTGACTTTACCTCATCAAATGAATTGGTGGACGACGGTATACTGGACTCTCTGTCCATCATAGGAATCATCGCCGCATTGTCGATGGAGTTTCATATTACTATTCCTTATGAAGAGATTATAGAAGAAAATTTTAACTCTGTCGCAGGATTGGCGAAAATGGTTGAGAGGCTGCAGGCGTAAAGGCGGAGGGAAACGGCATGAACAATGGCAGAGGAAGAGTATTGGCGAAAGCGTTTTTATTCGTGTTTCTATTGGGAATCCTGATTTTGGCAAGTGCAGGGATACTGGAGGATGCAGGGAATGAATCCTGGGAGGCGATGGCGAATGTCCATGCATATCCCAATTCGTATGATGTATGTTTCCTGGGGCCCAGCACTGCGAAATGCAATGTTTCCAATCAGGAGCTGTACGAGCAATATGGAATTGCGGGAATTTCATTGGCCGAGGATGTCCAGCCCATATATGCGGCAAGATATACGTTGGAGGAAGTGCTGAATTATCAGTCCCCTCAGGCAGTGTTTTACGATGTGAGTCCAATGTTCTATTCGGAGCAGGGAATTACGGATTGGACACAGGAGAGGCAAAATTATCTTTTAGACTCCTTTCTGGGCGGAATAAAAACTCCGCCTGTAAGATGGAACGCCTTTGAAAAGATCCGATATTACAATAAGGATGTGAAAATCTGGGATTATTTGAGATTTCCGTACATTCATGAAAATTGGGTAAATATAGTGACGGGCGAGGGGAAAAACCGTATTCCCGGGAATGCGACAGGAAATCAGGTATTGCTTGATCAGATAGATAATTTGGGAGAAACAGATGCCGGAAAAGAATACCAATCTGCAAGAGTGATAAATGCGGACGCCGAAAAATATCTGCGTGAGATGTCTGAAATATGCAGGAAGCGAAAAACAGAGCTCGTTTTATTGTGTGAGAAGGTTTTTAGTGAGTGGGAGCATGAGGCGGTTTCCGAACTGGCGGAAAAGTACGGAATAAAATTTATTGATATCAATGAACATCTGGAGGAGATTGGTTTTTCCTATCAGGAGGATCTGCAGGATGGAAGCCATTTCAACCTGTCGGGGGCCGTCAAGTGGTCGGATTATATAGGGAAATATATTTCTGAAAATTATGAGATTACAGACAAGAGAAACGATTCGTCATATCGGAGATTTGAGGAGGAAAGCGATTGGTTTGCGATGCAGAAAGAGTCGTTATCAAATCCCGTTTTTGGGGAATATCTCGAAATGCTGGTGAACCTGGATAAGAAAGAAAATGTCATATTTGTTTCTGTATATGACGAAGCGACGAGCGCATTGACGGCGAAGAACTGTGAACTTTTAAGAGAGCTTGGATTGGAGACGGATTTAAGAGGTCAGTATCAGAGCAGTTACGCGGCGGTGATACATGACTCGGGAATACAGGAAATGTTTGCGCCTGAGGATATGGTGAAAATTCAGGGGAATATTGACGGTTTGTATTACAGAGTTATGTCCGGCGGACTGCTGAGCGGGAACAGGGCATGCATTGAACTGAACGGCGTGAATTATATGCAGATGGGAAGAGGGTTTAATTTCGTCGTCTGTAATCTGAAAACAGGAGAAATAACAGATTCTGTCTTTTTTGATACTTATGCATCCGCAAATGCACATTTGATGAGGAAAACCGAGGAATTCCAAAATCGGACAGCAGAGTTTCCCGCGGGGACTTTCCGGGACTATCTCATGAAACTGGCAGAGTTGGATACCGGCGAGTATGCCGTATTTGTTTCCGTGTATGATGAGGCGACCACCTCTCTGGAAGAAATAGATGTGACGCTGATGCGTGCAATCGGCCTGGAGACGGATTTAAGGGGACAGAATCGATGCAGCTATGCGGCGGTTCTCTGCGATTCTAAAGTGCAGGAGCGTTTTGCACCGGAGGACACGGTGACGATTGAGGGAAATATCGGCAGTTTGTCTTACAAGGTTATGTCGGGCGGGCTGTCAAGCGGGGGAAATGCCGGTATCAAGCTGAACGGAACAGAATACATACAAAAAGGAAGGGGCTTCAACTTCGTCATTTATAATCTGGAAACGGAACGGGTGGAAGAGTCTGTCTCCTTTGATACGTATGCGATTGTGAATCCGCCCATGGAGACAACAATGAAAACGAAAGGAAAGTAAGGTGATCCATATGTATGATACTTTGGTAAAACGGGTCTTATTCTGGGCGGAGAGACAGCCGGATAAACTGGCGGTGGCATTCAAAAAGGAGCGTCTGACCTACAGGGAGCTTGCAGAAAAAATGAGAACCATAGCGGCCCGTCTTGTCCGGATGGGGATTCATAAGGGAGACCATGTGCTTTTTTCGGCGGTCTCCAGACCTGAGATGGCGGCCGTTCACCTGGGGATCCAATATTGCGGCGCAGTTGCAGTGTTTTTGGATAAGAACGCGACGCCGGAGGACGCGGCTCTTCTTTACCGGGAGAGCGGCGCCGCGCTGCTGTTGACGGACAGGCCGATGAAAGAATATGGGATTGCCTGCAGGATTTATTCACTGAAAGCGATCTACAATACCAGGCCGGATGGGGCAGAGGACGCGGCATCTTTGGAAGCTTTCTATACAATGCCGGGGGAATCGGAGCTTGCGGAGCTTTTATTTACCACGGGGACCACCGGCAGGCCGAAAGGGGTGATGCTGACCTATAAAGCGGTCTATCATATTTTGAATAATACGATAGAAGGAATCGGCATTGGGAAAGAGGAACGGGTGCTGTTACCCCTGCCTTTGAATCATTCTTTTGCCCTGCGGGTGCTGCGGGCCGTGCTCTATAGGGGTGGCTCCGTCATTCTCCAGAACGGTTTTACTTTTGCAAAGGAAATTGAAAACAATCTGAATGAATATCAATGCACGGGGCTGGTGGTGGTCCCTGCTTCTATCGAAACAATTTCCAGACAGATGCAGGGCTGTTTTGCAGAGATTATAGGGCGGTTCCGGTATATTGAGGTGAGTGCGGGCTCCCTGTCCGTGGAACAGCGGAAGCGCCTGACGAAACAATTGCCCAATACCATAATTTACAATACCTGGGGTTCCTCGGAATCCGGAGGCGCGCTGTTTTTGAATGTGACGGAAGCAGTGTCAGACCCTGAGAAAGTGAGGGCGCTTGGCAAGCCGCTGTCCTGTGTACAGCTGAAGTTTCTGGATGAAGCCGGAAATGAAATAAGCGGTGGCAGCGGTCATCCGGGGCGGATGGCCATAAAGGGAGATATGCAGATGAGCGGATACTGGGGACAGGAGGGGCTGACGGCGGAAACGATAAAAGACGGATGGCTTCTTACCGGCGATATGGCATATCTGGATGAGGACGGCTATGTATATATACTTGGCAGAGTGGACGATATTATTAATGTAGGGGGAGAGAAAGTTTCCCCTGTGGAGATTGAAAATATTGCCGGAGAGTATCCGTATATCAGGGAATGCGCCTGCATTGGAGTACCGGATCCGAAAGGAATACTGGGCTTTGTTCCGGTTTTGTTTGTGGCGGTAAAGGGAAACGGCTATTCAGGGGATGATCTGCAGGTATTTCTGAAAGGGCGTATGGAGCGGTATAAATTGCCCGTAAAGTACATTCCCGTGCAGGAAATTCCAAAAAACCGGATGCAGAAAATTGATCGGAAGAAGCTTAGAGAGATATGGGAGCAAAAGGGAAGCGAAAGTTTGATGAATCCGGTTATACAGGCGATTCTGACCAGGAGGAGTATCCGGCGATTTCAGGAGAGAGCGATACCCCGAGAGATACTGGATATGATATTGTGCGCGGGATATTATGCGCCAAGCGGCCACAATATGCAAACATGGCGGTTTACGGTGGTGGAGGACAAGGAGAAGATCGCCCGCCTGAAAGAGGCGGCCTGTGAGACGGCAAGAGCGGCTGGCGTGTACTGCTATGGATTTGAGAATCCGGCATGTATTGTTATAATTTCCAATGACGAGAGAAACCGTTATGGCTGTCAGGACGCTTCCTGCGCTGCGGAAAATATGTTCCTTGCGGCCCACTCCTACGGAATTGGGTCCGTGTGGCTGAACATACTGATGACTTTGAGAGGAAAAGAGCCTGTGAAACAGATCCTGGATGAGTTTGGCATACCGAAGAATCATGTGGTATGGTGTATGGCAGCGTTAGGATATCCATTGGAGGAGGGGACCCTGCTTGCAAAGAGGAAAGACGTAGTGCATTTTATATAGTAAAATAAGAGGAATGTAAAATGAATAAAGTGTTATTTGTAATTGCGACTTTAGATAAGGGAGGGGCAGAACGGACGTTATCTAATATAGTAACCCATTTCCCGGACGGCTGGCAGATTGATATCCTAATAAATAATAAAGAGTGTATTGATTATCCATATAAAGGTAATATATTATCTCTTTCTCTTCCAGGTTTCGGAGAAAAAAAGTCCGTTCTATATTTATTGAAAGAAGTTGTAAAGCGAACGGTTTATTTAAAGAAGATAAAAAGAGATAATCATTATCGTGCATGTATAAGCGTTCTTCCCAGTTCAAATGTTTCTAACGTATTGTCCGGAAATAAATATTGTAAAACAATTGTTTCAATACATAGTATGAATGATAAGTGCGGAATGATCGGCAGGCTTGGAGTTTTCTTTTTTGTTAAAATATTATATCATTGTGCTGACAAAATAATAGTAGTTTCAAGGGAAATCGCAGTGAGGTTAATAAAGCAATTCAAAATACCAGGTAACAGAGTAGATACCATAGTAAATGGATATGATAATGAATGGGCACAGGAAAAAATGAAAATGTTCCCCGAAACCGGGAGAAAAGATATTTTGGATGGGAAAAAAGATAAAATATTAGTTACAGTGGGAAGGTTGGCCGAGCAAAAGGGACAGTGGCATTTGATACGGGCTTTTTCAGAAGTAGTGAAACAGGAACCGGAAACCAAATTGGTAATTGTTGGGGGTGGTGTGCTGAAAAGATATTTAACGGAATTGATTCGAATGTACAGGTTGGAAGAAAAAGTTATTTTGACAGGATATTCCGATAATCCGCTTTGGTATAGCGCGCTTGCGGATGTTTTTGTATTACCGTCGCTATCGGAGGGATATCCAAACGCATTGGTCGAGGCTGTTTGCTGTGGGAAGCCATGTATTGCGGCGGATGTTCACTCCGGAGTACGGGAAATACTGGCGCCTGACCTGGACGCAGCAGGAGAAAGGACAGATCATATATCAGAGGAAGAATATGGTATATTAATTCCTGTATGCAGCGGTAAAAAGTATCAGAATAAAGAGACGCTTGAGCCCGCAGAAAAAAAGATGGCGGATGCCATCGTGATGTTACTTCGGGATGATGAAAAAAGAAAGCATTATATGCACAAGAGCGTGGAGAGAAGCAAGGATTTAGATATTAAGAAAATCATTGATAAATGGATGGATGTTATTTTAGAGTAAAATGTGGTGAGTTTTATTATGGAAGAATTGGTATCAATTATTATACCGGCTTATCAGGAGGAAAAGAGAATAGAGCGCTGTCTTCAAAGTATTGTCGCTTCGACATACCGCAATTTGGAGTTGATCGTGGTTAATGACGGCTCTACCGATAATACAGAGAAGGTTATCAAAGATTTTAAGGAAAGAAACAAGGCCAAGAGTATTTCAATAAATTTACATACGATTTCTAACGGAGGGGCGGGCCGGGCGCGCAACTATGGACTGTGTCTTACAAAAGGAGACTATATTGGCTTTGTAGATGCAGATGATATGATTCACCCGCAAATGATAGAAAAACTTGTTCATGGCATGCGGAAAGGAAATGATCTGTCTTTGTGCGGATTGTTATTTTGCAATGAGGAGGGAAAGCCCAAAATCCGCCAATCCTGTTTACGCAGACAAAGGAAGCAGTGTCCCCGTCAGGCGTTGGAGCTGGCAATGTGGGCGCAGATTCAGATGAGTCTTTGTACGATGCTGTTCCGCCGTGAAATAATTATGGACGCGGGAGGAAAGCCAGCTTTATTATGCCCTGAGGATATTGTGGCATTTGAAGATTTTGCGTTTATTCTCGAATATATAAGCCGTTGCAGTGGCTTTATGGAGGTTTTTCCTTTTTATGGATATTTTTACTGTAAGCGTAAAGGAAGTACAACGGGCATCAGCCGTACGGCAAAGGAGCTTTGTTATGCTTTGCAGCCTGTTTTAGACGCAGGAGACAGGGTAGACGATGCAAATTTTGTTGCGCATAAGCTCCTGTATGTATTTTTGATGATGGAATTTTGGTATAAAGAAGCGCTTAAAAGCAGCAGGCATGAATTTTCTCCGCAGTGTGAAGATTGGAGGGTTTATATGCGGGAGCTTGAACGATATGCAGATGTTTATATGAATGCTTCCAGTGTTGCTTTGTATAAGAAACTGGCCATGTGGGTTGTCAGGAAGCATCCTGAGATGGGATGGTTTTTGGCAAAGACGGCAGGGAGATTGGTATTTTAAAGAGGAGCATAGCCGTGAGAAAGAAAATTTTAAAACAATTGACGGATATAAGACCGGTGAAGTATGTGCATTGCAGGGAAAAGATGATTGCACTGACATTCGATGACGGGTATGAATATACAAAAGAGATATTAGAAAAGCTCAGGCATCATCATGTAAAAGCTACTTTTTTTATGGTAGGGGACTGGGTTGAACAGGAACCTGCACTCTGCCGTAAAGTATCTGAGGCAGGACATGAGATTGGCAACCACAGCTACAGCCATTGTGATATGACCCAATTATCCAGGGATGATGCGCTTGTGGAAATAAAACGGGCGCAGAATCTCATCGGAAAAATTACCGGGAAAGAATGTACATTAGTCCGTTTTCCTTATAATAAGTGTAATATGGCTTTGATGGGGGTAGTGAAAGAACAGGGATTGCAGGCCATAGGATGTTCGTTTGACAGCTTCGATTGGACGGGAATTGAGGCGGAAATGATCTGTAAAAATGTATTGGAGAGTAAAAAGTTAAAAAGAGGAGCCATTGTTTTGATGCATACGAATCATTACAATACGGTGGAGGCGTTGGATCAGCTGATTCCGGTTTTAAAAAGAAAGGGCTATCAATTGGTAAGGGTTTCTGATATGCTTGTAAAAAATAGAAATAAAACAGATAAAGAGCTCCCTGTTTTATTGAGGGTATTCCGGGGGGAAGAATCATGAAACAGGTAGGTATTTTAACATTTCACTGTGCGGACAATTGCGGGGCGATGCTGCAGGCCTATGGTTTGAAACAATATTTAAAAGAAAAAAAAGTGAACGCTGAGATTATTGACTATCGTCCTTTTTTTATGACAGGAAGGCATTGGTGGATTCCGTATGTACCAACGGGAAGTATACTATATCGTTTGAAATATGGGATATATGGATGGAAGAATAATTTAAAAAAAGAAAGGCTGTTTTTTAAAAAAAGGCGGAATATGAAACGGTTTCGGACAGAGTATTTGATTGAAAAAGGACAAAGAAAGCTATTTTTCACATGTCAGATGAAACATTTACCATATCAATACTATTTAGTCGGAAGCGACCAGATATGGAATCCCGATATCACATGCGGGTTAAGAAAGGCGTATTTTGGCGATTTTGAAAACAGGGAGAAAGAGAAAGTGATTGCTTATGCGGCCAGTTTAGGCAGTGCCTCTCTTTCAGAAGAGTATGATAAAGAATTTTCAGAGAAGCTGAAGCATGTAGACAGTATTTCTGTCAGAGAGAGCGGGGCGATTCCGTATATAAAGCGATTTTGTACCAGGGAGGTTGCGGCGGTTCCGGATCCGGTTTTTCTGTTGAATAAAAGAAAATGGCAGGAGATTGAAAAGCTGCCGGAGGAGGAAGGCTATATTTTTTTGTATGTAACGGAAAGCAATGATAAGCTGCTCCGTTATGTGAAGAAATTATCGAAAAAATGTGATTTATCTATTATAAAAATGGGAAACGGGACAGAGCCGGAAGAGGAAGGCTTTTCAGTAGATGATACGGCAGGACCGTCTGAGTTTTTAGGGTATATTCATAAGGCCGGCTATATAATAACCAATTCTTTCCACGGGATAGCTTTTAGCATTATCTATCAGAAAAAATTTGCGGCATTTCAGCATAGCAGTGTTGGAGAAAGAATAACGAATGTTTTGAAATATTATGGATTGGAAAACAGGCTGTATCAGGATAATAAAAATGTAAAAATAGATGATGCAATTAACTGGGGGGAAATTGAGAGGAAAACGGAACAGAGCGTGAGTCTGGCCGAGGAGTTTTTGATGGATAATATGGAACAATAACTGCATAATACATAGTTCAGAGGAAAATACAATGATAGAGATGTTCAAATACCTGACAGGTATACTGTCAAAAAAGGAGCAAAAATTCTGGAAAATTTTGGCTGTGATGGATTTTATCAGTCCGCTTACAGATATTATTAACTTTTCTGTTATTATATATATTATGAATGTTGTGATACAGGAGCAGCAGGCATCCAGAGAGATTGTTGGATTTACGTATTTTATGGGCATGGTTTCTGTCTTAAAAGGCCTGTTTGATTTATATAAATGTAAAATTCGCAATCAATTTATATATGACGGAGCAGAAGAATTATCAGAGAAGCTGTTCGAACTGCTGCTAAAAGAAGATTTGATGCATCATAATCAGAAGAATGTGGCCCAGGCGTTTGCTTTCGTTCGCGACGATTCGAAAAACAGTATGAATATTATTGTAGCCAGTATTGATATCTGGATCAATAGTATCACCCTGACAGGATATTTTGCAGTAATGATTTATACTTCAAAATGGCTGGGGCTGGTAAGCTGTGCCGCGTTTGTAGCGCTTGTGGCCGGATTGTTTTTCTTTTATCGAAATCAGATACAGCTGTATGGCGAAAGGTCAAGAGCATATGCGATTAAAGCAAATGCGCAGATTACAATTGCATATGGAAATTTCAAGGAAACGAAAATTGCAGACAATGCCTCGGCTATTTTACAGAGGTATTGTGATGCAGGAGAGGAATTTACACGGGTACAAAAGCAATTTCAATATAAGAAAAGTGTAATAAGCATGTTTATGCAAAATTTTGTTATGACTGCAATGTTTCTTATATTAGCCTTTTTTTTAGGTAATCCGGGAGAAAACACGAATTATTTTCTTGCTTCCATGGTGGTATATCTTACCATGCTGATTAAAATGATACCTGTGGCATATGATATTGTAAGCGGATTGAATGATGTAAAGTTTTTACAGAAATCATTTGATTTGTTAAAAGAAGGGATGACCAGATACTGTGAAATAAAAGAGAAAGAGAGCCGGGAAGAAAAAATCAGAAAGAAAGAATTGACGTTAAAGAAAGGGATTTTTGTTGATCATCTCACATTTTCCTATAATGAACGAAAGGAAATATTCAGGAATGCGTCTATAAGTATTCCATCCGGCTGTTCGGTTGCGGTGATTGGAGTTTCGGGTATTGGGAAAACAACATTTCTGGATCTGATTCTTGGTCTTTTGACGCCACAGTCAGGAAAGATTTTATATGATGATTACGATATTGTCGCCCATATGGATGATAAAGGAGCATGCAAGGCTAATATTGGAGATATAGTAAGCTATATTCCACAGATTATCTATTTGAATGGAGAGACAATCGGTAATAATGTTGCTTTTTTTGCGAAGGAAAACAGGGTGGACAATGAAAAGGTGACAGAGTGCCTGAAATGTGCGCAGGTATGGGAAGAGGTCATGGAAATGCCCGAGGGAATTCATACATTGATAGGAGAGGACGGGACGGCGCTCTCAGGAGGGCAGCGTCAGAGGATTGCTTTGGCACGGGCCCTGTATAAGGATTTTGAACTTCTGGTTATGGATGAAGCGACTGCATCCCTGGATATGGACAAAGAGAGGGCAGTAATTGATTCCATAAGACAGATAAAAGGGAAAAAAACAATATTGATCGTAACGCATCATATGAGTCTGGCCAATGAATGCGATATCGTATATAAAATAGAGAACAAAGGATTTGTAAGGATAAAATGATAATGGCATATGAAAAAAAGATATCTGTAATTGTTCCGGTTTATAACGCAAAGCAATATATACAGGGTTGTGTAAAGTCCGTTTTAAAGCAGACACATACAGATTTTGAACTGATTTTAATTGACGACGGATCAGAGGACGGCAGTAAAGAGTTCTGCGAAAAGCTATGTACAGCTGACAGGCGGATACGATTTATTTGCCAGAAGCACGGCGGAGCTTCTTCGGCAAGAAATACAGGTATAAACGCGGCGAAGGGAAAATATTTATTTTTTTTGGATAGTGATGATATCATACATCCTCAGCTTTTGGAAGCTCTTTATAAACTACAGGAAAAAAATCACACAGCGATAGCAAGCGTAGATTTTTATTATGCACAGCGTGGAAAATTCAGAAAGCCAAAGGGGTGGAAGATAGAAAAGCAGTATATGAAGAAAGGCTTTTATCTGGCAAGCGCTAAGGCGAGAGATCCTGTACTTTTTGCACATAGTAAGACAAGGCTTAATACAATTGGCGGAAAAATGATTCTGTGTGAATCGGTAAAAGGAGTAAGGTTTGACGAAGAACTTACACACGGCGAGGATACAAGGTTTCTCTATCAGCTGATATACGACGGTGCAGATGTTTCCGTGTTACAGCGAAAATGGTACTATTACAGGAAAACGGAAAGCGGAAGCAGTATGGCTTATTCAGCAGAATCGTGCAGAAGCCGATATAAAGTTCACAGACATATTTGTGATTGTGCCATAAAGGACGGGAAAGTATCGGAGGCAGTATGTGCAGAGTGGTTTCTCTTATGCGAACTGATATTATGGCGTGAAATGGGGAGAAAAAATCAAGATTTTGAATTAGAGAAATATGCAGAAACAATAATTAAGACTGAAAAAAAGAGAGAAATATTTTCTAAAATAGACTGGTGCAGAAAGATAATATTCTATTTGGGATGTGTGTATTATCCTCTGTATAAAGTGATAGCAGATATCGTGAGCTGGTATCACGAAAATTTGGATATTCCATCTGAATTCCGCCATAATGGCCAGTATACGGGTCAAACGAAGTTCAATAATCATTGAACCTTTCTGAGGGCGTTAAGATAGCGCACCATTGGTGCACTATCTGCCGTTTACTGTCTTATTAGTCGCCCAGTTTAATTCCGGCCAGTGCATCTGCAAATGAAGTATTCACAGATTCACTATTTTGTTTCTTTAGATATTTTTGAATATCACGTTTTGAAACACCTGCGCCCTCTTTTGCCCGCCGTGCCTTGAATGCGGACATTTTTTCCTTATATCCGCAGGCGCAGACAAAGGTTTCCTCGTCTCCTTTCTTTATAATTTCCATTTTTCTGTGACAGTTCGGGCACCGTGCATTGCTGGTGCGGGCAATGGTTTCCCGATAACCGCATTCCCTGTCCTGGCATACCAGGAGACGGGCGTTTTTCCCGTTTACAGCAAGCATTCTTTTTCCGCAGCGGGGACATTTGGTATTCGTAATGTTGTCATGACGGAAAGCTCCGTCGGAAGTGCGTATTTCGTGGATTAATTCTTCGGTATAGGCTGTTATTTCTTTCATAAAGCTGTTTTTCTCACGTTTTCCCTGAGAAATATCAGAAAGCTGCATTTCCCAGGAGGCAGTCAGCTCCGGTTTTTTCAAATCGTCAGGCACGAGCTCTAAGAGCTGTTTTCCTTTGGAGGTAAGAAAAAGCTCGTTTCCTTTTTTCTCAACGAGGAAAGAGCGGAACAGCTTTTCGATAATATCTGCTCTTGTTGCAACCGTGCCAAGACCGCCGGTTTCTCCCAGTGTTTTTCTTGCTTTCAGATCATCGGACTCCATGTATTTTACCGGGTTTTCCATGGCGGAAAGAAGAGAGGCTTCTGTAAATCTTGCCGGAGGCTTCGTTTTTCCGAAAGTTATTTTCGTTTCCGAAACGGGCAGGCTTTCGCCCGGCGTCAGCTTTGGAAGCGGCTGTTCCGAAGAGAGAAAATCCCCCGCTTCATTTGCCTCTTCTTCTTCCAATATTATTTCTGTATCATAGAGCTGCCGCCATCCCGCAGCCAGGGTTATTTTTCCCTTAGCGGCAAAGGTCTGCTTACAGGCGGAGGCTTTCATGCAGGTTTGCTCATATTCAAACGGCGGATACAGGACGCTGATGAAACGGCGGACGACAAGATCATAGATTTTCCGTTCTTCATTTGTCATATACTCCAGACGGACATATTCCTCAGTAGGGATTATGGCGTGATGGTCGTTGATTTTCTTATCATCTACAAAGGATTTATTTGTATGCAGAGGTCCTTTCAGCAGCGCGGGGATATATTGTTTATAAGGACCTGTGCAGCAGGCTTTCAGCCTTTCTCTGATGGTAGGCACAATATCCTGCCCGATATAGCGTGAATCTGTACGGGGGTAAGTCAATACCTTGTGGTTTTCATACAGCCGCTGCATAATATTCAGTGTTTCCTTTGCGGAAAAACCAAAACGGCGGTTTGCGTCGCGCTGCAGCTCTGTCAGATCATAAAGGCCGGGAGAAAGCACCTTTTTTGTTGATGTATGGACAGAGTTAATCTGCAGGGACGCGGTACGAAGCTGCTTTTCCAAATCAGAGATGAAGTCTCTGTTAAAGGAGCGCAGGCTTCCGTTTTTTTGATGCTGCCATGTCCAGGTAACACGATGTTTTCCGGAGACAGAGCTGCAAATCAGTCCATAATAGTCGGCGGGCTTAAACTGCCGGATTTCTTTTTCGCGCCGGGCAATGATGGCCAGCGTCGGCGTCTGGACGCGTCCGCAGGACAGCTGTGCATTGTATTTACAGGTTAAAGCGCGGGTAGCGTTGATTCCGACCAGCCAGTCGGCTTCGGCTCTCGCGCCTGCGGCGCGGTAAAGCTTGTTATATTGCCGGCCGTCTTTCAGGTGTTCAAAGCCCTCGCGGATAGCCTTATCTGTTACAGAGGAAATCCACAGGCGTTTTATCGGCTTATGGCATCCGGCCTTATCAAGAATCCAGCGGGCAACCAGCTCGCCTTCCCGTCCGGCGTCCGTGGCGATAATAACTTCAGAAACGTCCTTTCGGAATAGCTGTTCTTTTACGTGCCGGTATTGAGAGGCGGTTTGTTTTATGACAACCAGCTCCCATTTTTTCGGAACCATCGGGAGTACGTCCATATTCCATTCTTTCCATTGTTTATCATATTCTTCCGGGTCTGCTAAGGTTACCAGGTGGCCGAGGGCCCAGGTTACGATATAGTTATCTCCCTCTATAGCGCCTGGAGAGTTCTTTTTGCAGTTTAAAACCCGTGCGATGTCGCGCGCAACGGAAGGCTTTTCGGCTAATATTAATGATTTCATACAGGTTATGTTCTCCTTGTAAAAGATGTTGCCGGGAAATTGGATTTCCCAGACCTTATTATATAGAAAAGAAAACGGCAAAGCAAGTAAAAAACCTGTTTGCCGTTTTCTTCGTTTTTATAATCTAGAGATTTAGTAGGAAATACAAAATCGGGGTTTACTTTTCAGTATATTTTGTATTCTAGAAACAATATAACATTTATGTACATGTTTTGAAATGTTTTCAAAGGACAGATTTATGAAATATAATTGTGCTTTGAGCACAATTTGTGATAGAATAGAAGAGGAGGGAGAGAAATGGCTGTCGAATTAAAGGAATTATACGCGAAAATTAAACCGCAGCATGAGGTAAAGCTTCATACGAGAAGTTGTTTTCAGAAGACGATCGAGTGGATTCATATGGTGGAGGAGGCGGATTTCGCAAAGCTTCTTCACGGCGATGAGCTGGTATTTAATACAGGGCTTCATTATGTTTCTGAGGAATGGTTGAGAAATTTTATTGAGAGGCTTGACCGGGTCGGTGCAGGAGGGCTGATTGTAGCTGTCCGTGACGGACATGAATTTCCGAGGGAACTGATAGATTATTGCAATGCTATAAAATTTCCGCTTTTTTCTGCGTCGCAGAGAACTCCTTATATGGACATTATGCGGTTGTTTTCTAAAATCCTTCTGCTTAATGAACAAAGAGATACAAATTTAATCTCCGCATTTAAAAATGCTATTTATTATCCTCAGAATGAAGAGCTTTACCGGAGCCATTTTGAAAGCAAGGGTTTTTTTCGTGATATGCAGTACATGGTAATTATTGTGAGCTGCCATACTTATGATACAGAGCTTGGAAACGAAAAGCTGAAAGAAATTGAAAGGGGGCTGTATCCTGTTCTGAGGGCCGGGATTGTATATGAGGAGGAAGGGAGGCTGATTATTCTGATGGCGGGCAGACAGCGGGCGAAAGCAGAGAATGAATTTCGAAAGCTGTGCAGGGCGGAGCCGAACCTGTATGTTGGAATCGGTCCGTCTGTGAACCGGATGCGTGATATACATAATTCATACGAAAAGGCTTATACTGCATATCAGCTTACGAAGACGGCCATTCCAAAGAATCTTTTAATATACGGGGAGCTGGGGGTGTATAAGATACTGGCGGACGCGAAAGAATCCGCTATCTATCCGGCATTTGTACAGGAAACGCTGGGAAAGCTGATAGCGTATGACAGGGAAAAGGACACGGAGTATATGAAAATACTGGAGGCATATTTTGAGAATGAATGCAGTATCTTATATACGGCACGGGCGCTGTATTGTCATAAGAATACACTGGCGTATAAGCTGAATAAAATAAAAGAAATCTTAGGCTATGACATCCTGAGCAATGAAAACCGAACGAGAATTATGCTGTCTATTTATATATTACGGCTGGGCACCGGATAAAAAGGAGGTTTTACAATATGAATGAAAACAGAGTGAAAAGAAATGCGATGCTTGGAGAGCGGGTCATAAAGAATCTGGAAACCCGCAATATGGAAGGGTTTTACGCCGAGACGAAAGAGGAGGCTCTTAAAATCGCGCTGGGGCTGATTCCGGAAGGGGCTTCGGTGGCGTGGGGCGGTTCGATGTCCATTCAGGAGATTGGCCTTAAAGAGGCTGTCTGTCAGGGCGGTTATAAGGCTTATAACAGAGAGGACGCGAAAACGCCGGAGGAAAAACGGGCGATTGAACTGGCAACCTATGACTGTGATTATTTTCTGACCAGTGCGAATGCTGTTTCTGAGGATGGGGTTCTTGTGAATATAGACGGCAATGCGAACCGGGTGTCCGCAATTGCATACGGACCGAGACACGTTCTTATGATTATAGGAATGAATAAGGTTGTGAAGAATATCGATACTGCGGTTTCCCGTGCCAGAAACGAGGCCGCGCCCATTAACGCGCAGCGTTTTGGTCTGGATACGCCCTGCTCCGGCTCAGGTGCGTGCTTTGATTGTAAAATGCCGGATACGATATGCTGTCAGTTTTTAATTACCAGATATTCGAAGCATGCAGGAAGAATAAAAATTATTCTTGTAAATGAAGATTTGGGATTTTAGTTATTGACTTATAGGGGGACATTTGTTATAATATACAAGTGTCCCGATGACATGGCGCAGTAGCCAAGTGGTAAGGCATGGGTCTGCAACACCCTGATTCACCGGTTCAAATCCGGTCTGCGCCTCTTAGAAATGCCTGGAAATTTAAAGTTTCCAAGGCTTTTTTATTTTTAAAAATCTTATTAAAATGAGCGCAAAATAAGCTGGGGACGGGAGAAATTTATATTTCACCCATCCCCGGCATTTTTCCTAAATAGGAAGCTCCAGATAAATATCTTTTCCTTCTTTAATTGAAATCACGACTTTTCCGCCTCTTATAGTCGTTGCAACACCTGTCGCGCTTCCGCTTATTGCCGGAGCTTCTGCCTCCGGAGCGGCCTCTTTTTCAGGTTCTTCCGGAGCAGCTTCTACGATTCCGTCTACATTATCTACAGTAAGCGGGCAGAGGGAGTCGCTTGTTTTGGTCAATTTTGCGCCCAATACCTGACTGATTTTAAGGCATCCGTCAAGGTTTAAGAGACCGGAATCAACTAATTCGTCGAAGATAGCGGGATCTTCTAAGTTTGCCGGTTCGATTGTGATACCGGCTTCGGCTCTGCAGCATAATACGGCAGGGTCATTTGCATGTGCTTTTGCGGTTTCCGCTGTAATGGACATAATGATTACCTCCTGTTCTTGTATACGTTATTTTCAGTATATCTGTTATGATTTACAAATTCCAATTGATTTTGCACATATATTTATAGATAAATACTATCAATGTACACAAAACAATAAAAGTTTATTTTATCTGCACCCAAACGGCAGATATTTTCGTCTAATAGGTGTAAAGTAAAGACAGAATACTCTAAAAAGAAATGGGGTGAAGCATATGGATATGCTGTTAGTGAAAAAAGCACAGAAAGATGATGTGGCCGCATTTATACAGCTCATTGAGGAAAATAAAACTGCACTCTATAAGGTGGCGAAGAGCTATCTGAGTAACGAGGAGGATGTTGCGGATATCATGCAGGATACCATTCTTTCTGCTTATGAACATATCGGAGAGCTGAAAACAGCATCATATTTTAAGACGTGGATTACAAGGATTCTGATTGACCGGTGCAATGATTTGCTCCGTCAGCAAAGAAGATTTGTGCCGATAGAGCTGACGGAGGAACCCGCCGTATTTCCAAAGGAAAGTGATTATGAGTTTTATGAGCTTTTAAGGGAGCTTCCGGAAAATGACAGGGCAATTTTTCTTCTTTATTACGGGGAGGGATTTAATACCCGGGAGGTTGCAGAGGCTCTGGAGTTAAATGAAAACACAGTAAAAAGCAGGCTCAGGAGAGGGCGCAAGAAGCTGGAACAGGCAATATCTTATTAAAGGAGGGCTGATTATGACATTATCAGAAAAACTGTTGGAAGAAATTTTAGAGCGCGACATTCAAATATCAGATGTTGTAAATGACAGAATAAATGATACCTATAAAATGCTGGAAACGGCGCAGATGAATGCTCCGAAGCATACGGGGCGTAAAAAGAAAAGACATTCTTATGTAGCTGCGGCTATTGCAATTACCGCTTGCCTTATAGTGCCGGGGGCGGTGTATGCTGCCGCAAATTCCGACTTCCTTGAAGGAATGTTCGGAAATGCAACGAAAAAATCAACGCCTGCCGTTACGAAAGATATCGATAACGGAAAGGGAGGAACGGTTTCTGTAACGATTCCGTCCCACGAATATGTTTCCGTAGATCCGGAAAAAGCGAAAGATTTAGTCGGAGAGGGCAGTATGAGTAAGCCTGTTGAAAAAAAGCTTGGAGAGCATACATTGCGTATTGAAAATTTCATATATGACAGCAACAGTGCCTTTATGTATTTTACCCTGGAGAGAAAAGGGGGCGTTACGATGCTGCAGGGAAACGGTGATACGAATTCGGCAAAGGGAGCGTTTTTTTCAGAGGATGAATTATACAGATTTTCTGTTGAAACTACGAAAAATCACTTTGCCGCGGAGAAAATATATATAGATACGGAAAAAAGCACGGAGGATAAGCTGTATTGTTATTCCTATATGATTTGGGCCGACAAGACAGGGGAGAGCAATGCCGGACTTGTAGAAAAAGAATATCCGGTTCTGGAGATTATGGAGTATCCATGTCCGGTTGCGGAGCTTAAGGAGGAGGACTATGACAAGATAAAGACAGAAAAGATTACATTGACTGAGAAAGAACCTCTTGCCGTACAAAAGGTGGATTTGAAAGAGAAAGGTTATTTCGAATATTCACCGGTATCTATCAGTGTTGATTTGTCAAGGGGAACGGGAATTTCAAAGGGAGAAGCGGAGGATCCGGTGAACCTTACACATCTGGAAATCAAATATAAGAACGGGAGCAGCTGCATTATCAGCGACGCGGAAAAAAATATAGAAAACAGCGGTTATGTATGCGGTGTAGGCACCATGTATAAAACGGCATATGACCGGATCGTAGACATAAATGAAATAAAAGAAATCATTTTGAACGATATAACAATTCCGGTGAAGTAAGTGCAATTGGGGACGGGGTTTTTCTAAAAAAACCCCGTCCCCAATTGACGATTATATATATCCTCCCGGCATTCCGCCGCCACCGCAGCACAGTCCGCTTCCGCCGCAGCAGAGGTTGCACATGAGATTGGCGAGACAAAGCTTCATGCAGAAATTATTTCCGCCGGCGAACGTAGTCTGATAAGGCCCCTGTCTTTGCTGATACCAGCTTCCGCCGCTTTCGAGCTGGTTTAGGAGCATTTGGTATTGAAGATTATTCGGCTCCAGCCGTAACGCTTCGCGTGCATGCTCAAGTGCCATGACGTTGCTGCCAATCCCGGAGTTGGCCAATGCGCTGTAGTAATACCACCGGGCGTTCCTGCTGCCGATTCCGTTTAAAAGATTGAGTGCCTCCTGATAATGGCCGCTGTTAATGAAGTTTGAGGCGGCCCGCATATGAAGATCCTCCTCGTTTTCCGTCCCTCCGGCGTTTGCCTGCCGGTATTCTGCGCCGAAGCCCCGGAACGGCCCATAATTTCCAAAGCCGCCGAAACCGCCAAAGCCGCCGAAATCTTCCTGCTCATAGCTGCCCTGAGCGGAAGCCCCCGGGCCATAGCCGGAGGAGCCGTATTCCTTTTCATGCATAATCTGCTGATAGGCCTGCTGCACCTCCTTGAAATGTGCTTCGGCCTGCTCTTTATTGGGATTGTTTATATTTGCATCCGGATGATATTTCCGGCTTAAGCTTCGATATGCCTTTTTAATTTCTTCGTCGGAGGCATTTCGCGGTATGCCTAAGACGCTGTAAGGGTCTTTCATGATTTATTCTCCTGAATTTTCTGTAGCGGTTGCCTTTCTTTTTTCGGTGACGGCAGTATACCGGCACCAGACGCCGGAATATAAAATGTTGCGAAGAATCTCGGCGTGAAGCAGGATGGGAAGCTTTTCAAATTCCCGGGAGCATTCTGCCATCATCAGCGTCAAAAGCTGTCTGCAGCTTTCGGAAAAATTTTCATCATTTTCGTAGGCGTCCTTAAGGGGGTTGTAGCACTGTGTCTTAATATCCTCTGCTACGTCTTCATAGGCGTCTATAAGATATATGAATTTTCCGAGGAAAAACCCGATCCGGCGAAGCGAAAGCTCCCATTCATCCTTGCGGTATGCAAAGATTTCCGCCATAATATCGCCGAAGAAGCCTGCCATCTTATCGATATCCGTTTCTCCTAGTTTCTCATAATATGAAAGTTTTTGCAAGTCGGAGGAAATACGCGCGGTTTTTTCCGGGTATATTTTTGCGATACCGTTTATTTTTGGTTTCAAAAGTTTTAGAGCCAGATAGCTCTTTCTTTTGTGCTCGTCTTCCCAGTCATCCTTACATTTATAATAAGAGAGCACGAGATTCATGGCGGCGGCATAGTCGGTGTAGGCGTTCATTCTGGCGGTATGCTTTTCGAGGGGATGGGCAATGCAGTTTACTGTCTCTGCAGTCGTTTCCGGCTCGTACAGTCCTGTAAGAAGGACAATCAGAAATGTCATATCGTAGGTAAGAGTCATTTGCCCGCTTTTTCCGTAATTATCTTTTAAACGTTTGCAAAGACCACAATAGTACGAATGGTACATATCATAGTCTTTGAATTTCATTTCCGCTTTGTTAATTGCAATATATCCGAACATATATCAATCTCCTGTCAGCTGTTTTTAATAAATGTCGAGCCGCATTTCGGGCAGCGGATTTCAATGCGCCCTTTTCCGCGGGGGATGCGGATTTTTTGTTTACAGGACGGACATTTATAAATATGATGTGTTTTTCTCTGACTGAGCATATTTTTCTGGCGGGCGAAAAAGCATCTGAGCTTGTAGGTTTTATTCAGATAAAATTGATTTTCCGCTGAGCGTTTATATATATTTTTGGAAAACATTCTGAAATAAGTATATATGATACAGGCCCATGAGAGCAGAGGGAAAACCCGCGCGTCAGAGAACCATGTGATAACCGCCGAGGCAATTCCGATACCCAGCAGACATTTTCCGAGCGCATCCACGCCGTATCTTCCGTACATAAAACGCATTAATTTTTCTTTCAAAATCATCACCTTCCTAAATATAATTACCATCATACGCCGTCGGCAGATAAAGTCAATAAACTGTAAATTAAAAAAGTATAAAATAATTGAGTAAGCGTTAAGTTATGTTATAATAAAAAAATCAGGGTAGAAACGAGGAAAAGGGAAGATGCACAGACTGACGGAGCTGATTCGGAGAGATATGAAGCCGGCGCTTGGGGTGACGGAGCCGGGAGCAATCGCATTTGCGGTAGCAGAGGCAAAAAGCAGGCTTAATGGCGAGGTGAAGAGGGTAAGGGTTTCACTGAATTCCGGCATGTATAAAAATGCTTTTACATGCGGAATTCCAAATTCGGAATATTATGGAAACCTGTATGCGGCGGCGCTTGGTGCGGCAGCGGCAAAGCCGGAGCTTAAACTGGAATCTCTTCGGGATATTACGCCGGAGGATGATAAGGCGGCGGCAAAGCTTGTAGAGGACGGAAAGATAGAGGTCTGCCTCGATCATATCGGCTCAGAAATTACGATTGACGCTTTTGTGGAGACGAAGGACGAGACCTGTGCAGTGCATATCCGGGACGGACATACACATATCACCGGTATTGAAAAAAACGGAATCAGCATTTTTCAGGAGACGGAAGAAGAAAAACAGGAACAGGGAACCTTAGCAGAAAGCGGAAGCCGGAAAGAAACGATTCCGTATATCCATCAGCAGTCATTTTATGATATTATAAATTACGCGGCTTCTATAGATGCAGAAGAGCTTGGCTTCATCCGGGAAGCGTTTTCCATGAATATGGAGCTTTTCCGGGAAGGGATGCACTCGGAAAGGGCAGTGATTTTAAAGCAGCTTTTGACGGAAAATAATGGGCAGCTTATCTCCGGAGATGTAAAAAAGACTGCGCAGCTTCTATGCAACGGAGCAATTGAGGCCCGGGTACTGGGACTTAGCAGTCCGGCAATGAGTATTACCGGGAGCGGCGCGCACGGAATTATTGCGACGATGCCGCTCTATGCGTATTATAAGGTAAATGAAAATTATTTTGAAGAGGAGGCGCTGCTCCGGGCGGCTGCGTTAAGCTATCTGATTACGATGTATATAAAAGAATATTCCGGAAAGCTTTCGGCTTTTTGCGGCTGTGGAATCGCGGCAGGGACGGGTATGGCATGCGGGCTTGCTTTTCTGCGCGGAGGCAGGGAACAGGAGCTTTCTATGGTAGTCAGGAATATGGCGAGCGGACTTACAGGAATGATTTGCGACGGAGGGAATCATGGCTGTGCAATGAAAGGAATTGTAGCGGTAGACGCTGCATTTCGGGCAGTGGATTTGGCCCTTGCGCATGTCAGTATCGGAGAGATTCACGGGATTAACGGAAGGACGCCGGAGGACACGATGCAGTATATGGGGCGCATCGCTTCTCCGGGAATGGAAGAGACGGAGAAAATAATTGTAGAGATTATGGAAAATAAGTAAGAAAGGAAGATATATGGATGGGTAAAAAAAAGAAAAAGGGCGGTGGGATCATCTCCAGTATGATTCTGCTGATTGCAATCGCCGTATTTTGCATATCGGGATTTAATTTAATTAAGTATGGAAAAGGCTATGTGGACGGACGGAGCGAATATAAGGAAATACGAAATCTGGCCATTGAGGGGGAGGAGCCGGCAGGAGGCTTTCGGGTAGATTTTGATAAGCTTTACGAGGTGAATCCGGATACGATCGGGTGGATTCGTTTCTATCCGGAGCCGTCGGCCATTAATTATCCGTTGGTCCAGGGGAAGGATAATAAAGAATATCTGCATAAGACGTTTTCCGACAATGAAAATACATTGGGAGCTATTTTTTTAGCAGCCGAAAACAGGGCGGATTTTTTTGACAGGAATTCAATTATTTACGGCCATCGTATGGACGACCATTCGATGTTCTGGCATTTGGAGGATTATAAGGATAAAAAGTTTTACAAGGAAAATCCATATTTTTATATCTATACTCCGGATGGCTATGAGAGAACGTATCACATCTATTCGGTGGGCGAGGTGGAGGATGAATCGGATACGTATCTCACCCAATTTGCTTCTGACGAGGTGTATGCGAAATTTTTAAAGATGACAAAGGATGTGTCGGATTACGATACCGGGGTGGAGGTAGGAGTGGAAGATACGATAGTAACACTGTCTACCTGTACCAGTGCAAATGATAATCACCGCTTTATTGTACGCGGTGTGCTTGAAAAAGATGTTTTGCTTAAGGAGGAGTAAAGGAAGATGGGATATGATTATGAGGTTGGAGATATTGTAACCCTGAAAAAGCAGCATCCGTGCGGCAGCAGAGAATGGGAGATTCTGCGGGTTGGAGCGGATTTCAGGTTAAAGTGCAGAGGGTGCGCCCACCAGATTATGATTGCAAGGAAGCTGGTGGAAAAAAATACAAAGGATTTGAAGAAAAAGTCTTGAAACAGGCGCCTGATTATGGTATCATATGAATTCGTGATACAATAAATTCCGGAGGAAAACAGTTCCGGATATCCTTGCTCCCGGGGAAAGAAGACGGGGGCCAAAAGACCAGAAGGAGGTGCAGAGACGACATGAACAAATATGAATTAGCTGTTGTTGTCAGTGCAAAAATCGAAGACGACGAAAGAGCACAGGTTATCGAAAAAGTAAAAGCATTAGTTGAACGTTTCGGCGGCCAGATCTCAGACGTTGATGAATGGGGTAAGAAGAGATTAGCTTACGAAATTCAGAAGATGAAAGAAGCATATTACTATTTCATCCACTTCGAGTCTGATGCAGAGGCTCCGGGCGAAATCGAGCAGAGAATTCGCATTATGGAAGGCGTCATCAGATATTTATGCGTTAGACAGGAAGCATAAGCGGGAAGTAGAGGTAATGATATGAATAAAGTGATTTTAATGGGACGCTTGACGAGAGACCCCGAGGTGAGATATTCTCAGGGGGACAGTTCTATGGCTGTTGCAAGATACACATTGGCTGTTGACCGCAGATTCAGACGTAATAATGACGATCAGACCGCGGATTTTATCGGTTGTGTGGCATTTGGAAGAAGTGCGGAATTCGCAGAAAAGTATTTCCGTCAGGGACTTAAGGTAATTGTTACCGGACGTATTCAGACGGGGAGCTACACAAACAGGGACGGTCAGAAAGTATACACGACCGATGTTGTAGTTGAGGATCAGGAGTTTGCGGAGAGCAAGGCGGTCAGCGATGCAAATGCGGGACGTTATCAGTCGGCTCCGGCACCTGCGCCGGCGCCTGTATCTGATGCAGGAGACGGCTTCATGAATATTCCGGATGGAATTGACGAGGAGCTTCCATTTAATTAAAGCGTTTCATTGTGATGAAAAGGAGGGAAAGCAAGATGGCTTTTGATAAAGGCAGCCGTCCGGAAGGCGGTTTCAAGAGAAGAGGCGGCGGGCGCAGAAGAAAGAAAGTCTGCGTATTCTGCGGGAAAGAAAATAACGAAATTGATTATAAGGATGTAGCAAAGCTGAGAAAGTATATCTCTGAGAGAGGGAAGATTCTTCCGAGAAGAATTACCGGAAACTGCGCGAAGCATCAGAGAGCGCTTACGGTAGCAATTAAGAGGGCGCGTCATATTGCATTGATGCCATACGTTCAGGATTAGTTAAGTTAATAAGTGTGAATGAGAGATAAGAGATGCCGTATTTATGATATTAAAGTCATAGATACGGCATCTCTGCCGTTATATTAATAGACGGAAAGATTTTTGGAGGTGTGTTTTTGGGCAGAATGGACAGAATTTGGAAAATAAATTGTATAATCTTCCATTAATAAAAGGTTGTTAATTTATTATCAATAATGTATAATATGGAATGTGACGGCAAAATGCGACAGGCGATTTACCGTATCATTACAAGTAAAAAGCAATAAAAGGAGAAGAAGACATGAGCTGTAAGGTCACAATTATTGGAGCAGGAAGTGTAGGTGCAACCATTGCATATACATTATCCGGGGAGGATATGGCATCTGAGATCGTTATGATCGACATTAACAGGGAAAAGGTGGAAGGCGAAGTTATGGATATCGAGCAGGGAACCTGCTTTAGAGATCCGGTTTCTATTATTGCGGGAGACTATGACGACGCAAAGGATTCCGACATTGTAATTATTACATCAGGAATTGCGCGTAAGCCGGGACAGACAAGAATTGAACTGACGCAGACGAATGTGAATATTTTGAAAGAGATTACGCCGGAAATTGTAAAGGCCGCGCCGAATGCGCTTTATATTATTGTAAGCAATCCGGTTGACATTATGACTTATGTATTTACGAAGATTTCAGGAATTCCTGAAAATCAGATTATCGGTTCAGGTACAATTTTAGATTCGGCAAGACTTCGCTGCGGATTGTCAGAGCATTTTAAGGTTGCGCAGAGAAATATTCATGCATATGTATTTGGCGAGCATGGAGATACCTCTTTTATCCCATGGTCGGCAGCAAGGATTGCAGGTGTTAATGTAGACGATTATTATGAAATGATGCCGCATCTGGGAAAAACTGCCGGAGCATTGGATAAGGAAGCTATGCTTTCTTATGTGCAGAAATCCGGCGGAAAGATTATTGCAAACAAGGGAGCAACCTTTTACGCGGTAAGCAGAGGCGTCTGCAGATTGTGCAGTATTCTGATGTCAGCCTCTGAATCGGTATCAACCGTGTCCTCCATGATGCACGGGGAATACGGAATCGAGGACGTAGCTTTAAGCACGCTTGCGCTTGTGGGGCCGAATGGTATTCAGGGTAAAATTCCGATGACACTTACCGACGAAGAGGTAGAGAAGCTTAAGAAGAGTGCAGATGCACTGAAAGAAGTAATTGCTCAGATCGATTTATAAAAATATAGAGAAAGGACAGCGAGAACTATGAAGTACAGTTATTATCCGGGATGCACTTTGAGAACAAAGGCAAAGGCTCTGGATGCTTATGCGAGAGCTTCGGCGGCGGCGCTTGGCATTGAACTTGTGGAAATCGAGGACTGGCAGTGCTGTGGCGGTGTCTATCCGCTTGGTTCCGATGAGATTGCCACGAAGCTGTCTTCAGTTCGTGCTCTTAATGAGGCGAAAGTAAAGGGGCAGAGTCTGGTGACGATGTGTTCCGCATGTCATCATGTGATCAAGCGTGTGAATGATGATATGAAAAATGTAGAGGACATCCGTGTGAGAGCAAATAATTATATGGAGCTTGACGAGCCTTATGCGGGTGAGACGGAGGTTCTTCATTTCCTGGAGATTCTTCGTGACAGGGTTGGTTTTGACGAATTAAAGAAAAAAGTGACCAATCCTTTGACAGGGAAGAAAATCGGCGCCTATTACGGATGTCTGCTCCTGCGTCCGGGCAGGCTTTTAAACTTTGACGACCCGGAGAATCCGAAGATTATGGAAGACTTTATCCGTGCAATCGGTGCGGAGCCGGTGATTTATCCGTACCGCAACGAATGCTGCGGCGGGTATATTTCCTTAAAGGAAAAGGAAATGTCAAAAAATATGTGTGAGAAAATTATGGAGAGCGCGGAGGGATTTGGGGTGGAGATGCTCACTACCGCGTGTCCGCTGTGCCTGTATAATCTTAATAAGAGTACGGGCGTGAAGCTTCCGGTTGTTTATTTTACGGAGCTTCTCGCGGAGGCGCTCGGCGTGAAAGAAGAAATAAAGGAGGAGGTGCAGGCATTATGAATCCCGGGAAAAAACAGGCAGAGATGATAAGGGAAATCAGCGGTGTCAATCCGCTTAAATGTATGAAATGCGGGAAATGTTCTGCAACCTGTCCGTCTTATAACGAGATGGATATTAAGCCCCATCAGTTTGTGTCGTATGTTGTGAATGAGGATATAGAAAGCCTTATCAATTCCAAATCATTATGGAAATGTCTTTCCTGCTTTGCCTGTGTAGAGAGATGTCCCCGTGATGTGAAGCCTGGAAAGCTGATTGATGCGGCAAGGCAGATGGTAGTCCGAAAGAAAGGGCAGGATTATCTGAAAGCAGACGAGATTCCGGAATTGCTTGATCCGGAGCTTCCGCAGCAGTTGTTAGTCAGTGCATTCAGAAGATACAGGAGGTGAGTCAGGTGCAGAGGATAGGAGTATTTGTCTGCCACTGCGGAAGTAATATCGCCGCGACGGTAGACGTAAGTAAGGTAGCGGAAATGGCGCTTATGGAGCCGGGCGTTGCACATGCCGAAGACTACCAGTATATGTGTTCCGAGGCTGGGCAGGCAAAAATTGCGGCAGCGATTCAGGAGAAAGGCCTGACAGGAATTGTTGTATGTTCCTGTTCCCCGCGTATGCATGAGGCTACATTCAGAAAGGCGGCAGAGCGCGCGGGCTTAAACCCGTATATGGTTGAGATTGCCAATATCCGTGAGCATTGTTCATGGATTCATAAGGATATGGAGGAAGCAACGAAGAAAGCGGTTATTCTGATGAGGGCGGCAGTTGCGAAAGTGAATTTAAACACGCCTCTTCAGGCAGGCGAAAGCAGGGTGACAAAGAGAGCGCTGGTAATCGGCGGCGGTATCGCGGGTATTCAGACGGCGCTGGATATTGCGGACGCTGGCTACGAGGTGGATATTGTAGAAAAGACACCGAGTATCGGGGGGAGAATGTCACAGCTTGACAAGACTTTCCCGACCCTGGACTGTTCGGCGTGTATCCTGACGCCGAAGATGGTAGAGGCCTCGGCTCATGAGAAGATTACAATCTATACATACAGCGAGGTGGAAAAGGTAAGCGGTTTCGTGGGCGATTTTACCGTAGACATCCGCAGGAAAGCAAGAAGCGTGGATATGAACAAATGTACCGGCTGCGGGGTATGTCAGGAAAAATGTCCGTCCAAAAAAGCGCCGAGTGAATTTAACCGGGGATTAAATACAAGGAGCGCGATTTACACTCCGTTTGCACAGGCCATTCCGAATGTTCCGGTCATTGACCGTGAAGCATGTATTAAGTTCAGGACCGGTAAATGCGGTGTCTGCTCTAAGGTATGTCAGGCGGGAGCCATCGACTATGAGCAGAAGGATGAGATTATAACGGAGAAATATGGCGCTATTGTAGTCGCAACAGGCTTTGATACGATTAAGCTTGACAGATATGACGAGTATGCGTACAGCCAGAGTAAGGACGTGATTACTTCGCTGGAGTTAGAGCGTGTTATGAATGCGGCGGGGCCGACACACGGTCATCTGGAGCGCCTCTCTGACGGGAAAGCTCCGAAAGAGATTGTATTTATTCAGTGTGTGGGAAGCCGCTGCGCGGATGACAGAGGAAAGCCCTATTGCTCTAAAATATGCTGTATGTACACGGCAAAGCACGCGATGCTGATTCGCGATAAATATCCGGATGTAAATGTCACCGTATTTTATATTGACGTCCGTACGCCGGGCAAGAACTTTGATGAGTTTTACAGAAGAGCAGTAGAGCAGTACGGCGTCAATTACATTAAGGGGCAGGTCGGAAAGGTAATCCCTAAGCCCGATGGAAAACTGCTGGTGCAGGGAAGCGACCTCCTCGATAACCGGCAGATTCTGAAAGAAGCGGATATGGTTGTTCTTGCGACGGCGATTGAGCCGAATCCGGATGTGCGTAAGATTGCAACGATGCTGACTGCAAGTATCGATACGAATAATTTCCTGACAGAGGCGCATGCAAAGCTTCGTCCGGTAGAGTCGCCGACTGCGGGTATTTTCCTGTCCGGCGTATGTCAGGGCCCGAAAGACATTCCCGAGACGGTCGCACAGGCGGGTGCGGCTGCCGTAAAGGCGATCGGGCTTCTCGCCAAGGACAAATTAATGACGAATCCGTGTACCGCGCACTCTGATGAGCTTTTGTGCAATGGATGCTCGTCCTGTGAAAATGTATGTCCGTATGGCGCCATTACCTATGAGGATAAAGAGGTTAATGATCACGGTATCCGTGAGACGCGCCGCATTGCGGTAGTAAATAATGCATTGTGTCAGGGCTGCGGCGCGTGTACGGTTGCGTGTCCGTCGGGAGCTATGGATTTACAGGGATTTTCAAACAGACAGATTATAGCGGAGGTGGATGCGATATGCCGTTAGAGAAGAAAGAATTCAAACCGAAGATTGTAGCGTTCTGCTGTAACTGGTGCAGTTATGCAGGAGCTGATTTGGCGGGAAGCAGCCGTCTTACCTACCCTGCGGATGTGAAGATTATCCGTGTCCCGTGTTCCTGCCGGGTGAATCCGATGTTCATTTTAAGAGCGTTTGAAAAAGGAGCGGACGGGGTGATTATGTGCGGGTGCCATCCGGGCGATTGTCATTACAGCACAGGAAATTATTATGCAAGAAGACGTATGACGCTTCTTTTCTCCATGCTCGATTACATCGGTGTGGAAAGCGGGCGTACCCGTGTGGAATGGGTATCTGCGGCAGAGGGCGTGAAATTTTCCGAGACAATGAACAGCTTTGTGGAGAAGATTTATTCTCTGGGAGAAAATGTGAGATTGGGGGATTTAAGATGCAAGAATTAATAAACCGTGCAAAAGAGCTGCTGGCAGACGGAACTGTGGCACGGGTTCTCGGCTGGAAAGCCGGAGACTTGCCTTATAATCCGGAGCCGGCTTATTTCGAGACGGCAGAGGCGCTTGAGGATTTTGTATACAACGGCTTCTGCGGAGCGAATTTAAGCAAATATATGATAGAAGCTTCCAAAATGGAAGGAAAGACAATGGTTTGTTTAAAGCCATGTGATACGTACAGCTTTATGCAGCTAATCAAAGAACACCGCGTGGACAGAGAAAAAGCGTACATTGCAGGCGTGGGCTGTAAAGGGAAGCTGGATATTGAAAAAATCAGGGCCCGGGGCATCAGGGGAATCGAGAGCATTGAGGGCGCCGAGCTTACCGACGATGCCGAAACTTTGAAGATTCAGACGATTTACGGAGAAAAATCTCTTGCCTATGCGGATGGCATGCTGGAGCGATGCCATGTCTGCAAGGGCAAGGAGCATGTGATTTTTGACGAGCAGATTGGAGAGTCCAAAGAAACGAAAGACGCGGAGCGTTTCGGCGAGGTAGAAAGAATCGAGTCTTTGAGTCCGGAGGAAAAATTTTCTTATTTTCAGAGTGAGCTCGGAAAATGTATCCGCTGTAATGCCTGCAGAAATGTTTGTCCTGCCTGCAGCTGCCGGAAATGTGTATTTGACAGCAATAAGTTCGACAGCTCGCAGAAAGCAAATGTGGATTCCTTTGAGGAAAAAATGTTCCATATTATCCGTGCCTTTCATGTGGCGGGAAGATGTACAGACTGCGGTGAGTGCAGCCGTGTATGCCCGCAGGGAATTCCGCTTCACCTGTTTAACCGTAAGTTTATTAAGGATATTGACGAGCTGTACGGAGAATATCAGGCAGGAGCAGACATTGATTCGAAAGCACCGCTCACGGACTATACGTTTGAGGACGCGGAACCAAGTATTGTAGGAAAGAGGGGATAATGTATGTATAAGATAGCAAAAGAAAATCTTTCCGCATTATTCCGGTTAATCGCGGAAACCTACGGGTTATATCTCCCGGTTAAGAAAGCCGGACAGACAAACTTTGCGGCATGGAGTGAGGATGCGGAGGTCGACCTTATGACATTAAAAACCGTAAAGTCGGCAAAGGATGCGTTTTTTCCGCAGAGTGAAAGCCTCTATACGGTAAAAAAAGAGGGGAAGAAGATGTCCGTAGAACCAGAGGCCTTAAAGGAACAAAATTTTGTCGTATTCGGCATGAAAGCGTGCGATGTAAGAGGGCTGGAGGTTTTGGATAAGGTATTCCTGTCAGAACCGGTTGATACTTTTTATGCTGCCAGAAGGGATCACGGAACCGTTGTTGCGCTTGCGTGCCATGAGCCGGAGGAAACCTGTTTCTGTAAGGTGTTTGGCGTGGACGCCGCAAATCCTGCGTCCGATGTCGCCTGTTTTCCGGCAGGGGAAGAGCTTTACTGGGAAGCGCTGACCGAAAAAGGCGAGGCGCTGACAGAAGCAGTAAAAAGCCTTTTGGCAGAGACGGATGAGGCTGACGGCGTATCTGTGGAAGCGGAAAAGGATGCAATTCACAGGATGATAGAAAAGCTGCCGTATATGAACCTTTCTTTAGAGGGCTGGAACGGAGACGTTCTTTCTGAGAAATTCGATTCTCCTTTGTGGGAGGAGCTGTATAAGCCGTGTCTGGCATGCGGTACCTGTACCTTTGTATGCCCGACCTGCCAGTGCTATGATATTAAGGATTACACTGCAGGAAACAGCGTTTCCCGTTACAGATGCTGGGATTCCTGTATGTATTCGGACTTTACGATGATGGCCCACGGCAACAACCGTACGAGCCAGATGCAGAGATTCCGCCAGAGATTCATGCATAAGCTTGTATATTATCCGGCCAATAACGACGGGATGTATTCCTGCACAGGCTGCGGACGCTGTGTGGAGAAATGCCCGTCGGCTCTTAATATTGTTAAGGTCATCAAAGCATTTCAGAATCAGGGAGGTGAAAAATAATGGGCGAATGTACCTGTCATAAAAATTATACATCAGATACTCTGATTCCAAAGGTAGGCGTCATTACTGACATCCGTGAGGAGACGCCGGACGTAAAGACATTCCGTGTGAATGCGCCGGAGGGCGGAAAGCTCTTTGAGCATATGCCGGGACAATGCGCGATGCTCTGTGCGCCCGGCATCAGCGAGGGCATGTTTTCCATTACTTCTTCGCCCACAAACAAGGAATACCAGGAGTTCAGCATTAAAAAATGCGGAATCCTGACCGATTATCTCCATAGCCTGGAGGCGGGCGATGAGATTACAGTACGCGGACCGTACGGGAATTCTTTTCCGGTGGAAACAGAGCTTAAGGGAAAGAATCTTTTATTTATCGCGGGCGGTATCGGTCTTGCGCCGCTCCGTTCCGTCATCAATTATGTGCTGGATAACCGTGCAAATTACGGGACGGTAGATATTGTATACGGCTCCCGTTCGGCAGAGGATTTAGTTCAGCTAAAGGAGATTCAGGAGGTCTGGATGAACGCGGAGGGCGTGAACGTATATCTGACCATCGACAGAGAGCAGGAGGGCTGGGACGGACATGTAGGATTTGTCCCGAATTATGTGAAGGAGCTTGGCTTTGACACAGACCGGACGGCGCTTGTGTGCGGTCCTCCGATTATGATTAAATTCGTGCTTGCAGGGCTTAAGGAGCTTGGCTTTACGGCCGGACAGGTGTACACCACACTTGAGCTCCGTATGAAATGCGGCGTAGGAAAGTGCGGCCGCTGCAACATCGGCTCCAGGTATGTATGTAAGGACGGTCCGGTGTTCCGGTTTGACGAGATAGAGGAACTGCCGGATGAATACTAATAGAAAGGAATCAAATAACATGGAGAATATGGTAAATGTATATTTCAGCGGTAAGAGATACCGTGTTCCGGCAGATCTTACGATTATGACCGCTATGGAATATGCCGGTTATACATGGAAAAGAGGCTGCGGCTGCCGTCACGGCTTCTGCGGCGCCTGTGCGACGGTGTATAGAATTAAGGGGAAAAATGAATTAAAGACCTGCCTTGCCTGCCAGACGCAGGTAGAGGAAGGGATGTATGTGGCAAGTATTCCGTTTTTCCCGACAGATAAGAGAACCTATGATATTGAAGAGATTAAGCCGACACAGCAGATTATGATGGAGCTTTATCCAGAGATTTATAGCTGTATCGGATGTAATGCCTGCACGAAATCCTGTACGCAGGATCTAAATGTTATGCAGTATATTGCCTATGCGCAGCGCGGTGAGTTTGAGAAATGTGCGGAGGAATCCTTTGACTGTATTGGATGCGGCTGCTGTACGGTAAGGTGCCCGGCGGGAATTTCTCATCCGCATGTAGGTGTTTTGGCAAGACGTCTTACCGGAAAGTATATCGCACCGGAGACAGAGCATTTGAAGGAGCGTGTGGAGGAAATTAACAGGGGCGAATATGACGGGCTTATCGAGCAGATTATGCAGAAACCAATCACGGAGATGCAGGAACTTTATAATACGAGAGAGATTGAAAAGTAAGGGAGGGCGCAAATCATGTATACACCATATCCAGAGAATATGATGGAATCCATCAAAAAGGTAGAGGCTACGAGAGCGGAACGCATGTCTGCGGAGCCGAGACGACTGACTGCCGATGAAAAAGACGCTCTTCTTAAGGAATTCCACCCGGATTATAATCCGGATGCTTTTGCGGAAATTAAGGTGGGACCGAATAAAGGGCAGAAAGCGCCGGTTGAGCTGGCAGAGATGCTTCATTCCACAAGCCGTATCCTGAATGAGGATATTGACCTTACAAAAATTGACTATGACGTGGACGTACTTGTAATCGGCGGCGGCGGCGCCGGTTCCTCCTGCGCGATTGAGGCGCATAACGCGGGCGCGGATGTTATGATTGTAACAAAGCTTCGTATCGGCGATGCGAATACAATGATGGCGGAAGGCGGTATTCAGGCGGCAGATAAGGAGAATGATTCTCCCCTGCAGCATTATCTGGATTGTTTTGGAGGCGGACATTTTGCCGCGAGGCCGGAGCTGGTAAAGCGTCTCGTAATGGAGGCTCCGGATGCGATTAAGTGGTTAAATGAGCTTGGCGTTATGTTTGACAAGGATGCGGACGGACGTATGGTGACGACCCACGGCGGCGGTACATCCAGAAAGAGAATGCATGCATGTAAGGATTATTCCGGGGCGGAGATTATGCGTACGCTTCGCGATGAGGTATTAAACCGTCAGATCCCGGTTGTAGAATTTACCTCCGCGGTAGAGATTATCAAGGATGAGAAAGGGCAGGCGGCAGGCGCGGTTCTTCTCAATATGGAAACAGGAGATTATTCTGTCGCAAGAGCAAAGACCGTTGTTATCGCAACGGGCGGCGCAGGAAGAATGCATTATCAGGGATTTCCGACGTCCAATCACTACGGGGCGACGGCTGACGGACTTGTACTGGGATATAGAGCGGGAGTGCCGCTTCTTTATCAGGATTCCATTCAGTATCATCCGACAGGTGTTGCTCATCCGGTACAGATCCGCGGTGCGCTCGTTACAGAGAAGGTCCGCTCCGTCGGTGCTCAGCTTGTCAATGCCAGGGGCGAAGCATATATTCATCCTCTGGAGACGCGTGACGTCAATGCGTCAGGCGTGATCCGGGAGTGCAGGGAAGGCCGCGGTGTAGAGGCGCCCGGCGGGCAGCAGGGCGTATGGCTTGATACGCCTATGATTGAAATTCTCGGAGGAGAGGGAACGATCGAGAAGAGAATTCCGGCAATGTTCCGTATGTATATGAATTACGGAATTGATATGAGAAAGGTACCGATTTTGATTTATCCGACGCTGCATTATCAGAACGGCGGTCTTGAGATTGACGGGGACGGGTTTACAAAAGCAATTCCGAATCTTTTGGCGGCAGGAGAGGTTGCAGGCGGAATTCACGGAAGAAACCGACTGATGGGAAATTCCCTTCTTGACGTTATCGTGTTTGGCCGAAATGCGGGTAAAAGGGCGGCGGCAAAGGCGAAAGAGACAGAGCCTGGCACGATGAATCTCGACCATGTAGCAGGCTATGACGAGGAGTTAAAGAGCGCCTGCGCAGCGACAGACGAGGTATCGCCGAAGCTTCTTCCGCAATATGCCCGTCACGAAAGACAGATATAGCATCAGGGGGTCAAAATGCTTTTTGACCCCGGCATCATTAAAAAATAAGAGGAGATTAGATTATGCGCGAGATAGAAGTAAGCAAAATTACGGATATCGTAGAAAAGCTTTGTATCGAAGCAAATGAACATCTTCCGGAAGACGTAAAATGTGCAATTAAAAATTGCCGTGCGTGTGAGGATGGCGAGATAGCAAAGGGTGTTCTTGACAATATTATTGAAAATTTCGAGATTGCCGACAGCGAATGTGTGCCGATTTGTCAGGATACGGGCATGGCATGTGTATTTTTGGAGATTGGGCAGGACGTTCATCTGACGGGAGGAAATCTTGCAGACGCAGTCGACGAAGGGGTGCGCCGCGGATATGACAGGGGCTATCTTCGGAAATCCGTTGTAAAAGACCCGGTGCGCCGCGGAAATACCGGCGACAATACACCGGCGATGCTCTATACAGAGATTGTTCCGGGCGAGCAGATTAAAGTTACGGTAGGGCCGAAAGGCTTCGGAAGTGAAAATATGAGCCAGATTCGTATGTTTAAGCCGTCTCACGGTCTTCAGGGCATTAAGGATTTTATCCTTGAGGTTGTAGAGACAGCGGGACCGAACCCGTGTCCGCCTATGGTAGTGGGAGTTGGAATCGGCGGAACCTTTGATAAGGCGGCGCTCCTTGCGAAGAAAGCGCTTATGAGACCGATTGATTCCTCGAATCCGGACGAATTTTATGCGGATCTTGAGAGGGAGATGCTGGAGAAGATTAACGGGCTTGGAATCGGACCGCAGGGCTTTGGCGGAAAGACGACGGCAATCGGCCTTAACATTGAAACGCTGCCAACCCATATTGCAGGCATGCCATGTGCAGTAAATATTAACTGCCATGTAACACGTCATAAAACGGAGGTGATTTAGATGGCGGCAAGAAAAATTACATTACCACTTACAGAGGAGCTCGCAAAAACGCTCCATGCCGGTGACAGTGTACTTGTAACCGGAACAATCTATACATCCCGTGACGCGGGGCATAAAAGGATGTGCGAGGCTTTGGCGAAGGGAGAAAAGATTCCTTTCGATCCGGCCGACGCGACTATCTATTATGTAGGGCCCACACCGGCAAAGCCGGGACAGGTGATTGGCTCTGCGGGGCCTACGACAAGCGGACGTATGGATGCCTATGCGCCGACAATGATGTCTGTAGGAGCGCGCGGTATGATTGGAAAGGGCGCGCGTCTTCCGGAGGTTGTCGACGCCATGAAAAAATATTCAGGCGTCTATTTCGGAGCGATCGGAGGAGCGGGAGCGCTTCTTGCAAAATGTATTAAAAAGGCGGAGCTGATTGCTTATGAGGATTTGGGAGCAGAGGCGCTTAGAAAGCTTTATGTAGAAGATATGCCGCTTGTTGTCATTATTGACAGTGAAGGCAATAACCTGTACGAGAGCGGACGGGCCGCTTACCTGAATGAACATAAGTAGAAGGGAGCCGTAAGACATGGAGTTATTTGGAGGAATATTAGCGGTGAAAGCCGTTACATTTCTTACATTCGGTGTTTTTGTAATTGCCGCTGTCGGATATTCCATCGGCAGGATAGAGGTAAAGGGAATTGATCTTGGAACTGCAGGAGTATTTATCATTGCACTGGTTTACGGGTGCCTGTTCTATGGAAAATTGTCCGATAACCTGATGGCAGGAGAGATGTCGTTCGCCACGGATGCGCTGAAGATTGTAGAAAATATGGGACTGGTTTTCTTTGTAACCTCAGTGGGGTTTATTGCGGGACCGAACTTTTTCGGTAATCTGAAGCGGAATTTTAAATCCTATGTTCTGCTGGGAGCCGTGATTATTCTTGCGGCGGCAATTACCTGTATTGCATGTATTTTTATCGGCGGTAATTTTACAGAGCTTGACCATAACCAGTTTAAGGCGATTCTGGTCGGTATCCTTTCGGGAGCGCTTACAAGCACACCGGCATTTTCCGCGTCAAAGGCGGCTGTCGGAGCCGAACTTGAGGCGCTGGTATCCGTGGGATATGGAATCGCGTATCTGTTCGGCGTTATCGGAGTTGTTCTCTTTGTACAGATTGTTCCTAAGATTATGAAAGCGGACATGAGCGAAGAGGTGGAAAAAATTGTGACGAAAGAAAGGGAAGGGCGGAAGAAAAAGAGCCTGATTCTGACAGAGGTGGACGAGTTCGGGTTTATGGCCTTTTCACTGGCGGCTGTAATCGGGATTCTTGTGGGCGGCATAAGCTATCATAATTTTTCGCTGACCACGACCGGAGGATGTCTCCTTACCGCTCTTGTATTCGGGCATTACGGACATATCGGGAAGATATCGATTGTGCCGAAAAGCTCTACACTTAAAATGCTAAGGGAGCTGGGGCTTATGCTGTTCCTTATCGGAGCGGGAGTATCCGGCGGAGCGAAATTCGTAGAATACTTTGAGCCGGTTTATTTTCTCTACGGAGCGATTATGACAATACTTCCTATGGTGGTCGGATTCATCATTGCAAAGAATATACTGAAGCTTCCGCTGCTTAACAATCTTGGTTCGCTTACCGGAGGCATGACAAGTACTCCGGCTCTCGGAACACTGATTAATATGGCGGGAACAGAGGATATTGCGTCAGCGTACGCGGCTACATATCCGATTGCATTGATTGCGGTAGTGCTGGCTTCCCAGCTGATCATATTGTTCTGTTAAAAAGATTAAAAAGGCCCCTGCTGTAAGCGTGATTGCAAATTTAACGCATTATCGCCTGCAGCGGGGGATTTTTTTACAGTGCCTGCCTGTTTGGAACCATTTTCCTGCCCGGTTCAGCGGAGGGCCGGCCGTCGTTTGGAACATCTCCGGTCCTGCGGCCGCTTAAGTTTCCGACCTCCATAGCGTCTGCAAAATTAATCGGATGATTGCGCATATGAACCTTTAATAATTCGAACAGACGAAGAGTGGGGCGTTTGGATTCCAGAGCGCCTGAAACATCAATATATTTGCAGCCGGTCTGAACAGCCAGTGCTTTTAGACGCTGATTTATTTTAAATGCTGCCGGACAGTCTGAAACAATCGGGACGATATAAATAGAAGCCTGTGTTTTTGTGTGTATCATATAAAGGAGCCATTCGTATTTCGAAATGAAATTATCCACATCTACATTTTCGTCAAGGATATCGACATCTCCCATATTTACAAAAATCCTGCGGGGATTTAAGTCATACAGACATACCTTTAAATAGCTTTCTATATGATCGATGCGCACGTCCCTGATGCTTCGGTTATAAATCGGCTCTGTAATACGAAAGGCCTGAGCAAGCTCTCCGATTGGAAGAGAAGCAAATGTGTTAGAGCCAAAAAGCACAACGCCGCCTGCTTCGGTAATACTGTTAAGTTCACGATAGGTTTCCATTTCATCGTCTCCCTGATTTTGAATTGATGTTTGAATTGATGGTTTAAAAGATGCAGATGCCATGCCCGTCTGGTTTGCAGCGGCCGTCTGCGCCTGCCTGTCATAACGGCGGTTGATAAAATAGACGACCACATTTGCGGATACGACAACTAAGTTTAGAAGATATACTACCAGTACGTAATTGAATCTGTGATTGTAAAGCTTTGCAGAGATTCCAGCGACATATCCGGTGATGATAAGAAGGATGAACTGGAGACTCATGTTGCGGGCTGATTTTGCTTTGATATTTTTTGCAAGATTCATTGGCCATGACAATCCAAAGCAAATCAGCATGGTTGACTCGAGTAATTCGGCCATTTTTATTCCCTCACTTTCTTTTTGTGACAGCTTTGTTTTTTCTTTCATCTACAGTCTAGCATTGACCTATGATTATGTCTAATATATAATATTTATAAAAATCATAATGTTAACATTATAAAATAGAAAAAACCTTAACGAAGTATGCGAGGAGGCGGGAAGATGGAACTTACGCAGATACGGTATTTTTTAGAGGCGGCCAGAACAAAGCATATGACGAACAGCGCAAAAAATCTGCACATTACACAGCCGGCTTTGACACAGGCGATACGGAGGCTGGAAAATGATTTGGGAGTGCCGCTGTTTGCCGCAAAAGGACGCAATATTGTACTGACAGAGTACGGAAAGTATTTGCAGAAAAAGCTGGATCCGTTGATGGCACAGATAGATGATATTCCGGAACAGCTAAAAATGATGGTTGCGCTTGAGAGTGAGACGATACATATGAATGTATTGGCGGCGTCCAGTCTTGTGATGGAGGCAATTATTGAATATAAAAAGGAGCACGGGGATATTCATTTTCAGCTCCAGCAGAATTCGGAAAGCGAGCTGTATGATATTGCGGTTACGACAAAATTATTCTATCAGGCGGCGGAACAGGAGAACAGCTTCGCATGTGCAGAGGAAATCTATCTGGCTGTTCCGAAAAATGAAAAATATTGCGGAAGAACTTCCATTCGCCTTTCGGAAGCGGCGAAAGAGAGCTTTATCAGTCTGCTTGGTTCGAGAGAATTCCGCTATATTTGCGATAAGTTCTGCCAGCATGCGGGCTTTACGCCTAAAATCATTTTTGAAAGTGATAATCCGTCCGCGGTAAAAAATATGATTGCGGCAAATATGGGAATCGGTTTTTGGCCGGAGTTCACATGGGGCAGCGCGGGCAGCGGGCATGTACGGCTTTTAAAAATAGAAGAGCCGGTCTGTCAGAGAGACATTATTATCAGTTATAACCGAAATAAAACGGATAATCATAATGTTGTGGAGTTCTATGAGTTTCTGACGGAATTTTTTGAAGATAGAAAGTTGAAAACATATAGATGATTTCTATAATAATGTCACATATAAAAATAAACGATTAGACGGGTTCTATATTTTATACTATGATTAGTGGACAGGTGAAGAAAGATTGCGGAAAGATATTTTATTATATTTCGGAGGATAGAATGGATACGCCCGTTGTTGAGATGAAACAGGTAAAGAAAAGATTTGGATATATCCAGGCGCTTGGCGGCGTGGACTTTAAAGCTTATCCTGGAGAGGTTACGGCGATTGTGGGAGATAACGGCTCGGGGAAGAGTACATTAATAAAGATTCTGGCGGGAGGATTGAAGCCGGATGGGGGAGAGATACATATCAGGGACAGGGTATTTGCTTCCCTTACAGCAAAACAGGCAATAGAGCAGGGAATTACTACTGTATATCAGGATCTGGCGCTTGACAATTGTAAGGATTGCGCGGGGAATATTTTTCTGGGAAGAGAGATTATGAAATGCAAAATCCTGCTCGATCACAGGCTTATGCGGGAAAGGACAAAAGAACTGCTGAAAAGGCTTCATATTTCTATCCCCGATATTACCCAGCCGGTGGAAAAGATGTCGGGAGGGCAAAGGCAGGCTCTGGCTGTTGCAAGAGCAGTTTATGCAGGCGGGGATATTATGATATTTGACGAGCCGACCTCGGCTATGGGTTTAAAAGAGACAAGCCGCATTATGGAGCTTTTTCTGGATTTGAAAAAGCAGGGGAAAACAATTATTCTTATCAGTCATAATTTGTTTCAGGTGTTTGACGTGGCGGACAGAATCTGCGTGCTGCACAACGGGTTTCTGGTGGATTCATTCCTTACGGGGGACAGCTCTCCGCAAAAGCTGCATGAAATGATTGTGGAGAAAGAAGAGGAGATGACAGATGAGGAAATGGTTTAGCAAGTATTCCCAGCAGATATTTCTCCTTGCCGTGATGATTTTGATTTGTATTATTCTGACTGCGGAAAGCAAATACTTTCTGACATGGAAAAATATAAAAAATATTCTGGAGGCGAACAGCTACAGGATGATACTTGCTGTCGGGATGACCTTTGTGATTGCTTCCGGCGTTATGGATCTTTCGGCGGGCGCGGTTGTATCTATGTGCGGAGTCATTATGGCGGTCAGTCTTCATGCAGGTTTTTCTGTGCCTGCGGCAGTGGCTTTGGGCATCTGTTCCGGTGCGGCAATGGGGGCGTTAAACGGAATACTGATTCATTATACGGGGATTAATTTTTTTATACTGACACTCGCGGTCAGTGGTATGCTGCGTGGGATTTCACTTATGGTTACAGACGGAAAGCCGATTACGCGGTTCGGTCAGGAGTTTATTTTTCTTGGAATCGGACGTATTGGCGGGCTGCAGCTTTCAGTAATTCTTGCAATTCTTCTGGTGTTTGTTTCATTTCCGCTTATGTTTCATATGAAATGGGGGAATTATGTGACGGCCCTGGGGGGAAATAAGGATGCGCTGGAAAAATCAGGGATTCATGTGGGGAGAATCAGGATTTCCGTACATGTGTTTCTTGGGGCGACGGCTGCGGTAACGGCGGTAATTATAACGGCAAGGCTTAATTCCGCAGAGCCGAATGCCGGTATGAATATGGAGCTGGATGCGATAACCGCTGCGGTTATGGGCGGGACGGCAATTACCGGAGGCAGGGCAAGTATAGGTGGAACCGTATTAGCCGTATTGATTTTAGGCGTGATACGCAACGGACTGACACTTATGAGCGTTTCTTCGGATTATCAGCAGTGGATCACAGGGTTTCTGCTTTTGGTGTCGGTATTGATTTCCGAAATTAGGGTCCGTAAAACAGGGGCCTTAATGAAATAAATATTATATTCAGGAGGAAGTACTATGAAGAAAAGAATGCTTGCAATTTTACTTGCAGTAAGCTGTATGGGTCTGTTGATGGCAGGCTGCGGCGGCAATCAGGAGGAACAGGAGCCTGAGAAGAAAGAAGAGGTTCAGGCAGAGCCTGAGGAGTCTGAGGAGAACCATGAGGCGGAAGCGGCAGGAGGAGTGGACGCAATTCTTGCAGATATTGAAAAGCAGATGAATGACGCGCTGGGAGAGCTTCCCGAAAGCGGAAAGGGAGAGCGTATCGGTATTTTGATTAGCTCTACGGCAAATGAGTTCTGGGGGACTATGAAAACACGCTATGAGGAAGCCGGAAAAGAGCTTGGAATCGAGGTCGAAGTGTTTGAGGCATCCGCTGAGGATGATACTGCCGGGCAGCTGGATTCCCTGCAGACGATGATTCCGATGGATTTTGATGCGATTATCGTATCTCCGATAGACGGAACGAATCTGATACCGGGTATTGTCGCTGCCAATGAAGCGGGAATTCCGGTTATAAACCTGGGCCCGGGAGTAGACGCGGACGCACTTAAGGATGCCGGCGGACATCTTGACGGAAAGATTACGGTTAATTTTGAAGAGCAGGGCAGCACAGTTGCAAATGATATGATTTCCCGTATGAAGGACGGCGGCCAGGTCGCTATTTTATCAGGTCTTGAGGGCGCGGGGCAGAGCGTAGGCAGAACAAACGGCGCTAAGAATGTATTTGAGGAAACGGACGGAATTGAGCTTGTTGCAACGCAGGCATGTGATTGGGATACAGAGAAAGCATTTGAGGCAACAAAGGATATTTTGACGGCCAATCCAGAGGTGAAAGGAATATTTGCATGTAATGATAATATGGCGCTGGCTGCAGTGCGTGCATTACAGGAAATGGAAAATAAAGACGTTATGATATACGGCGTAGATTATACCTCCGATGCTAAGGCGGCGATTGAAGAGGGAACCATGATGGGAAGCATGACTTATTCAAGCACCGTTTATACAAAGGCGGCAGAGGAGATGGCGATGCTTCTTGCGCAGGGAAAGACTTTTGAGGAGCCGGTATATCTGCCGCTGACACTTGTAAATCAGGATAATATAGCTGAGTTTGACGGTTGGAGATAAAAAGGTGGATTGTCTGATAGAAACAGCGCTCCTGACCCACGGTTTAAGGTCTGTAGCGAATAAAGAGATAAGAAAGATATGGACAGATAACACGGAAAATATTGCGTGGGTATCAGAAGGGGAGATCGTAATCGGAGGAATTGAAAGCTATCTGGAATTCAGGACGAGGGCCCCGGAGCTTATCCGCATAGACTGTAATCTGCTGGAAGCCGCTCTGACGGAAAACCTTTCAGGGGCGCTGACGGCGTCAGGGACTATGAAAGTGTGTCAGAGACTTGGAATTCCCATGGCGGTGACATGCGGAATGGGGGGAATCGGAGATATCAGGGGCGAGGAGCTGTGCCCGGATCTTCCTGCGCTGGCCGAGCTTCCGGTTTCTCTTGTTTCGACGGGTCCGAAAGATATGCTGGACAGGGAGAAAACTATTTCATGGCTTACAGGACACGGCGTTGCTGTGCTGGGGGCGGAGAGGGAGTATTGTACCGGTTATATATTTCCCGGTGATAAGGTGATGCTTCAGGGTATTTATAAGGACGGAAGCGTTTGGCCTCCCTGTCTGATTATTCATGAAATCGCCGAGGATAAAAGAATACAGGACAGAAGGATTCTTGAAACGGCAGTGCGTGCGGGAAAGCGTGCGGAGCAGGAAGGCAGGTATTATCACCCTGCCGTAAATGGGAAAATAGATGAATTGACGGCGGGATACTCTTCAGGGCTTCAGCTGGAATCACTATACAGGAATGCACTGTTTGCGAAGAAGATAGATTTTTAACCGATAAAAAGGACATGGTACAAAATAAGTACGTGTCCTTTTTTTGATTGACGGGGGAAGAAAAAATAGGTATTCTTATAGTTAAGAATAATAAAAAGGAGCACGCAAATGAGCGATTGTATAAAAGGGAGAGTTACGATTCCGACGGATGTGGACGTAGTGCCGGAAACGCTTGAGCTTGTAAAACGGTGGGGCGCCGACGCTATCCGTGACTGTGACGGGACGGAGTATCCTGAGGAGCTTCGGAACGTAGGTGCGAAAGTATATTCTACTTATTACACCACAAGAAAGGATAATGACTGGGCAGGAAATAATCCTGATGAGATACAGCAGATGTACATTATGACGCCGTTTTATAATGCAGTGGAGGACAATTTAAGGATCCATTTGATGAACCATCTCTATCCGGATATGCTTGCAGTTAATTCACGGGATGATATTAAGAGATGGTGGGAGGTTATAGACAGGACGACGGGGGAAATCCATCCGGAGGAAGCATGGGCGTATGAGGAGGAGACAGGGGATGTTGTAATCTCCCATACGAAAGCATTTCATAATTATACGGTCAGCTTTCTCGCGTATATTATGTGGGACCCGGTGCATATGTATAACGCGGTTACAAACGGCTGGAAAGATGTGGAGAAGCAGATTACCTTTGATGTGCGTCAGCCTAAGACAAGAGCGTTTTCGATGGAGCGTCTGCGGAAATACATCCGGAGGAATCCCCATGTGGACGTAATTCGGTATACGACTTTTTTTCACCAGTTCACCTTGATTTTTGACGAGCTTGCAAGAGAAAGGTACGTGGACTGGTATGGTTATTCTGCGTCGGTTAGTCCGTATATTCTTGAGCAGTTTGAAAAGGAGTGCGGATATAAATTCCGTCCGGAGTACATTATTGACGAAGGGTATATGAATAATACTTACCGTGTGCCGTCTAAGGAGTTCCGGGATTTTCAGGATTTTCAAAGGCGGGAGGTCGCAAAGCTCGCAAAAGAGATGGTAGATATTACTCATGAGTGCGGTAAAGAGGCGATGATGTTCCTCGGGGATCACTGGATCGGAACAGAGCCTTTCATGGAGGAATTTAAAGAAATCGGCCTTGACGCGGTTGTGGGCAGTGTGGGGAACGGAGCGACGCTTCGGCTTATCAGTGATATTGAAGGGGTAAAATACAGGGAGGGCCGTTTTCTCCCGTATTTCTTTCCGGATACCTTTCATGAGGGAGGTGATCCGGTAAAAGAGGCAAAAGTGAACTGGGTGACGGCAAGAAGGGCGATTTTAAGAAAGCCGATAGACCGCATAGGTTACGGCGGATATTTAAAGCTTGCTATGGAATTTCCGGAGTTTATCGATTATGTTGAGAGCGTATGCGAGGAGTTCCGTCTCCTGTATCAGAATATAAAAGGGACCGTTCCCTATTGTGTGAAGACTGTCGCGGTGTTAAATTGCTGGGGAAAGATGCGCGCGTGGGGCAATCATATGGTCCACCATGCGATTTACTATAAGCAGAATTATTCCTACGCGGGAATTATAGAGGCGCTCAGCGGCGCGCCCTTTGATGTGAGATATATCAGCTTTGACGACATCCGGGAGAATCCGGAGGTTCTTGATGAGATAGATGTGATTCTGAACGTGGGGGACGCGTATACCGCATACAGCGGCGGAGAGAACTGGAAGGATGAAAAGATTCTGACAGCGGTGAAAAGGTTTGTCTATCGGGGCGGCGGTTTTATCGGTGTGGGCGAGCCCGCCGCATATCAGTGGGAAGGGCGTTTTTTCCAGCTTTCTGATATTTTGGGCGTAGAGGAGGAGACGGGTTTTACCTTAAATGTCGATAAATATAACTGGGAAGAGCATGAGCATTTTATTACAGAGGACTGTACAGGTGAGGTTGACTTTGGAGAAGGAAAGAAGAATATTTTTGCTTTGGAAAATACAACGGTAATCAGACAGATAGAGCACGGTGTTCAGCTGGCAGCGCATGAATTCGGAGCAGGGAGAGGCGTTTATATGAGCGGACTTCCCTACAGCTTTGAAAACAGCCGTCTTTTATATCGGGCAATTCTATGGGCTTCCGGCAGTGAGTCCCGGCTTCTGCGGTGGTTCAGCAGCAATGTGAATGTGGAGGTTCATGCGTATATTCAGAATGGAAAATACTGTGTGGTAAATAATACTTATGAACCTCAGCGGACGACTGTTTATAAGGGCGACGGAACGAGCTTCGATTTGCGGCTTGAGGCAAATGAGATTCTCTGGTATACAATATAGTTTAAGGGGGCTTTAGCGATGGAGAAACCAGTGGTGGAGGAAGTGATTAAAAATTTCAGATATGAAGGAACATTTGTAAAAAAGACCCCTTACGGAGGCGGGCATATCAATGATACGTATTTGCTCGATTTTGAGGACGGGGATGGAAAACGGAGTCAGGCGATTCTCCAGAGGATGAACAAAGAAGTATTTCCGAGGCCGGCCGAGCTGATGGAAAATGTTATGAATGTGACGGCGTATCTGAAAGAGAGAATAGAAGAAAGGGGAGGAGACCCTGGGCGTGAGACGCTGAATTTTATTCCGGCATTGGACGGAAAAGCATATTATGTGGATTCGTCGGGCGAATACTGGCGTACCTATACGTATATTACGGACGCGGTAGGTTATGACCGGGTGGAGAAACCGGAGCACTTTTATCAGAGCGCAGTGGCATTTGGAAATTTTCAGCAGCTGCTTTCGGAGTACCCGGCGGATACGCTTTATGAGACGATAGAAGGCTTCCATGATACAAAAGCGAGATTTGCGGTATTTAAGAAAGCTGTGGAGGAGGACAGGCTTGGGAGGGCTGCTTCTGCCCGGAAAGAGATAGCCTTTGTCTTAGAAAGAGAGGATGTGGCGGATTATTTTTCCAATCTTCTTAAGAAAGGAGAGATTCCGCTGCGTGTTACACATAATGATACGAAGCTTAATAATGTTCTGATTGACAGTAAGACGGGAAAAGCGATTTGTGTGATAGATTTAGATACGGTTATGCCGGGACTTGTTATGTATGATTTCGGAGATTCGATTCGGTTCGGCGCCAGCACCGCGGCTGAGGATGAACAGGATTTGAGTAAGGTGTCCTGCAGTATGGAGCTGTTTGAGCTGTATGCGAGGGGCTTTATCAAAGGGTGCGGCGGAAAGCTTACAAAAAGGGAGCTTGAGCTTATGCCTATGGGAGCGAAAGTAATGTCCTTTGAATGCGGCATGCGTTTTCTTACGGATTATCTTCAGGGAGATACGTATTTTAAAATACACAGGGAGCATCACAATCTGGACAGATGCCGTACGCAGTTTAAGCTTGTTGAAGATATGGAAGAGAAGTGGTATACTATGCAGGAGATTATAAAAAATGTAATTAGTCAGGAGGCAGGATAATATGGCAAAGATATTAATTACCGGCGGGGCAGGTTATATCGGAAGTCACACCGCACTGGAGCTTTTGAAAGCGGGATATGAGGTTGTAGTTTATGATAATCTCAGTAATTCTTCAAAGGAATCCATAAAAAGGGTGGAAGAACTGACGGGAAAAAGAATTTATTTTTACGAGGGGGATGTGCTGGATGCGCCGGCGCTTAAGGCAATGTTTGATGAGGAAAAGGTTGATGCGGTTATTCATTGCGCAGCGCTTAAGGCGGTTGGAGAATCCGTACAGAAGCCGCTGGAATATTATCATAATAATATTACCGGGACGCTGACATTGATGGACGTTATGCGGGGGGCAGGCGTAAAAAATATTGTCTTCAGTTCTTCCGCGACTGTTTACGGAAGTCCGGAGGTAATTCCGATTACGGAGGAGTGTCAGAAAGGGCAGTGTACAAATCCTTACGGATGGACAAAATCAATGATGGAACAGATTATGACGGATTTGCAGAAGTCTGATCCGGCATGGAATGTAATTCTTCTTCGTTATTTTAATCCGGTAGGCGCACATAAGAGCGGACGGATTGGGGAGGATCCGAAAGGGATTCCGAATAATCTGATGCCCTATATTTCGCAGGTTGCGGTAGGAAAGCTCGAAAAGCTGGGTGTGTTCGGAGATGATTATGATACGCCTGACGGAACAGGAGTACGCGATTATATTCACGTAGTGGATTTGGCGGTCGGACATGTAAAGGCGATAGATTATATTTTTACGAATCCGGGGCTGGATATTATTAATCTGGGTACGGGAGTGGGATATTCCGTGCTGGATATGGTAAAAGCATTTTCGAAAGCCAGCGGAAAAGAGATTCCGTATGAGATTAAGCCGAGGCGTGAAGGGGATATTGCGATGTGCTATGCAGACCCTGGGAAAGCGCTTAAGGTGCTGGGATGGAAAGCGGAGCGCAGCCTGGAAGAGATGTGTGAGGATACATGGCGCTGGCAGAGCCGGAATCCGAACGGATATAATTAACTTTTCTTTTATTCTAAAAGATGCTATAATAAACCTACTGTGACACGCGGTAGGTTTTTTTGAGGATTAATAGTGATGAAAGAAAAGAAGAAAGTTAGAAAAAAAACGAATCAGAAGGTTCGGCTGAAAGGACAGCTGCGTTTTTATATGCAGTGGCCTGCTGCTATGGCAGTGCTTCTGATTGCCATGAATATCTGGGTATATCGGATTGACAGGAGAGCCGGTGTTCTTTTGTTCATTTTTGTGGGGATCTATATTCTGATTACCGGTATGCTGTATCTTTACAGCAAATCGTTAATTGTGAAAGATCTTGTGGAGTTTGCGGCCCAGTACGGCGTTGTGCAGAATACGCTGCTTAGGGAGCTTGCGGTTCCTTATGCGATTCTCCTTGAGGACGGCAAGATGATTTGGAGAAACAGTCAGTTTGAGCAGATTTTGGGAGTGAAGGGCCTTAAGGAACCCTATCTCAGCAAGCATATGCCGGAGCTGAATCAAAGCATCTTTCCGAGAGAAGAGAACGATATTGTTGAGATGGACGTTTATTATGAGGAGCGGGAATATAAGGCGGAGCTTCGCAGAGTGTCGGTCAGGGGCTTTAATGAAACGGAGAAGCTTCTGGAGCTGCCGGAGGAGAAAGAATATTTTATTGCGGTTTATCTCCAGGATGTGACGGAGCTCAACCATTATATCAAGGAAAATGAGGAGCAGCGTTTAGTTGCGGGACTTATTTATATAGACAATTATGACGAGGTTATGGGAAGCATTGAGGAGGTAAGGCAGTCTCTCCTTGTGGCTCTCGTGGACAGAAAAATTAATCAGTATATTGCAAAAGTTGACGGACTTGTAAAAAAGATTGAGACAGACAAATATTTTATTGCGATTAAGAAGCAGTATTTTAAAGAATTGGAGGCAGATAAATTTTCCCTGCTGGAGGATGTGAAGTCCATTAATATCGGAAATTCTATTTCGGCGACATTAAGTATCGGGCTTGGCTTAAGTATGGAATCTTATGCGCAGAGTAACAATTTTGCCCGTGTTGCGATTGATCTTGCACTTGCCAGAGGCGGAGACCAGGCGGTAATCAAGGACGCCCGGGGCGTTACATATTTCGGCGGCAAGCGTGAGCAGACAGCAAAGAATACCCGTGTGAAAGCCCGTGTAAAGGCGGAGGCTCTCCGTGAGTTTATTACCGTGAAGGATAAAATCTTTGTGATGGGTCATAAATTTATGGATGCGGATTCTTTCGGAGCGGCGATTGGTATTTGCCGGGCCGCAATTGCTCTGGGAAAAAGGGGACACATTATTATCAATGAGGTGTCGGCGTCGCTCCGTCCGCTTTACAATCTGTATATAGAGAATGATTCCTATCCGGAGGATATGTTTTTAAGTTCGGAAGAAGCGGTCGATATGGCGGATGAAAATTCCCTGGTAATTGTTGTAGATACGAACCGCCCGAAGATGACGGAGTGCGAGGAGCTCCTTCATATAGCGAAGACGATAGTTGTCCTTGATCATCACAGGCAGAGCAGCGATAATATAGAAAATGCGCTGCTGTCTTATATTGAGCCGTATGCGTCCTCGGCCTGTGAGATGGTGGCGGAGGTGCTTCAATATATTGTGGACGATATTAAAATACCCAGTATGGAAGCCAGCAGTATGTATGCCGGTATTATGATTGACACAAGTAATTTCGTAAGCCGTACAGGTGTAAGGACATTTGAGGCTGCGGCGTTTTTAAGAAGAAACGGAGCGGATATTACGCAGGTCCGCAAGATGTTTCGGGACGATATGGACGCGTACCGGGCAAAGGCGGAGATTATCAGCAGCGCGGAGGTTTATCAGTCAAGATTTGCCATTGCAAGAGGAGAGGGCTTAGCCATAGAGAGCCCTACAATTGTAGGCGCGCAGGCGGCCAATGAGCTGCTTGACATCAGCCAGATTAAGGCTTCCTTTGTGCTGACGGAGTATAACGGCAGAATTTATGTCAGCGCCCGCTCGATTGATGAGATAAACGTCCAGATTATTATGGAAAAGCTGGGAGGCGGCGGACATATGAACGCCTCGGGCGCGCAATTTGATTATACAGATATGAGCAGGGCGGTAGCAAGCCTGAAGCATGTGCTTGATGATATGACGAAGAAAGGAGATATTTAGGATGAAAGTAATATTGACAGAGGATGTAAAGTCGCTTGGGAAAAAGGGCGATATTGTAGAGGTAAGCGACGGATACGCAAGAAATTTTATTTTAAAGACAAAAAAAGGCGTGGAAGCCAATAATAAGAATATGAATGAATTAAAACTTAAGAGGGCGAACGAGGAAAAGCAGGCGAAAGAGCAGTATGAGGCTGCGAAAGCACTGGGAGAGCGGATTGACGCCGGAAAAATCGAGATGTCCATTAAAACCGGAGAGGGAGGGAAAGCATTCGGTTCCATATCTTCAAAGGAAATTGCCATAGCGGTGAAGGAGCAGCTGGACCTTGAGATTGATAAGAAGAAGATTCAGTTAAAGGAAACCATTAAAACGCTGGGAGTTCAGGAGGTGCCGGTGAAGCTGCATCCTAAGGTGACGGCGAAGCTTAGGGTAAATGTGACAGAGGAAGCGTAGGAGGAATAGCGGATGGAAGAGGCGCTCATAAAAAGGGTCATGCCCCATAGTATCGAAGCGGAGCAGGCAGTTGTAGGCGCTATGCTGATGGATAAGGACGCCATTACAGCGGCCTCTGAAATTATCAGCGGAAAGGATTTTTATCAGACAGCCTATGGGGCTGTCTTTGATTCTGTGCTGGAATTATTTAATGAGGGAAAGCCGGTGGATTTGGTTACTCTCAAGGAACGGCTGACGGAAAAGGATGTGCCTCCGGAGATTGCAAGTCTTGAATTTGTCAGAGATTTGCTGGAGTCAACATCGACCTCTGCCAATGCAAGATATTACGCCGAAATTGTAGCGGATAAATCTGTGATGCGCAGGCTGATTAAGCTGAATGATGAAATATCGAATCTCTGTTATGCCGGAAAAGAACCTCTTGAGTCGATTCTGGAAACAACGGAAAAATCTGTTTTTGAACTTCTTCAGCGCAGGAACGCGGGGGACTATGTTCCGATTAAGGATGTCGTACTAAGTGCGCTTGAGAGAATTGAAAGAGCATCTAAGAATAAAGGGGCCGTGACGGGAATTCCGACAGGCTTTATTGATTTGGACTACAAGCTTTCAGGTTTGCAGCCGTCGGATTTGGTGCTGATTGCGGCCAGGCCTTCGATGGGAAAGACGGCGTTTGTCCTGAATATTGCGCAATATGTGGCGTTTAAGAAAGAAAAGGGAGTGGCGGTCTTTTCTTTGGAGATGTCTAAGGAGCAGCTGGTGAACCGGCTTTTTTCTCTGGAATCTCAGGTGGATTCGCAGGCAATACGTACTGGTAATCTTAAAGATTCCGATTGGGAAAAGCTGATTGAAGGAGCAGGAATTATCGGGAAGTCGAAGCTGATTATCGATGATACGCCGGGTATCTCCGTATCAGAGCTGCGCTCAAAATGCAGGAAATATAAGCTGGAGCACGATGTACAGCTCATCATCATTGATTATCTGCAGCTGATGACCGGAAGTGTGGGAAAACGTCCGGAGTCGAGGCAGCAGGAAATATCGGAGATATCACGTTCCCTGAAAGCTCTTGCAAGGGAACTGAATGTCCCTGTAGTAGCGCTTTCGCAGCTTAGCCGGGCGGTAGAATCGAGGCCGGACAAGCGCCCGATGCTGTCGGACCTCCGTGAATCGGGCGCTATTGAGCAGGATGCGGATGTGGTAATGTTTATTTACCGTGACGAGTATTATAATAAGGACTCCGAATATAAAAAACAGGCGGAGATTATCATCGCAAAACAAAGAAACGGCCCTGTGGGGACCGTTAATCTGGCATGGCTTGCGGATTATACGAAATTTGCCAATTTAAGCCGGCAGTAGCAGCCGCTTTAGCTTTTCAACCGGACCGCTCTGGGCGGCAGCCTTTCGAAAGGATTGCTGTTGCCTGATGAGCTGGTCCAGTTTTTTGAATTGCTCTTCTTCCTGACGCTCCTTAGCATCCAAAAGAAAAGACATTTCCCGGCTGAACATGGCAAGCAGTACTTCGTTATTATTTTCTAAGATACGTTTCATCTGTAATTGCTCTCTTGTTCTTTTAATATCCGGAATCAATCCTTTCAGCTCTTCAAACGGAATTCCCTGCTCGTACAGCTCCTTGAGGCAGCCATACAGTTTGGCGTCGTCTTTTGTTTCCTTTTTCAGCTGTTCAAGTGCATGACTCATAATAAAAACCCCCTTATTAGCGAATGCTTGTCTTTTTTCAGATATAGAATAGCACAGGGGAGTGAAAAAGAAAGTCAAAAAAGGTCGTGTAAAATAAAAAAGTTGGGGACTTTTCAAACGGGAATGAGAGATTATTTTCCTCCCCGTTTGAAAAGTCCCCAACGAGCCAGCTATTTTTAGCCCTCGGAAATAGCTCCTGTTGGGCACTGAGCAGCACATGCGCCACAATCAACACAGGCATCTGCGTCAATCTCATAATGGTTTGCACCCTGAGAAATAGCGCCTACTGGACATTCTGCTTCGCAAGCTCCACAGCTTACGCATTCATCATTAATTACGTGTGCCATTGGTATGTACCTCCTTTTTTTCTTTCTCTTATGATAATACAAAAGGCGAAAATATACAAGCAGAAATCATGGTCTAAATTAAGTACAGAAAAATTTAAGAATTTTTTCACCAAATCACCAAAAAATTGTTGTATAGTGTTTGTTGGCAATAATGATTGCTTTAGGGAGGCGTAATGGATGAAAAAATGTAAAAGAATAATTGCTGCCGTACTATGTATGGCAATCGGTATCTGCGGATGTGCTCCGAAAAAAGAGGAGGAGCATAAGACAGAGGCGGAGAAAAAGCTGGAGACTCCGGTACAGGTGGAGGAAAAGGAATATCAGGAAATGCTGGATATGATAGAGCCGGCTGCCTACAGGGATATATCCGGACTTAAGCTTGAGCCTGGCTCTTATCTTTCTGTTATCGGGAAAGGAAGCGGCGGTGAATATTGGGATCAGGTAAAAAAAGGCGCCGAGCAGGCAGCTGCGGATTTGAATGCCGAGCTGGGCTATCAGGGGAAAGATGAGATAAAGGTAACCTACAGCGGCCCCGCGGAGGAGGGAAATGTAGACGAGCAGGTGAATATATTAGACGAAGAGCTTGCCAGATATCCGGTTGGACTTAGTATTTCTATAGCGGACGCGAAAGCATGCGGCGTACAGTTTGACCTTGCGGCAAGCAACGGGATTCCGATTGTCGCGCTGGATTCGGGAAGCGATTATCAGGGGCTGATGGCTACGGTTTCTACGGATAATCGGGGAACGGCGCAGATGGCGGCGGAGAAAATGGCCGGTCTAATCGGAAATGAAGGAGAGGTGATTGTTCTCGTGCAGGATTCAAAGTCCATGTCGGCTTTGGAGCGGGAGAACGGATTTGTGGAAAAGCTTCAGTCCGATTATCCGGAAATCAAAATTGCAGAGATTTACCGTATGGACCAGATGGAGGAAAAACAGAAAGAGATTGCAAAGAAAAAGAAGCTGGAAAATCCGGAGGAAATATCGGAGGAGGAAATTCTGGATTACATTCTTGAAAAAAACCCGGAGGTAAAAGGAATCTTCGCAACTGACGGAACGGCTGTAGAAGCTGCGGTAGAGGCGCTTAACCGGGCAGAAAATGAAACCGCGGCCGTCATAGGGTACGACGGGAACCAGGCCGAGCTTGAAGCGTTGGAAAACGGAAAAGTAGACGGATTGATCATACAGAATCCTTTCGGCATGGGATATGCGAGTGTTATCGCATCCGCAAGGGCAGCCTTGTCGATGGGAAATGAGGCCTATGTCAACACCGGCGCAGCATGGAAAGCGGCGAAGGGGACGGGGGATACGTAGCTTTCAGCGAGGCTGCCCCGTCCCCAAACGAGCGAAGCAAAGTTATCATGGGGATACGTAGCTTTCAGCGAGGCTGCCCCGTCCCTATATCTTTGGCAGAGAGAATATAAATTCTGTCCCGACGCCCTCGGTACTTATAACGTTGATATTTTCACCGTGAGCCTGTATTGCTTCTTTCGTAATCGATAGTCCCAGACCGGTTCCTTTTTTGTCTTTTCCGCGGGATAAATCACTTTTATAAAAGCGTTCCCAGATTTTATTCAGGGCGTTTCGGGGAATACCGATACCATTATCTTTAATTGAGGTGTAGACTTTATCCCCACGCTCGGTTGTCTCAATGGTAATTATCGAGTCGGCGTCGCTGAATTTGATTGCATTATCCAGCAGGTTGTGTAAAACCTGCTGAATTTTACGCCGGTCTGCCATGACCTTGAGGTTTTTTGTGGCAAAAAGAAGCTCTATGGATATTTTTTTTTGTTTACAGCGTACTTCAAATGATTCCGCCACTTTTTTTATCATTTCATGAATATCAAAGGGCTCTTTATTAAGAAGCAGATTCTTTGTATCAAACTCATTCAGGGTAAGCAAATCCTCCGTTAAATCGGTCAGTCTTTCTGTTTCAAAAAGAATGATTTTTAAATATTTTTCCTGAAGCTCAGGAGGGATAGTGCCGTCTATGATTGCCTCGGCATATCCTTTGATGGAGGTGAGCGGAGAGCGGAAATCGTGGGATACGTTTGCCACGAATTTTTTCTGATAGTCCTCCATATCCTTAAGCTGAGAAGACATGTAATTGAGAGAGGCCGACAGATAACCCATCTCATCCTCTGTGTTTACCGGAATTTCGTAATCCAGATTGCCGAAAGCGTACTGCTTGGCAGCTTCGGTAATAAGGCTTAGGGGCCGGTATACGAGAAATTGAAAAGCGAGCAATATAACAAAGGAGAGGCCGTATACAACAAAGAGTGTGATAAAGGCGGCCCGCATCAGAACCTCTAAGGCCTTATCAAGATCGGCGGTATTTTTATGGATCAGAAGATACCCCTGAGGCAGGAAATCCTGAACGACAGGGGCAATTACAGTAATCACGTCATTGTCAAAGATACCGTGATAATCACCGAGCAGATATTGGGAATTGCCTGCTTCTGCCGGATTGAAAGCTTCAATTACTGACGGAGCAGGAGGAAAATCCTCAGACTGTGCGGAGGTAATGAGATTTCCCTCTCTGTCTACGAACCAGACTGCGGCGTCCAGATGTGTCTCCATTCCGCTGAGCTGCATATGGACGTCGCTGAGCGTAAGATGCTCTGAAAAATATCCGGGCAGATAATCGGAAGCGACAAGGCTTGCTTCTCTGTACAAAGAGGAGGAAGCAGAACGCCTCAAAGGTCCGGATGCCAGTCCGGGAGTCAGCGTCGCCGCAGTAAACAGGCTTAAAAATCCAAAAATGATATATATGATAATGAATTTGATATAGAGTGTGCTTTTCATGAAAAGCTCCTTTTTATTTTACTTCGAATTTATAACCGATTCCCCATACAGTAGCAAGGCTCCAGCCGTTGTGGTCCTTGACCTTTTCGCGGATTCGCTTGATATGGACGTCGACGGTCCGTGTATCTCCGATGTATTCATAGCCCCAGATTTGGTCCAGAAGCTGTTCCCTTGTAAAAACCTGATTCGGGGAGGCCGCAAGGAAATACAAAAGCTCCAGCTCTTTCGGGGGCATTTCCACGCTGCGCCCGTCCACAATTACAGAATAATTTGTAAGGTTAATTGTAATTCCGGGATATTCTACGCGTTTTCCCCTGTATCCGGAGGCCTCCTCCGGTTTCGGAGTATTCTGATAGCGCCTGAGTACGGCCTTGACACGTGCGACAAGCTCTTTGGAGTCAAACGGCTTCATAATATAATCATCGGCGCCCAGCTCCAGACCTAAAACCTTGTCAAAAACCTCTCCCTTTGCCGAGAGCATAATAATCGGAACCGCGGAGCGGGTTCTTATCTCGCGGCAGACCTGGTAGCCGTCGATGCCCGGGAGCATAAGATCCAGAAGAATCAGGTTCGGCTGATAGGTGTCAAAGGCAACAAGCGCCTCCTCTCCGTCATGTACCATCATTGTGTCAAAGCATTCTTTTGTAAGATACAGAGAGATAAGCTCTGCAATATTTTCGTCGTCGTCTACAATTAAGATTTTTTGTTTGTTTACCATTATTGTCCTCCATGTCAGAAAAATCTATTTTAGCTCTGCAATTGTAACGCCTGCGTCTCCTTCGCCGAAAGCTCCAAGGCGGAAAGCTTTTATATGCTTTTGGCGTTTCAGATAGCTGTGGATGCCGCTTCTTAAAGCGCCGGTTCCTTTTCCGTGAACGATGCGGACTGACGTTAAATGTGCAAGGCTTGCATCGTCCAAATACTTGTCAAGCTCTGCAATTGCCTCATCGACGGTTTTGCCAAGCAGATTGATTTCCGGGCTTACGGAGAGGGATTTCCCCATCTTCATTTTACCTTTTCCGGTCTGTCTTGCCGTCTTTTTCAGGTAAGCGGGTTTTTCCTCGATGATTTCCAGGTCGGAAAAAGGAACCTGAGAGCGGAGAATTCCCATCTGCACCGTTACATTCCCTTTGGAATCCGGGACAGAAGAGACGGTTCCGGTCAGATTCATGCTTAGAACTTTTACTGTCTCGCCGGGTTTGAAATCCCCGGGCTTGTGTATCTTTTTCGGAGTCTGAGGCTCTGCTTTCATGCCAGAGCGGGCAGCCTCCATTTTTTTGCGGAGTTTTTCCCTCTCTTTTTCCATCTCGGCTGCGGAGATAGATTCCTTTCCGAATTTGTGAAAGCTGCGTATCGTTTCGTCTGCGGTTTCCTTTGCCTCGGCCAATATAGCGTGAGCCTTTTCGTTTGCCTCGCGCAGAATACGTTCTCTTTGTTCCTCTAATTTTTTGTGCTTGTTTTCAGTCTCCTGCTTCAGACGTTCCAGTTCACGTCTGTAGGAGGCGATCTGCGCCTGCTCCTTTTCGATGGTTCGCCTGCTGGTTTCAAGGTCTGTCAGTAAATCCTCAAAGGATTCATCCTGCTCGCTTAAGCGGGAACGGGCGTCCCGAATAATATTCTCCGGAAGTCCCAGCTTTCCGGCGATAGCGAAAGCGTTGCTTTTCCCCGGAATACCAATCAGCAGATGATAGGTCGGACGCAGCGTTTCTACATCGAATTCACAGCATGCATTTTCTACTCCGGGGGTAGTGAGCGCATAAACCTTAAGCTCGCTGTAATGGGTCGTAGCCATTGTACGGATACCCCGCTCATGAAGATACTGCAGGATAGAGGTGGCAAGTGCGGCGCCCTCGGCAGGGTCTGTTCCGGCCCCCAGCTCGTCAAAAAGAACAAGGGAATTTTCATCAATTTTTTTTAAAAACGATACAATATTTGTCATATGCGAGGAAAATGTACTCAGGCTTTGTTCAATGCTCTGTTCATCTCCGATGTCTGCGTAAATGTCGGAAAATACGGCAAGCTCCGAGCGGTCCAGCGCCGGAATATGAAGTCCGGCCTGCCCCATCAGGCTGAAAAGGCCGACAGTTTTTAAGGAAACCGTTTTTCCGCCCGTATTCGGACCGGTAACAATCAGAAGGTCAAAAGTATCACCCAGAGTAAGGGTAATCGGCACAACACTTTTTTTGTCCAAAAGGGGGTGCCGTCCTTCCCGAATACGGATTCTTTTTTCAGTATTAAAGAGCGGACGGCTTGCATTCATATCGAGAGCAAGAGCTCCCCGGGCAAAAATAAAGTCCAGAGCGGTCAATATCGTATAATCCGTACGGATGCTCTCAATATATTCGGCAGTATCTTCGCTTAGACGCGCAAGCACAGCCTGTATCTCCTCCTGCTCTTTCCCGTAAAGCTCCTTTAAATCATTATTTAATTTTACAACAGCCATCGGCTCAATGAACAATGTAGAGCCGGTGGAGGACTGGTCATGAATCATACCGGATACCTGACTTCTGTACTCCGCTTTTACGGGAAGACAGTAGCGGTCTCCGCGCATCGTAATAATAGCGTCCTGCAGACAGGTGCGCAGAGAGCCGTTTACCATGCCGGAAAGGGTAGTATGAACCTTGTCGTTCATCTGTCCGATCTGCCGGCGGATGTGTTTAAGGGCCGGGCTTGCGTCATCGCTGATTTCGTCCTCCTCAAGGATACACCGGCGTATTTCTTTCGTCAGCACCGCGACGGGGATAAGCTGTGAGAAATAAGAATCAAGACAGTCCTCAGGTGTATCGGCATTGTCATGACGGCCGTAAGTCTTTGCGCGTCCTGCGGCTTCGAGAAGCCTGCAGATACGAAGCAGCTCGCCGCTCCCTAATACGCCCCCGATTTCCAGACGGCGGAGGGAATCATTTACCGGATTTACACCGCCGAAAGAGGGACGTCCCTTTTTTACGATGCGTGTAAATGCAGCGGCGGTCTCCTCCTGCGCGGCGTCTATTGTTTCAATATCCGTATGAGGCTTTAATTTTCGGCAGCGCTCCTTTCCGCTGAAAGAAGAGGCGTGTTCGGTTAAAAGCTCTATGATTTTGTCATATTCTAATTTTGTTAATGTTTTTTTATTCATTTTATCACCCAGACTTATTTTAACCTATTTACAGTGTAAAGAAAAGGATAAATATTGAACATTTCCGGGCTATCATGTATACTTATAAAAGGAGCGTAAAGGAGAACGGTCGGTATGGAAGAACGGAAAGTCCCGGAAGAAGAACAGAAAGATTCGGAAGAGGAATATTCTTTTTTACAGGAAGTTATTAAGGATGAAACGGGCGGGAAAAAATTAAGAAGCAGAATTTTGCATATGATAGCACTTGGCTCAGTGTTCGGGGTTGTCACGTGCTTCAGTTTTAGCGTGTCAAAACCGTGGATAGAGAATAAGCTGGGGGGAGACCCCGAGCAGGTTACGATCCCAAAGGATGAAGAAGAGGACGGGGAGGAAAATGCAGAAGGCGGTACGGAGGCCGTAAAGGAGGATTCATCCGCGCAGCCGGATACGCCGGAGCCGGAGGAAAAAACGGCTCCTGATTCCGAGAGTTACCGTCAGATGCTCCAATCCCTGAAAGAGGTTGCGAAAGATTCGGCGGACAGTATTGTAGAGATTACCGGTCTGGAGGAAAAGGATGTATGGGAGGATGAGCTCCGCAGCAGCAGACAGAGCATTTCCGGAGTGATTGTAGCAGATAACGGACAGGAGCTTTTGATACTGGGGAAAATATGTCCGGTGAAGAACGCGAAGCATATTCGTGTGACATTTTTCGGAGGCGACAGCTATGACGCCACTGTAAAGGCAAGCGACAGGAATCTTGGGCTGTCTGTTTATGCGGTGGCCCGTTCCGGAATTTCAGAAGAGATGTGGACCAAAATAGATACGGCGGCGCTTGGAAATTCTAATCTGGTCAATATAGGAGATACGGTGATTGTATATGGGAAGCCTTTCGGCTATTCAAACGCATATACTTATGGAGTTATTTCGACAGAGAGGGCCAATATCAATCTGTCCGACGGTCAGTACGAGGCAGTGTATACCGACATTTCAGGTACGGACGGGGCAAGCGGAGTGCTGATGAATATACGGGGCGAGGTGATTGCGATTGTCGACCAGACACTTTTGGAGGAGGACAGCCGGAGCCAGATTGCCGGTTATGGTATTTCTGACATTAAGGATGTGATAGAGCTGTTGTCAAATGGACAGAGTGTGCCGTATATCGGAATCCGCGGAATGGATGTTACGGAGGATATGGAATCTCAGGGGCTTCCGAAAGGAGTTTATGTAAAAACCGTAGAGACGGATTCTCCGGCGATGGCTGCAGGTATCCAGAACGGAGATATTATTACTGCGGTTGACGATGCAGAGATTGTAGATATTGCAGGGTATCATAAGCTTTTGATGCGGAAATCACAGGGAAACAGGATCGTTTTTAAGGGATGCCGTCAGGGGACAGGCGGAGAATATGTAGATATTAATTTTTCGGTTACTGTAGGCACGAAGAAATAAGACTAAATTAGAAAGAGGCGTGAAAAATTATGAGATATATTAATACACTGGCACCGGGTGAGCTGATTCGGAATGTATATCTGTGCAAGGGAAAACGTTCCGCTGAGACACGAAACGGAAAGCCCTATGATAATCTGATACTGCAGGACAAGACAGGGACGCTGGACGGAAAGGTATGGGATCCGAACTCCGGCGGAATTGCAGATTATGATGAAAAGGATTTCATTGAAGTATACGGCGAGGTCATCAGTTATAATAATAACCTTCAGTTAAATATTAAGCAGATACGAAAGGCACAGGAGGGGGAGTATATTCCGGCGGATTATATGCCGACAACCGAAAAGAACACGGACGGCATGTATCAGGAGCTGTTACAATATATTGGTCAGATTAAAAATCCTTATCTGAAAAGGGCAGTTGAATATTATTTCGTAGAGGACGAGGCATTCATAAAAAAATTTAAAACCCATTCCGCAGCAAAAAGCGTACATCACGGTTTCGCCGGAGGCCTCTTGGAGCATACGCTGAGCGTAGTAAAATTTTGTGAATATATGGCTGGCGCATATAAGATATTGAATCGTGATTTACTGTATGCGGCGGCGATCTGCCACGATATTGGAAAGACAAAAGAGTTGTCTGCGTTTCCGGAAAACGATTATACTGACGACGGACAGCTTTTAGGCCATATTGTAATCGGTGTGGAAATGATAAGCGATGCCGTCAGAGCAATTCCGGAATTTCCCGAACAGCTGGCAAGCGAGCTGAAGCATTGTATTATCGCACATCACGGTGAGCTGGAATACGGCTCTCCGAAAAAACCGGCGCTCGCAGAGGCGCTGGCACTTAATTTTGCGGACTGTGCAGATGCGAAGATGCAGACACTTACAGAAATCTTTAAGGAAAAAAAATCAAATGTCTGGCTGGGGTATAATAAACTGTTCGAGTCCAATTTGAGAAAATCGGGGACGGGGTTTTTTTAAAAAAACCCCGTCCCCGATTACCGATTAAAAAGCGAGGAATATTATGAAGAAAGTAATGCAGAAAAATGATATGGTCAGGCTTCAGATTGAAGATATAGGAGTCGGAGGAGAGGGCATTGGAAAAATAGACGGATATACATTGTTTGTTAAGGATACGGTTATTGGTGATGTGATAGAAGCGAAAGTGATAAAAGCAAAAAAGAGCTATGGCTATGCAAAGCTTATAAATATCCTGACACCGTCAGAATACCGGGTGAAGCCGAGATGTCCGTATGCACGCCAATGCGGCGGCTGCCAGATTCAGGAGATGTCTTATGAGAAGCAGCTTGCGTTTAAGGAGGCTAAGGTACGGGGTAATCTTACCCGTATCGGGGAGGTTCCGGAGGAGCTTTTAGACCGGGTGATGGATCCTATTATCGGTATGGAGCAGCCTTTTGAGTACAGGAATAAGGCGCAGTTCCCGATAAGGGCGGACAGAGAGGGGAATCCTGCCGCAGGCTTTTATGCCGGAAGGACGCACAGTATGATTCCCAATACGGATTGCGCGCTCGGAGTACCGGTAAATAAGCAAATTTTAGAGGAAATTTTAAGCTTTATGAGAGAATACCGGATACCGGCTTATGATGAAGAAAAGCATGCAGGGCTTATTCGCCATGTGCTTATCCGTTATGGCTTTAAGACAAAGGAAATTATGGTCTGTCTTGTCATTAACGGAAACTGTCTGCCTCATTCTAAGGCTCTCGCAGAGAGACTGACGGAAATTAGGGGTATGGAAAGTATTACGGTAAATATTAATAAGGAAAAAACGAATGTCATTATGGGGCCGCAGATAAGACCGATTTGGGGGCAGACATATATTACGGATTATATCGGGGATATAAAATATCAGATATCGCCGCTTTCTTTTTATCAGGTGAATCCGGTGCAAACGGAAAAGCTGTATGGTCTTGCGCTTGATTATGCCGGGCTTACCGGACAGGAGACCGTGTGGGACATGTACTGCGGAATCGGGACTATTTCCCTTTTTCTTGCACAGAAAGCGAAGCAGGTATACGGTGTGGAGATTGTACCGCAGGCGATTGAGGATGCTAGGAATAATGCGAAGCTCAACGGGATATCCAATGCGGAATTTTATGCAGGGAAAGCGGAGGAGGTTTTGCCGGGATATTACAGAGAATATGAAAAGAAACATCCGGGGGAGAGAGTAAATGCGGATGTGATAGTTGTAGACCCGCCCAGGAAAGGCTGCGATGAAATACTTCTTCGGACGATGGCGGATATGCGTCCGGACAGGATTGTATATGTGAGCTGCGATTCGGCGACACTTGCGCGGGATGTAAAATTTCTGCGAAAGAATGGGTATGAGTTGGAAAGGGCAAGGGCGGTGGACCAGTTTCCGCAGACGGTGAGTGTAGAAACTGTGTGTCTCTTGAGCAACCGAAAATTAAAACCTGATACTTATATAAAATGATGCTGGGGTCAAAAGCCCACGAAATAGAACCTTGAAAATTTAATATTTTA